>DSDU01000174.1 GCA_011056835.1 Deltaproteobacteria bacterium
CGTTATTGCCTTTTTTCGATAAAAAATAAGGAGGTTTAGGATGAAACTTCTCTCTACGATAATTGCTATGTTGGTTGTGCTGTTTGTTATTACGTTTTCTTTGAAGAATAACATCCCCGTTCATCTGAAGTACTACGACTTCATTGATCTTAACGTACCGAGTTATATGATTTTTTTTATATCATTTGGTGCAGGAGTTATTTTCACCGGGTTCCTCGACATTGTTCAACGTCTGGGATTGAAACGGAAGGTTACCAAGCTGAATCGAAGGATTAGGGAACTGGAAAAACAACTATCTACAGTAACTCCTGCCGCGGTTGATAACGACGTTTTGGCAGCTGAAAAAGACGAGGACGAATAGAGGATAGAAAATATATTGGAGGTGAAACCCGAAAGTTACATGAAATTCCTCACCGACGGTAATTTGGGAAAGCTGACCAAGTGGCTTCGCACGTTCGGGTATGATTCTGAAGTATATCCAGGGAGTATCGATAGAGAGTTTTTGCGGGCAGGGGCGAAGCAGGGACGGATCGTCCTCACAAGGCGGAGAGACATGGCTTTCAGGAACTTTACGGGGAGAATGTATGTTGTCTCTTCAGATACAGTTCCAGATCAGTTACGGGAAGTAATTAAAGAATTTTCTCTAAAAGTCAATCCTAAGTCATTTTTTACGATTTGTCTTGCCTGTAATCACCCATTGGTTGTGATTGAAAAATCGGCTGTACGGGATCTCGTTCCCATTTATGTTTTTAAAACCCAGATGACATTTTCTGTCTGTCAGCGATGCCACAATATCTTCTGGTCAGGGACCCACAAAGAAAGAATGCTTCACTACCTTAAACTGCACAATCTGATTTATCACCTTTAATTTTTTCAATAGCGTGTCGTAATGCCGGTAAAAGGACGGAAAGATTTTCCCGTGCTCCCCGAGGGCTTCCCGGAAGATTGATGATGAGAGATTGTTTCCGTATGCCGACAACGGCCCGGGAAATCATTCCGTGGGGTGTCTTTGACGAGCTTTCACGTCGCATGGCTTCTGCCATGCCGGGAATTTCTTTTTCTATGACATTTAACGTAGCCTCGGGAGTGACATCCCGTGGACTCACTCCTGTTCCCCCCGTTGTTATGATCAGATCAATGTTTCTTATATCGCTATAGTCGATAAGCGTGGTCTGGATGATATCCTGCTCGTCTGGAATAATGTCGTATGCCGAGATTGTTATTGAAAGATTCTTTAGGAGTTGCTGAATTTCAATTCCGCTGATGTCCTCCCGTTCTCGCCGTGACCCCTTGTCGCTGATGGTGATGACTCCGGCTCTGATCACTATACTATCACTCCTCAGCTTTCTTTGCCTGGACAATTATTTTCTCTGCGATATGTGCGGGTACCTCCTCGTAATGAGAAGGCGAGAATGAGAAGGTTCCCCTCCCGCTTGTCATGGATCGCAGGTCTGCTGCGTAATTCAGTATTTCTGCTAATGGTACCTGTCCTTTAACTATCTGATTAGAACCTTTTGTGTCCATGCCCAGAACCCTGCCGCGTCTTCCGTTCAGGTCGCCGATAACATCCCCCATATACTCGTCGGAGATTTCTATATCAATGGAAACTATCGGTTCGAGAAGGGTAGGTTGGCACAGAAGCACGCCCTTTTTAAATCCCATTGATGCTGCTATTTTAAATGCCATTTCCGATGAGTCAACTGTGTGAAATGAACCGTCATAAAGGCTTACTCTGACATCTACAACCGGATATCCTGCTATTACACCTTCCGCCATCGCTTCGACGATGCCTTTCTCAACAGCGGGGATATACTGCCGAGGGATAACACCCCCTACTATTTTATCGGCAAACTCAAACCCCTGACCTCTGGGAAGCGGTTCTATTTCGAGCCACGTATCTCCATATTGGCCCCTGCCGCCGGATTGCTTTTTATATTTACCTTGAATTTGGGTTTTACCTTTGATGGTTTCTTTGTAAGGTACTTTCGGGAGATGCAGTTCAACCTCAACGCCAAACTTGCGTTTCATCTTTTCGATTGTTACTTCTATATGTGTTTGTCCCATACCTGTCAAAATAAGTTCCCGTGTCTGATCATCGCGATGTATGGAAAGTGTTGGGTCTTCTTCGATAAGCCGATTGAGCGATGTTGCAATTTTTTCTTCATCCCCTTTTGATTTGGGCTGAATGGCGAATGACATAAGACCTGGAACAGGTGGTGCCTGTTCAAATAATATCTGTGCCTTTTCATTGCAAATTGTATCGCCTGTTGCCGTATCCTTCAGCTTTGCCACTGCTGCTATGTCCCCCGGGATCAATGATTCCGCCGACCTTTGAGTCTTCCCTTCGAGGTAAAAGATATTACCGAATTTTTCACTCACCTTCTTTAAGGGATTGTAAAAGACCGTATCTGAATTGGCAATTCCTGAGAATACCCTGAATAATGTTAGTTTTCCCGCATAGGGGTCCGCAATGGTTTTGAATACCATCGCAGAGAATGGACTGGACGGGTCAGGACTTCTCTTATCAATTTCTTCCGAGCTGGGCTTTCTTCCTTCCACAGGGCCACGGTCAACAGGGGAGGGAAGATATTCCACAATCATATCCATAAGTGGCGTAATGCCGATATTCTTAAGCGCTGATCCACACGTTGCCGGGATCAGGTCGCCGGAGATAACGCCTTTTCGAAAACCTGCTTTCAGGTCATCCTCGCTCAGGTCCCCTTCTTCCAGGTACTTCTCCATAAGGGTTTCATCACATTCGGCAATATCCTCAACGAGGGCTTCACGATACTCTTCGACCTGGTCCATCAACTCGTTCGGAATGTCTGATTTTTTATACTTTCCTCGTGCATCATCAAACGTCAACGCTTTTAATGAAATCAGATCAATAAGTCCTTTAAAGTTTTCTTCTGTACCGATGGGTAGAAAACAGAGAGTTGCCTTTTTCCCGAGTTTTGTTTTTATAGATTCAACTGTTGCGATGTAATTCGCCCGTTCCCTGTCCATTTTACTGACGTAAATCATACGTGGAAGTTTCAACTCTTCCACGATATCCCACACTTTCTCAGTTTGGAACTCAACCCCTCCCACCGAGTCAAGAACAATTATAGCACTGTCGACGATTCGAAGACAGTTCCGGGTGTCCATAACGAAGTTTGCGTCACCCGGTGTGTCGACAATGTTGATTTTGTGTTTATTCCAATCGAAAAATGAAACTGCGGAATTTATCGAGATATGTCTTTTTTGCTCTTCAGGTTCGAAATCAAGAATTGATGTTCCATCGTCTACTTTTCCCAGCCTGTCCGTTTTTCCACTTCCGTAGATAAAGGCTTCACCCAGAGAAGTCTTACCGGTACCACCATGACCGATGAGTGCTACATTTCTCAGGGAAGATGATTCGTATTGTGCCATGTGGACTCCTTTCCGGGGAAAATTTAAAAATGTCAGAATCACACTCGTTTAGCGTATTCCAAAGATTAAAGTCAAGTCAAATTTGAAAGTACGATATTTAATTGACCTGGAAAGCAAAGTATGATATTAAAAATAGATTAAAAACAAATACGTATGTGAGGTGAGAGTGTTACGATGTTTAAAGTGGGTGATTTGGCTGTATACCCCGCACATGGAGTCGGCATTATAGAGGCTATAGAGAATAAGGATATAATGGGGTGTAGGCAGCCATTTTATGTTATGAAGATTATGGGCAATAACATGACGATAATGATTCCCAAACACGGAGCACAATCAGTTGGCTTACGGGAGTTGATCTCTAAGGATGACATACCCAGGGTTTATGATATTTTGAGAGAACGTGACGTTATTGTAGACAAGCAAACATGGAATAAACGATATAAGGAATATTGGGAGAAAATTAAAACCGGGTCCGCTTATGAGATTGCAAAAGTGTTACGAGACCTGCTCAGACTCAAAGTCGACAAGGATCTGTCCTTTGGCGAGAGAAAAATGATGGATACGGCGAAAAGCCTGCTGATCAAAGAAATTTCGATTGCAAGCGACTCTGAAGAAGTAAAGGTTGAAAAAGACCTGAATGCAATATTCTCACTCTAACGTGGTGATGCTCATAGAAAATAAATAAATGTTAAGTGCCTTGTTCTTGAAGTCCTTTTAAGAAATGTATTCTGACATTATTGTGACTCAGCGTCGGATGTGGTTATGCTGGCTTTCTTTGTGCCGTTAAATCTCACAAACGTTGGTTTGTGAGATTTCCTGCCCGGGCCTATTATTTTTTTACATTAAATCACTTATACTATATAGTTTATTTATATCCAGTAAGTTCCGGTTAAGTTTTTGCATATAAGTTTTGTAAATCAGGTTCTTTGATATTATCGACATTCTCAGCATTTGCGGGAGCAGCGTGCAGTTCGTTCTGAATTTGCATGCGCAACTGTCGCACCCTTTCAATGGAGACCTTTTCGTGGTAATGCTCGTGACAATAGATGGCAAGTAGCAGATAAGTGATTAATCCTGCGAGGATCTGCACCATAAGGCCATGCCGGCTCCGCGCAATCAGGTGGTACACTTTAAGGTGCCGCTTCCACCAGCCGAAGAAGTTTTCAATGTCCCAGCGGAGCTTATAGGCTGCTGCCGCCTGTTCCGCGGAAAGGTCATACCGGTTCGTGGCAATCCAGTACCGCACGCCGTCGACGTCATACCCGACGAGCCGAAGCGGTTTTTTCGTCCCGTTGATTCCGGCAGTACCGAGCACCACAACAGCGTCATAAAACACAATGCTGCCAGGCACCACAGGATGCGCTTCGATAACGGTTTTTACGGTTTTGGACTTGATACGGCACAGAAAAAGCGTGCCTTCTTCCTGCCACAGGTCAAACATGTCGTGAGATTGGTAGCCGCGATCTATCACGCCTGTCTCTCCAGGTGAGAGAACCTCCGCAACAAAGGGTCGTTCAGCGCCTTTGCCGTTGGTGAAGAAGATCTTTCCGGGAATGCCCCGATTCAAATCGAATCCAATATGGGTCTTGGCCTTTTTAGCTCTTTCCCGATAATCAGCCCACTCCATGGAAAGCGTGGCGTCGATGAGCGATCCGTCAACGGCGACAAGCCTGCCAAGGTCGGGATCACAGTCCGGCAACAGGTGCGCCGCTTGTTGCTGCAACTTTTCAAAGACAGAAAGAAATTGTTCCAGCCCTCTGGTGTTGGTGGCCTCGGAGAAACTGCTCTTTTTAATGCCGCCCGTGGGGGCTATCTCGCTTCGGGCAAAATCGTCCTCTTCCAAGGCCTGCAGCAAATGCTGCGCCGAGGTGTGATCTTCAAGATGAAAAAAGATCAGTGCCTTGAGATGTTCTTCAAAGCTCATCTGCAGCGGCCTGTTCCCTCGCGATTCAAGTGCCGGTATGGTGGCCATGATGTCTTGAATCGGTTTATACAGCCATAGAAAGAGTGCGCAAGGGGTTTAATGTACCATCTTTTTAGTGGGTCAAAAGTGCGTGGCATATGCATATCTCCTTGATATTATTAATAATACCAGGGAGCACCCACATTATTGACCCTATGTCAAGCAAAATAATGGCAAAATGTGCCTTTTTTATAATGATTTTGCATTTTTATATGCAATTTCCTAACCGGAAATTACTGATTTATATCCATTTTTTAGTTCTTTGAAAAAAATAATATTTAGAGGGGTTAAGTTAACGTACGTAAGAAAGGAGGAGAAATGTTTCAAGTTGTCATTCGGCTCTTTCTCATTGCGGCGTGTTCGATCAGTGGTTACTTTATAGCCCAAGAGTATGACTTTCCACTTTCATTAATCGGATTAGTATCAGGATTATTAATTGCATTATTCGTTATTCAGATCGAACAAGCCATCAGAAAACTATCTCTCAAGGTCATATTTGGCGGTGTGATCGGCACCATTGTCGGACTTCTGATTGCCTTCCTCTTCGCCTACGGCCTTAAATTCATTCCAGCATGGGAAAAACAGAAAATTGTACCCTTGGAATTGATTTATGTTTTGCTGACACTAAGTCTTGGATATCTGGGACTTGTTCTTGGATCGAAAAAAGGAGAAGAATTTCAACTTCCTTCCTTTAGTCAATCAAAGGGATCATCAAAAGGGAGTTCAGATTATAAAATTATCGATACAAGTGTTATTATCGATGGTCGTATCCTCGATATATGCGAAACTGGATTTCTTGAAGGTAATCTGGTCGTTCCCAGATTTGTTCTTGATGAATTGCAATTAATTGCTGATTCATCGGATTCAATGAAGCGATCCCGCGGTCGCAGAGGGCTCGATATTCTCAATAAAATACAAAAAAGTTCCGACATTAAAATAGACATCGTCGACTATGATTTTCCCAAATTGAAAGGTGTTGATGCCAAGCTTGTGGCATTGGCTAAAAAGAAAAACGGCAGAATTATCACTAATGATTTCAATCTGAACAAGGTAGCGGAGTTACAGGGCATCAAAATCTTGAATGTGAATGAACTCGCGAATGCCCTTAAACCGGTGGTGTTGCCCGGTGAAATGATCACAGTAAGAATTATAAAAGAGGGAAAAGAACCGGGGCAAGGAGTTGCGTATCTTGAAGATGGCACGATGGTGGTTGTAGACAGTGCCAGCCGAAATCTTGGACAAACCGTGCAAGTCGTCGTAACAAGTGTACTTCAAACTACAGCGGGGAGAATGATTTTCTCTAATCTCAAGGAAATTGTATCGGACACAAAAGAACCTGTTGAATATTCTTAACAAATGATGTTTTTGAGGCCCGGAGTATGTTAAGTGCTTACGGGCCTTTTTATTGAAATAAGTGTAGTATCATAATTCACATAAATGCATATCCGGTAAAAAAGGAACTGATTGAATTTTTGTCGGATGTTAGACAAAGATAATGAAATTGTTTGTTACAATTGAACTGATGAGCATAACTTAAAAATAAGGACATTCCCTTTTCAATAGAGAATAGGTCGGTTTGATGAATGTTTATCGGCGTTATCGAGATGAACCTTTCTGAAAATCACCGATCATTACATAACTACTTAGATGACATGGGAAAATGATGGATAAAGAAAAGCGCTTATTAAAGGCAACCGCTGTGATTCTTGCCGCAGGTGTCGGTAAAAGAATGGGGATGGGTGTATCGAAGCAATACCTCACAATGGGCAAGAAACCGATTCTCGTTCACACATTAGAGAAATTTGAGAAAGCTTCTTTAATCAGTGATGTCATTATTGTCGTGTCGGAAGAGGACGTTTCATATGTGAAGGAAGAAATTTGTGGGAAGCATAAGCTTGCGAAGGTTACCAAGGTTGCAATCGGTGGAAAGGAGCGACAGGATTCGGTCAGAAAAGGCCTGCAATGTCTTGATGGCGATACTGATATTGTTATGACTCATGATGGTGTGAGGCCTTTTATATCGCCGGAATATATCGATTTACTGATTCGGAACGTTAGTGAAAAAGGAGCGATAACACTTGGCGTGCCCGTGAAAGATACCATAAAATCGATAGGATATGACGGATGCATAACGAATACTCTGGACAGAAGTTCATTATGGCTGACTCAGACCCCGCAAGTGTTTTTGCGACATATAATATGTGATGCTCATGAACATGCACATCAAGAGGGAATCTATGAAACCGATGATGCCGCACTTGTCGAACGCATGGGTGTGCCGGTTGTGATGATGCAAGGTTCGAGTCAAAATATAAAAATTACGACACCGGAAGATCTTGACATGGGAACATATATATTGAAACAGCGGAGTAACAAAATGAAGATTGGTATCGGGTATGACAGTCATCGGTTGGTGAAAGGTCGCGCCCTTATTATTGGAGGTGTTGAAATACCGAACGATCTGGGATTACTCGGTCACTCGGATGCTGATGTCTTACTGCACGCCATCTGCGACGCAATACTCGGCGCTTTGGGAGACGGGGATATAGGTAGACATTTCCCCGATACCGACATGACCTACAAAGACATATCAAGCCTTAAATTATTACAGATGGTGAAGGAGCGGGCGGCAGTTCAAGGGTTCAGTGTCGGTAATGTCGATGCTACCGTCATAGTTGATAAGCCGAAGCTAAGGAGTTACATAACAAAAATGATCCTCAACATCTCACAAATACTGGAAATTGATCCAAGTATGGTAAATATTAAAGCTACAACAAATGAAGGCATGGGATTTGTTGGAAGGAATGAAGGTATTGCAGTATTTTCAGTGGTATCACTCGAAGAAGGAATGAAATGTAAATGATGGGAAAACCGAGGGTACGATTTGCACCATCTCCGACAGGATATCTGCATGTGGGGAATGCACGGACAGCCCTGTTCAACTGGCTTTTTGCTCGACATTATGAAGGAAGCTTTATCCTGAGAATCGAAGACACGGATAGAGAAAGAACATCAAAAAAGTATGAAGAGAGCATTATCCAGGAACTGAAGTGGCTCGGTCTTGATTGGGATGAAGGACCGGGGAAAGATGGACCTTTTGGTCCCTATCATCAATTCGATCGATTGGATATTTATAAAACCTATCTCGAAAAACTCATAGAGCGTCATCAGGTCTACCCTTGTTATTGTTCAGACGAAGAGCTTGAAGCGGAGAGAGCTCAGTTAATAGCATTGAGGCAGACGCCGCGATACATGGGGAAATGCAGGAATCTGACACATCATGAAAGAATGCAACGCGAAAACGACGGCAGAAAACCTGCGTACCGTTTCAGGGTAAAAAAAGGCATCATAGAATTCAATGATCTCATAAAAGGACGCATGAGTTTTGACTCCGAAGCGATAGGAGATTTTATCATCGTGAGATCAAACGGTATCCCTGCGTATAATTTTGCCGTTGTTGTCGATGATTCTCATATGAAAATCAGTCACGTTATCCGAGGGGAGGATCATCTGTCGAATACTGCACTGCAAATGCTCCTCTATTATTCTTTAGGATTTGAACCGCCGCGCTTCGCTCATCATCCATTGATTCTTGGCTGGGATCGTTCCAAGTTGAGCAAGCGGCACGGTTCAGTAACCGTGAAGGAGTTCAGGGAGAAGGGAATTCTTGCCGAGGCGTTTCTTAATTACCTTTCGCTTCTGGGAAGTTCACTTGGCGGAGGAAAGGAAGTATCTCCCTTTAAAGAGATTATCAGCGGATTCACGTTGGAAAGAGTCGGGAAGAGCGGGGCGATTTTTGATGAGGCGAAATTGAACTGGCTGAACGGCGTTTATATTCGAAACTATGACCCGGGCCGATTGATGGTCCTTCTCGAGCCGTATATCCGTAAAGCGGGATATGATTATGAGTCGCTGGATAATGAATGGTTTAAAGAAGTCATTTCATCGATTACAGGAAACTTAATGAAACTGTCCGATATTGATCGTTTCATAAACATATACTTCGATTCACGTTATGAAATACGTCCTGAAGCGCTGAAACTCCTTAATGAGAATGGTTCTCTTGATATTATCGTTCGTCTCCGTGAAGCCATGGAGGCGTCGGAGAACAATGATGGAACCATGTATCCCGAGGTCATCAAAAAGATAAAACAAGAAACGGGTTTGAAGGGGAGAAAGTTGCTGATGCCCATACGAGCGGCAATTACCGGTGTGCTTGTTGGTCCGGAGCTTGACAAGGTTTTTTCATTGCTTCGGAAGGAATCGATTTTGATGCGATGCGACAAGGCAATTGAGCTCATAACCAAGGAAACATGATTCTACGAAATACAAGCGCATTTGTTCAAGAACAAAAAAGGCCGGAACATAAGATCCGGCCTTTTTTATCAAATTTACAGCTCAGTCTTTTACAACGGAATGTTGTTGTGCTTCTTCGGCAACCTTACTTCTTTTTTGTCTTTCAAGGCATCCAATATCGTCGCGACACGTTTTCTTGTCTCTCGAGGGGCGATGACTTCTTCGATAATTCCCATCCGTGCCGCAAAATAGGGATTATTGAATTGCTCTTCGTAGGCGGAAACCAGTTCTTTTCTCTTGGAGGCGGGATCCTCCGCACTGTTTATTTCGCGCCGATATATGATATTGCAGGCACCTTCCGCACCCATGACGGCGATTTCCGCCGTGGGCCAGGCCATAACATAGTCGGCGCCAAGCTGCTTGCTGCACATTCCGATGTAGGCTCCACCATAGTCTTTACGGGTTACGACTGTAATCTTCGGTACCGTTGCTTCGGAATACGAGAAAAGCAGTTTCGCCCCATGGCTGATGATTCCGGCCCATTCCTGATGAGTTCCAGGCATATAACCTGGTACGTCGGCGAAAGTCAGCAGAGGAATATTAAATGCATCACAGAATCTGATGAACCGTGATGCTTTGTCCGACGCCATGTAATCCAATACGCCGGCATTGAATTTCGGATTATTGGCGATGACACCGACCGTCTGTCCCATGATTCTAATGAAGGCAACCAGAATGCTTTTCGCCCACATTTCATGAGGTTCGAAGATGATATTGTCGTCAGCTACGGCCTCAACGACTTTTCTCATGTCATATGAACGGGTAGCTCTGTCGGGAACAATTGTGTCAAGTTCAGGGCATTCACGATCCGGGCTATCATTTGTGGCAACAAACGGTTGCATACTATCATAGCAGTCGGGCAGGAAGGAAAGAAGTGTTTTTACTTTGTTGATACAGTCTTCATCATTCTCAGTAGCCCAGTGACAGACGCCGCTCTTGGTGGCGTGGGCAACTGCGCCGCCGAGTTCATCGTGACTGACTTCCTCACCAATGACCGCCTTGATGACATCGGGACCCGTTATGTACATATAACTGCTTTCCTTTACCATAAAAACCCAGTCGGTCAGGGCGGGTGAGTAGACCGCTCCTCCCGCGGTGGGGCCCATAATAGCGGTGATCTGGGGAATGTAGCCGGAACCATTCGTGTTACGATAGAATATTCCTCCGTATCCATCGAGTGACGGGACTCCTTCCTGGATGCGGGCTCCACCCGAATCGTTGAAGGAAACAAAAGGCTTTCTGGCATCCATTGCAAGATCCATAACTTTCCATATCTTTTTCGCGTGCATTTCGCCAAGACTGCCGCCTGCACTGGTGAAATCCTGGAATGAAGCGAATACCGTTCTGCCGTTGACTTTGCCGAAACCGGTAATGACGCCGTCCGCTTTGATATCCTTCTCGCCTAATCCGAACAGAGTTGAACGAGTTTTTACGAATAATTGAGTTTCCTGAAATGATCCTTCATCGAAGAAAAGATTGATTCTTTCCCGGGCGGTGAGTTTTTTCAGACTGTGCTGTTTCTCGATCAATTTATCGCCGCCCATGGTCAATAAATCGGCTCGCTTTTCCTCAAAGGCCTTGAGTTTATCTGCTGTAGCTCCCATTTTCCTACTCCCTCTTAAATATATTAGCTTTATAAATCGGTGGTAGATAGCATGTCTTCTCCATAAATGCAATACAAATCAGTCTCCCAAGATTCGCCATTGTCGGGGCATTTTAGGGTAAAAATGATTGAAAAACCTCGTTGATTCGGATAGATATGTAATGTCAACACACACCGGCACCAAACCAACGAGGTTTCAATTATGATAAA
>DSDU01000049.1 GCA_011056835.1 Deltaproteobacteria bacterium
ATATTTCCTCGCAGTACATATTTAAAAAAGAATAACAGACGCTGTCGAATGTTCTTCGATTCTTATCAAAGTAACGGTACGATATGATAATATGAAAGATATTTCGAAGACATATGGAATTTTTATGCTCCCGATTTAACGGTGATGACTAACCCAATTCATGAGAAATGTCAATTCTTTCCTTGTAAAAGCCCGGTATATCTGTTAGAAAATTACTGCTTACTATCTGTAATTACATGCAAATAGGGTAATATTCATTGGACAGGCTCGTCGAAATTATAAAAAAAATAGAAGCTCCGCTCCTCTTTCTCTCAAAAGATTCCTACAAGAAACTTCATATGGTCAAGCAGTTGGAATCGGGCATGTCAGGGCTCGTTAACCAGTTAATATCAATAGATATTCCTGATACCTGCACAGATTCAATCAAGTATGACCTTAAAATAACAACGTCTGAATTGGAAAAGTCGTTTGTCGGGTTCGATTCACTGCCGTCGGAGCTTAAGCAAGTCAGGATTGCACATGCATTAAAACTCGTCAAGATAATACACCAACTTCACGATAAAATCGAGCACCAACCATCGAATCGCACGGAAAGTTCATCAGTCGATATTCAGGTTGATCCCGGAAAAAGCTTTGAAATGCTTTCTCTTCCCGTTCAATATGTAAAAGGTGTGGGACCGAAGATATCCCAATTGCTCAGAAAGAAAAACATAGAGACTGTTGAAGACTTGCTCTATTTCTTACCAAGAAAATACGAAGACCGGCGATATGTAAAAAAAATATCGGCACTAACTGTCGGACAACGTGAAACAATCATAGGTCGCGTCGCAGAATCACGAATCCAGCATTACCGTAAAACACGAATATACGAGGTTGTTGTCGATGACGGAAGCGGATTGCTTACGGTGAAATGGTTTCACGGGAATTATGCCTATCTGAAAAATACATTAAAAAGGGATCAGCGCGTCATACTAACGGGTGAGGTACGGGGATATCATTTCGAGAAAGAGATGATACACCCCGATTTTGAAGTTTTGACTGCGAAAGATAACGAGCTGCTCCATTTCAAGCGAATTGTTCCGGTTTATTCTGAAACGGCAGGACTTCATCAAAAAAGTATGAGAAAAATTATGATGCAGACGATCGGTGATTTTTCTCATGGTGTGCTCAGTCCGATTCCCGATGATGTCTGCACAAGACATCATCTGATCGACATGGGCAACGCCATACGGAATGTTCATTTTCCGGATTCCGACCAGACTGTTGACACATATAATCGGTTTGTTTCAGACCCTCACAGGAGAATTATCTTTGATGAGTTCTTCTTTTTTGAACTCGGCATGGCATTAAAAAAGCGGGGATATGTTATTGAACAAGGCATTGCATTCAAGGTCGATGGCGGGCTGGTCAGAAAATTTCTCAACATCCTGTCGTTTGAACTGACCAACGCCCAGAAACGGGTTGTCGCCGAGATTGATGCCGATATGTCCAAACCCCACCCCATGAACAGATTGCTTCAGGGAGACGTAGGAAGCGGGAAAACAGTTGTTTCCATGGCTGCCATGGTTAAAGCGTGTGAAAATGGATATCAATCGGCCATTATGGCGCCGACAGAGATTTTGGCTGAACAGCACTACACGAATATAAAACGATGGGCGAGACCGCTCGGTCTGAGTGTGGCATTGCTCACGGGAAGCATAAAAAATAAGGAACGAAAGGAAATTCTGCATCACATAGAAGAGGGGAAAGTCTCGATCGTGGTCGGGACCCACGCATTGATTCAGGAGGGGGTTTCTTTTCATAAGCTGGGCCTGATTGTTATCGACGAGCAGCACCGTTTCGGCGTGATTCAACGGGCTGCGCTTCGAGAAAAAGGGCTGTACCCGGATGTTCTCGTCATGACGGCAACGCCGATACCGCGGACGCTTGCCATGACGGTATATAGTGATCTTGATCTCTCCATGATTGATGAACTGCCTCCCGGGAAAAAACCGATCAGAACGAAGGTATTTTACGAAGATCATCGTGACAGGGTTTACAAAATCATACAAAAAGAACTCGACAAGGGTAATCAGGCCTTTATCGTGTATCCGCTCGTCGAGGAATCGGAGGTTCTTGACCTCAAGGATGCAACGAGCATGGCACGGCACCTCCGGGAAGATATATTCCCGGAATTCAGAGTAGGATTGATACATGGGAAGATGAAAAGCCTTGAGAAGCATGGGATCATGAAAGATTTTCAGCAGGGGAAACTTCATATTCTTGTATCAACGTCGGTGATCGAAGTCGGTATTGATATACCTACTGCTTCCCTTATGGTAATAGAACATGCCGAGCGTTTCGGCCTTTCACAACTTCATCAGTTGCGAGGCAGGGTGGGAAGGAGCGATTTACCTTCATACTGCCTGTTGGTCGCTTACAAAGTCGGAACCGATGATGCCCGAAAACGATTGCGGATAATGGAACAGACAAATGATGGATTCAAAATTGCCGAGGAAGATCTTGTCATCAGGGGCCCCGGGGAGTTTATGGGAACCCGGCAGTCCGGATTGCCTGATTTCAGGGTTGCCGATATTCTCAGAGATGCAACCCTACTGAACAATGCACGGAAAGAAGCATTTCTTCTTGTGCAGGATGATCCTTTTCTGGAAAAGCCCGAACACGCAGCCTTAAAAACAATCCTGCTCAGGAAGTGGGAGGGAAGGCTTGAACTTGCAAAGACGGCGTGATGCGTAAAGTGCCATCGGATTCATGAGATGAAACTTCCGATAGGAATACGCAATGAATTCTGTCTCACGATGAGGCACGCACGTATTTTTCGTAAATATTTTTTGACAAATGAATATAAACTGTTATAGCAACAAGTCTTATTATTAAAAATGGGACTCTTTCAGAACGAAAGGAAGGAATATTGAAATGGGGAAGCAAATTTTCATAGGCCTGGTCGGGTTTGGCACAATCGGTTCCGGCCTGGTGAAACTTCTTCAAGACAATGTTGATCTGATCGAGCGGCGTCTCGGTGCCCGGCTTGTCATAAAAAAAATCGTCGACCTCGATATCACGACACCCCGTAAGGTATCTGTCAGCAAAGACCTTCTGACAACAGATATCGCAGATATTCTTGAAGATCCCGAAATTTCTATCGTTGTTGAGCTGATGGGTGGATATGAAAACGCAAAAACCTTTATTCTCAATGCTATGCACAGAAAAAAGCATGTGGTGACAGCGAACAAGGCGTTGCTGGCAACCTATGGAAACGAACTGTTTACCGTTGCCGACAAGGAGCAGATAAACGTCGGGTTCGAAGCATCGGTGGGGGGAACGATCCCGATCATCAAAACATTGAAGGAAAGCCTGGTGGCAAACAATATTATATCTATCTTCGGCATCATGAACGGAACGTCAAATTACATTCTGACCAAAATGACCGATGAAAACCTACCATTTGACCAGGTATTGAAGGAAGCGCAGATACTCGGATTTGCCGAGGCTGACCCGACATTTGATATCGAGGGGATCGATACGGCGCACAAGCTTGCGCTGACACTCTCTCTTTCATACGGCAAGCGGGTTAAGATGGAAGATATTTACATGGAAGGGATTTCCGGCATCAGTCTGCAGGATATCGAATTTGCGAAGGAGTTGGGATACAAAATCAAGCTTCTGGCCATAGCGTTGCAGAAAAGAGATGCGATTGAAGCGCGGATCCATCCCACCATGATACCTTTTGATCATATTCTGAGTACCGTGGGCGGCAACTATAATGCCTTTCATTTCATCGGCGACGCTTCGGGGTCGGTGTTCTTATACGGACAGGGTGCGGGGATGATGCCGACGGCAAGTTCTGTTGTGTGCGATCTCGTCGACATTGCTCGTGACATGATGAAAAACATTGTCAGGCGGGTTCCCCTTCGCTCCATACCGGAAGACAAGATCGACGATATCAACCTGCTGCCGATGGAAGAAATCGTAACAAGCTATTATTTCAGGTTTTCAGCTTACGATCGGCCGGGAGTTCTGTCGAAAATTGCCGGAATCCTGGGAAACAACAGTATCAGCATTGCCGCGGTCATTCAGAAAGGTCGAAAGGAAGTGGGATTGGTGCCGGTTGTCATGACGACCCATCCGTCGAAGGAAAGAAACGTTCGGAAGGCCCTGAAGGAAATCGACAAGCTTGATGTCGTTGGTGATAAAACCATTCTTTTTAGAATAGAGGATGAACGGCTGAAATGAAATATGCAATTTTATTAGGTGACGGAATGGCCGATCTTCCCATTGACGAACTCGATGGGAAAACACCACTCGAATATGCCCGAACTCCCAACATGGACAAAATGGCCGCAGACGGAACGATCGGTTTTGTGGATACAATTCCGAAGAATTTTACGCCGGGCAGCGATGTAGCCAATCTGTCTGTTCTGGGATACGACCCGAATTTGTATTATACCGGACGGGGACCGCTTGAGGCGGCAAGTATGGGAGTAAGACTCGGGCCGACCGATGTTGCTTTCAGGTGCAATCTCGTTAATCTCGGGACGGATTATAATGTCATGGAAAGCTTCAACGCAGACCATATAAGTTCCGAAGAAGCAGAGATAATCATTTCGGCACTCAATAAGGCTATCCGTTCGGAATCCTTTGCATTTTACCCGGGTGTGGGATACCGGCATCTTATGGTATGGACCGGTGGTTCCGTTCTCATCGATACGACACCGCCCCATGACATCGTCGGTCAGGAGATTGCGAAACACCTTCCCAAAGGCGTCGGATCAGAGGTGGTACGACAGCTCATGGAACAGTCCCGGGATGTTCTCAGGGATCATGAAATCAACAGGTCTCGTGCCGGAAGTGGCAAAAAAACGGCCAATTCGATATGGCTGTGGGGCCAGGGTAGAGCGCCTGACATCGATCCGATGACCAAGAAATACAACATTAAAGGTGGAATGATTTCGGCGGTCGACTTGCTCAAGGGTATCGGAATTTATGCGGGCCTTCGTATCATCACTGTTCAGGGGGCGACAGGGTATACTGACACCAATTATGAGGGCAAGGCACAAAAGGCTTTGGAGTTCCTGCAGGACAATGACTTTGTTTTTATTCATGTGGAAGCACCGGATGAAATGGGGCATGAGGGGAACATTAAAGGAAAGATCAAAGCCATCGAAGATTTTGACAGAAAAGTCGTCGGCACGATTTTAGATGGAATGACTGCATTTGAAGACTATCGCGTGCTTGTACTGAGCGATCATCCGACACCGATAATTGTTAAAACCCATACTTCCGATCCCAGTCCTTTCGCTGTTTATTCATCCAACAGAGCCGAAAATATGTCTCAGGGGAGGTTATTCCACGAAAAAGCGGCACAAGAGTCGGGTATCGCAATAAGCCCGGGGTATATACTAATGGATAAGTTCATTATTAATTGGGCACAGTTCATTGAAAAGCAACGAATTTAAAATCAGGGTCATCTATGCGGATACCGATGCGATGGGCATCGTATATCACGCAAATTACCTTAAATGGTTTGAGATAGGAAGAACGGAACTCTTCCGCGACATGGGAATCGTGTACGCCGACCTGGAGAAAGAAGGGTATTTCCTTCCCCTGACGGAATCATACTGCCACTATCTCTTCCCCGCACGATATGATGACATTATCGTTGTCGAGACGGAACTGGAATATCTGAGACGTGCCAGCGTACGCTTTAACTATCGTATCTGGAACGAAGCAAAGGAAACCATTCTTGTCGAAGGATATACGCTGCACGCCTTTCTTAACGGCAGCGGAAAGATTGTAAGGGCACCGAAAGGGCTGGTAGCTACATTACGTGAAGACATCCGGAATACGGATGTTCGATAATTCATAATGATCACAAACGACCGGGGAGTACTAATATGGTAAAACGAGTTGTTCCTAAGGACCTTCGCGAACCCGACAAGTTCCAAACCTACACCGCCGGAATAATCTATTATTTCATGAGAAATAGAAAACCCATTGCAGTGGTTCTTGCCGTCATATGTATCGGAGCTCTTGCATCAGGCGGACTTTATTATTACAACCTCAGAACTGAAAAGGCGGCCCAGAGCATGTATTCGATGGCCCTCGGTTCATACGGGGCGCTGATGCACGGTGCGCAGAAAGACCGTTACGCCACAGCTATCGAACTCTATACGAAAGTAATTAAAAAGTACCCCGATACCAAGGCGGCGCATCTGGCCTCGTACAACCTGGGAAATATCCATTTCATACTGAATGATACGGACAAGTCCATTGAAGCCTACAGGGAATTCCTGAAATATACTTCACGGGACAATGTGCTGACAGCTCTTGCCTACAACGGTCTGGGGTATTGCTACGAATCCATCAAGGATTATCCCAATGCGTTAGATTCATTTAATAAATCCATAGAATACGAATCGGGAACAACCTACCTGTCCCTGAGCTACAGCAACGTCGCACGAATATATGAACAGATGAACGACTATAAACAGGCGCAAGAGTATTACAAAAGAGCGCTGGACCATGCGACGGACTCATTGACTGAAAGTCTCATCAGGAGAAAGGTTTCTCTCATTGCTTATAAATCAGATGAGGAGAGTGATACACAATAATGAAAGCGTTAATGTCTGGAAATGAAGCGATTGCGAGAGGTGCATATGAATATGGCGTCACGTTTGCGTCGGCATACCCGGGAACCCCGAGCACAGAAATCACCGAAGAATTTTCTAAATACGACGGAGTTTACGCTGAATGGTCACCCAACGAAAAAGTTGCCCTCGAAGTGAGTATCGGAGCCGCCATAGCGGGCGCAAAGGCAATGGCGGTGATGAAACATGTCGGTGTCAATGTCGCAGCTGATCCATTGTTTACCGTCAGCTATACCGGTACAAACGGTGGACTGGTCATCATAACGGCGGATGATCCCTCACTGCACAGTTCACAGAACGAACAGGACAATAGAAACTATGCCCGGTTCGCGAAAATCCCCATGATTGAACCGGCAGACAGTCAGGAGGCAAAGGATTACATAAAGTTGGCTTTTCAGATCAGTGAAACCTTCGACACGCCGGTGTTTCTCAGATCGACTACCAGGGTATCCCACTCAAAATCGGTCGTGGATCTTGAGGAACCGGTCCCGCGGAAAGATACGACGTCTATCCAGCACAACCGTGATAAATACGTCATGGTTCCGGCAAAGGCTCGGCTCAGAAGAATCGAAGTCGAAAAAAGAATGGAGAAGCTGAAGGAATATGCGGAAACCTTTCCGGAAAACCGCATCGAGCTGAATGATGCCGATGTGGGCATCATTACTGCCGGCATGTGTTACAACTACGCGAAAGATGCCTTTCCGAACTATTCATATTTGAAGCTCGGCATGGTCAACCCCCTGCCGGTGAAAATGATCAGGGAATTTGCGTCAAAGGTGAAAAAACTTTACGTCGTGGAAGAGCTTGATCCGTTTATCGAAGATCAGGTCAGGGCACTGGGAATTGATGTCGTCGGCAAAGCGATCTTCCCGTATACCAATGAGTTCGATCCCGGCGTCATCGAAGCCTCCATGACCGGAACGTCTGCAGGTGCACCGCTGGAACTGCCCCTGACGATTCCGATGCGGCCGCCCAACCTGTGTCCCGGCTGTCCTCACCGGGGCCTCTTTTACGTTCTGGGAAGAACGAAGGCTTTCGTATCAGGAGATATCGGATGCTACACTCTCTCATTCATGAAGCCGCTTGAGGGAATCGATTCGTGCGTCTGCATGGGTGCAAGCATCGGAATGGCCCACGGCATGAGCAAGGCCCTGGGTGAAAAAGGGAAGGGGAAGATTATCGGAGTTATCGGTGATTCTACGTTCATCCATTCCGGCATCACGTCTCTCCTCAATACCGTTTACAATAGAAGCGATGTTGTTATTGTTATCTGTGACAACCGGACCACAGCCATGACTGGTATGCAGGATCACCCCGCAACCGGTTCAACGTTGCAGAAGCAGAAAACGAAAGAGCTCGACTTCGCAGCACTCGGGAAAGCGCTGGGCATCGACAGTGTTCATGTGGTCAACCCGCTGAACCTGGAGGCAATGAAAGCGGTCGTAAAGGAGGAACTCTCACAAGACGGACCGTCACTTGTCATCTCTCAGGCGCCCTGTGCGCTGCTGCGAAGCAGGCAAATTGATGAAATCATTCCGCTTGCCGTCGACCCCCATATATGCACCGGCTGCAAGGTCTGCCTGCGGCTGGGGTGTCCCGCCATATCATGGAAGCGATTCGAAGACCTCGGAGATTTGAAAGTAGAAAAGAAAACGAAGAAGCAGGATGGAATCGCCGTTATCGACGCCTCTCTCTGCAATGGATGCACCGTATGCTCACAGGTATGTAATTTCGGCTCGATCAAGGAGGTACAATAAAATGTATAACACAACACAGAGCGTTCTGCTTGCCGGTGTCGGTGGACAGGGAATTCTACGGGCAAGTGATATCCTTTCCCTCGTACTCATGGAAGCGGGATTTGATGCCAAAAAAAGCGAGGTTCACGGAATGGCACAGCGCGGCGGTTGTGTTACCAGCCATGTGCGATACGGCACAAAGGTCTATTCGCCGATCGCGAAAAAGCATGATATCAACATCCTCGTCTCTTTTGAAAAAATCGAGACACTTCGGTACCTTGACTATTTAAAGCCCACAGGTAAGGTCATTGTCAATGAGATTGAAATATATCCGCCCTCGGTCAACCTGGGAGAGGCACAGTATCCTTCAGATATCATCGACATCGTTAAAAACCATGTTCAAGAGGTCAAGGTTTTGAATGCAACTGAAATGGCTCTTAAGGCCGGCAATCCCCGAACAGCGAATATAGTACTGCTGGGGGCTCTCTCATCGTTTATGACGGATATCAACGACGACTGCTGGGAGCGTGTTCTCAGGAAGTCATTCACTGTAAAGGTTGTGAAGGCAAATCTGGACGCCTTTGAACTCGGAAGGAACTTATGAAAGTTCTGTTAAAAGTTGTCGTTCCTGCTCTCTGTTGCATGATAATGTGCACCACGGCTGCTTCGACCGCTCACAGCATTGTGACGGAAGAGTTAAAAAAGCAATTCGATTTTGCAGAATATCTCTTTAATGAAACCGATTATTACAGGGCAATTTCCGAATACAAGCGTTTTATATTCCTGTATCCCTTTCATCCGCTGGCAGAAAAAAGCCGCTTCAAAATCTGTGAATGTTACTATAAGGCCAAACGGTGGCACGAGGCCGTAGAGGCACTGAACAGATTCATTGCTGACTATCCCGCAAGTCCCTTAAAAGAAGATGCGTTCTATTTAAAGGGTCTTTCTGAAAAAGAACTTAAATTCTATAAGGAAGCGATCTCATCCCTTGAGGTCGCTTCATTGTCTTTATCCGACGGGCTGAGAAACCGTTCATTCTTTCAGATTGCCCTCGTTTACGTCGATCTGGAAGACTGGAAGGCGGCCCGCACATACTTTTCAAAAATATCGGACACATCTCCCCTGTATCCCTCAGCGTGGACCTTTTCCTCTGAGCTTGAAAATGTTGACATGCTTCCCCGGAAATCACCCGGTCTTGCCGGTACTCTTGCTGCTGTCCTCCCCGGTGCCGGGCATTTGTATACGGAGCGGCCCCGAGATGCCCTGGTGGCGTTCCTTCTCAATGGTGCGTTCATCTGGGCTGCCATAGAACTCTTTAAAGACGACAATTACGTGGCAGGCGGGGTTGTCACCTTTTTCGAGCTCGGATGGTATACAGGGAACATATACAGCGCTGTCGGAAGCGCCCACAAGTACAACAGGCGAGTAAAAAACGAATTTATTCAAAATATTAAAGAAAGAACATCCCTGACATATTACTATGACAGAGACGACTCCCGTCATTATGTAGCACTGAGTGTCAGCTTTTAGAACGGATCATGCGACTATTTAAGATATTTTTAACACTATTACTCATTTCGTCAGCCTGCTCGGCGGAGACGGCATATTCCATAACAAATGATTCATTTTCTCCCTGGGAGTTTAATCAAGGGGAGGCCACTGTATCTCCTGCATTTCATCATGAGAAAACTTCTCCCTCCGCTTATCTGCTCAAGCAATCGATTCGATTCTTCATTAATTATATTTCACGGGTCGATGGCGATCGGTGCCCCATGCATCCTACCTGTTCCGCATACGGATTGCAGGCAACGGAACGGCATGGCTTTATTCTGGGAATTATATTGACTGCCGACCGTCTTATCCATGAAAGCGACGAGATGTCTTTTGCACCAATGGTTGAAGTGGGCGGCACCGTCAGGTTTCTCGATCCCGTAGACAACAATGATTTCTGGTGGTATTCGAAATGAAGGCCTTGACATGTCGAGAGTAGGTCTTACAATAACAGTATTACTAAATACATGAAACGTTGATGATACATCATGGCAGAAGATTATTACAAAGTTTTAGGTGTTGACAAGAAGGCGTCGGTTGACGAAATCAAGAAGGCATATAGGAAGCTTGCGCTTAAATATCACCCCGACAAAAACCCCGGTAATAAAAAGGCGGAAGAACAATTCAAGAAAATCAGCGAAGCCTACGCCGTATTAAGCAACCCCGAAAAGAGAAATCAGTACGATACGTTCGGATCCGACGCATTCGGACGGCAATTCAGCCAGGAAGATATTTTCAGGGGATTCGACCTTAACGAAATTCTTCGTGACATAGGATTTGGAGGAGGTTTGGGCGGCGGTTTCACATCGTTCTTCGGCGGCGGAAAACGGGGCTATTCCAAGCGGGGCGCAGATCCTTTTTCCGGGTTCGGAGACAGCGGACAGTTCCGTCGGCAGACACGGAAAGGCGCCAATCTTGAATATGAACTCAATACAACGCTTGAAGAGGCATACGCCGGTACTGAAAAGTCAATCGCATTGAGATCCTCAGGAAAGAGAGATGAAATCAAGGTCAAGATTCCTCCCGGCGTCAATTCAGGTCAGAAGCTTAGAATTGCCGGCAAAGGACAGCCCAGCCCCAACGGTGGTCCCGCCGGTGACCTTTATATAAAGGTAAACATCCTTCCTCATGCCGTTTTCACCAGGGACGGCGATGATATTTTTGCCAGAAAGTCGATTACATTTTCCGAAGCGACGCTGGGAACATCTATCGAAGTTCCCACGTTGAACGGAGAATCGAAACGATTAAAAATCCCCGCCGGAACCCAGGGAAACACTAAAATCAGGATGAAGGGATTCGGGATGCCTCATTTTCTCGGCAAGGGTAAGGGTGACGAATACGTTACTATCAGCATATCTGTACCGAAAAATCTTACCGATAAGCAAAAAAAGATAATCCAGAGCCTGAACGAAGAAGGACTGTAGCAGGGGTTGGGGGTAATTAGAGCCTCCTGAAAAAGTAAAACACATTGATATAGTAATTAGTTACGTGTATATTACGGGTCAATTGGTGCCCGGAAAATGAACACCGGGGG
>DSDU01000120.1 GCA_011056835.1 Deltaproteobacteria bacterium
ATCATACTGATAATATGATGGTATTAGTTATTGGCACAGTTTAAGCAGTAATTCCCTAAATGTGTTTGTATTTCATGGATTGTGAGGACATGGGCTGTGAGATGGGTTGAAATTATCAAGGTTCGAACCGTTGGTGAACCCGAGTTCCTGTTAGTGACCGAGGTGTTAAGGGATTTTAGTGCAATTCACAAAGGGAACCAGCCTGTAGAGGTCAAACTTTATCATCATGCCACTGTGGAGAGCGATCTCTGTATTCATCTGTACTGGGAGTCTGAAACGACGTCCCCGCGAAAAAGCCCTATGGGATTAAGAATCGTCGAATCCATCGGTGCCCTTGGTGTCGCGAACCACTCAGTATGGATTGAAGAGGTCTGTGGAAAAGATGAGATATCGGCTTAATAGGTGGAATAAATCATCGTTCATCCTGTCGGAATGAAGGAGTGGGGCGGAGTTAGTTTGTTCAATTTACTGATAAAAAAGGAGAAATTGATGTACCCCAAGAGTGTTGTGTACACATTACGGAAGAAGAGTGTGGTCTTTGTGATGCTGTTATGCGGTCTTGTGCTTATGGGATGTGAACGCCAACAGACCGGGACACCACTCCCTCCGCCCGAGGTTGGAATCATCGAGGTCTATGAGCAAAAGGTAGTGTTGACGACTGAACTCTCGGGCCGAACCACCGCATACTTGATTGCCGAGGTCCGCCCCCAGGTGAGCGGGATCATACAAAAGCGCCGGTTCAAAGAAGGCTCTGTGGTTAAAGCGGGGCAAGTGCTCTACCAGGTCGATTCCGCCCCCTTCCAGGCGGTGCATGACAGTGCTGTTGCTTCCCTTGCAAGGGCTGAAGCGAATCTTCCTTCCCTCAAGTCACGGGCTGAGCGGTACCGGGACTTGCTGACTGACAAGGCGGTGAGCCAACAGGACTTCGATGATGTAGACTCCGCTTTCAAGCAGGCAAAGGCTGATGTCGCCTACTGGCAGGCCTCCGTTGAATCAGCCAGGATCAACCTTGACTACACCCGGATCACAGCCCCTATTTCCGGCCGTATCGGCAAATCCAACATGACTGAAGGTGCCTTGGTGACGGCGAATCAACCTGCGCCGCTCGCCACGATACAGCAGTTCAATCCGATTTATGTGGATGTTCCCCAGTCAACTGCGGAGCTTCTTCGTCTGAAACGCAGAGTCGATAGCGGCAGCCTGGACCAGAATGGGGAAGGCCAGCAAAAGGTGAAACTCATTCTTGAAGATGACATGACATATCCGCTGGAAGGGATTCTGAAGTTCCGGGATGTCACCGTCGATCCCACCACCGGTACCATTACGCTGCGGGCTGTTTTCCCCAATCCGGAAGATGTCCTTTTGCCGGGAATGTTCGTACGGGCAGTCATGCAGGAAGGAATCAATGAAAAGGCCATTCTCATTCCACAACAGGCCGTATCTCGTGATTTCAAGGGAAATCCTCTTGTGCTGATGATAGATCACGGTGGCACGGTTCAGCAGCGGATGATCACAGTCGATCGCGCTGTCGGCAATCAATGGCTGGTGACCTCCGGACTCATCCCGGGCGATAAGGTTATCGTTGAGGGCGTACAAAAGGTGCGACCCGGTGTAATGGCAGAGGCGGTCACAGTAGACCAGGCCGGAATGCAGAACCACCAAGTGGAAAACACAAACAAGCCGGCTGCGCAGGCCGACTAACGGAGAAGATCCATGCTATCAAAATTCTTCCTTAAACGTCCGGTCTTTGCGTGGGTCATCGCCATCATCATCATGGCCGCCGGTTTGCTGGCGATATACAACCTTCCCATTTCCCAGTATCCCCCCATTGCTCCGCCGTCCATCGCCATTGATTCCTTCTATCCGGGGGCTTCGGCCGAGACCGTTGAAAACAGCGTTACCCAGGTCATCGAGGCGAAGATGACCGGCTTTGACAAATTGCTTTACATGTCTGCCACCAGCGATTCGGCGGGCGCCTCGCGCATCGAGCTTACCTTTGAGGCCGGTACCGATCCAGACATCGCCTGGTCCCAGGTGCAGAACAAGCTCCAGCTTGCCATGTCGAGTCTCCCCGAGGTAGTCAGAACCCGGGGAGTCACGGTGAGCAAGTCCACAAGAAACTTTCTGATGATCGTGGGCCTTATTTCGGAAGACGGCAGTATGGACAGGAGTGACCTGCAGGACTACGCGAAAACCAACCTGGAAAAGATTCTGGCGCGGGTGCCCGGTGTGGGTGAGGTGGGAATTTTCGGCAGCGGGTATGCCATGCGCATCTGGCTCAACCCCGACAGGCTCACAGACTATCAGTTGACGATAACAGATGTCATAGCGGCCCTGAAGTCCTACAACGTGGAGGTATCGGCAGGACAGTTCGGCGGCGCGCCCGCGGTCAAGGATCAGCGCCTGAACGCCTCAATCGTGGTCCAGAACATGCTCGAAACCCCCGATGAGTTCGCCGCCATCCCCATTCGCACCAACCCGGACGGCTCGGTTGTGCGGATTAAGGATGTAGGCCGGACCGAACTCGGAACCGAATCCTACGACATCAATGTCGAACATAACGGCAAACCTGCGTCCGGCCTGTCCATCCGTCAGGCTGCCGGCGCCAATGCCCTGGACACGGCCGATGCAGTCAAGGCCAGGCTTGAGGAATTGAGCAGATATTTCCCCCCAGGGCTTAAGGTAGTCTATCCATACGACACCACACCTTTCATCGAAGTTGCCATTAATGAGGTGGTGAAAACTCTCTTTGAGGCGATTGTGTTGGTCTTCCTGATCATGTGGCTTTTTTTGGGCAACTTGAGAGCAACGCTGATTCCCACCATTGCGGTTCCGGTGGTCATCCTTGGGACATTCGCCACACTGGGTTTTTTCGGTTATTCCATCAACATGCTCACCATGTTTGCCATGGTTCTTGCCATCGGCCTTTTGGTGGACGATGCCATCGTGGTGGTGGAAAACGTGGAGCGGATCATGAGCGAGGAGGGACTTCCGCCCCGGGAAGCCACGGCTAAATCCATGGAGCAGATCACGAGCGCCCTTATCGGCATCGGGCTGGTGCTCTCGGCGGTCTTCGGCCCCATGGCATTCTTTCCCGGCTCCACCGGCGTCATTTACCGCCAGTTCTCAGTCACAATCATTTCCGCAATGCTGCTTTCAGTCGCGGTGGCTCTGATCCTGACGCCGGTCCTCTGTGCCTCACTTCTCAGACCGGTGCCGGCGGGACGGGAAGCGGAGAATGCCATCTTTTTCCTGCGCCCGTTTTTCAGATGGTTCAACCACAATTTTTTCCGCTTGCGGCGCTTTTATGTAAAATTGGTGGATCACTCCCTTTCCAGAAAACTCCGTTATCTCATGATTTTTTTTCTCATCGTGATTGCTATGGGAATCCTCTTCTTCCGTATGCCCACCGCCTATCTCCCGGATGAAGACCAGGGGATTCTGCTTGCACAGATATTGATGCCCTCGGGTAGTACCATGGAGCAGACCATGGAGATCGCGAAAAAGATCGAAAGCTATTTCATGGAAAACGAGAAGGATGCCGTAGAATCCTGCATGACCGTTTCTGGGATGGGCTTTTCCGGGAGGGCGCAGAACAACGGTCTGGTATTCATTAAGCTCAGGGACTGGGATCTCCGCGATCGGGCTGACCTGAGGGCCAAGGCTGTTGCGAGACGGGCAACGGGAGCACTTTCGAGTATCCGCAACGCCATTGTGTTTGCCTTTCCGCCGCCTGCAGTTGTTGAACTTGGCATTGCCAGAGGATTCGAATTCGAACTGCTGGATCGGGGTGGCTTAGGACATGCCGGCCTCATGAATGCCCGGAATCAGCTCCTGGGGATCGCGGCACAGGATCCGAGAGTAACCGCTGTCCGGCCGAACGGGATGGAAGATGTTCCCGAATACCGGGTCGATGTGGACTGGGACAAGGCGGGTACGATGGGTTTGCCCATTACCGCGATCCATAATACCCTTTCAGCTTCCCTCGGCAGCGCCTATGTCAACGATTTTGTCAAAAGCGGCGATGTGAAGCGTGTGTATGCCCAGCTCGATGCGCCCTACCGCATGCTGCCCAAGGATCTGGAAAAACTCTATGTCCGCAACGCATCAGGCGCAATGGTTCCTTACTCTTCCTTTGCTTCGGGCCGCTGGACATACGGTTCCCCGAGGCTTGAGCGCTTCAACGGGTTTTCCTCCATAAATATCTGGGGTGAGCCTGCGCCGGGGAGGAGTTCCGGAGAGGCCATGCAGGCCATGGAAGAGGCTGTGGAGAGGTTGCCCAAAGGCATCGGCTTAGACTGGAGAGGGCTCTCTTATCAGGAGCGGATGTCGAGTACTCAGGCGCCCATCCTCTATGCCTTCTCTATTTTTGTGATTTTCCTGTGTCTGGCGGCGCTCTATGAGAGTTGGACAATACCCATTTCCGTCTTGCTGGTTCTTCCACTTGGAGTAATCGGCGGTATCATTGCAACAAGCATGCGGGAGTTGTCCAATGATGTCTATTTTCAGATCGGACTGCTTGCAACTTTGGGTCTGACCACGAAGAATGCCATCCTGATCGTGCAATTTGCCAAGGCCGAGCTGAATAAGGGGAAAGGGTTGATCGAGGCCACACTGGAAGGGGCGAAGTTACGATTTCGTCCGATCATCATGACCTCGCTCGCATTCGGTTTCGGTGTCCTGCCCCTGGCCGTAGCGACCGGAGCGGGTGCCGGTGCACAGAACGCCATCGGCACCAGCGTTCTCGGAGGGATGGTGAGCGCTACGATTCTGGTGGTCATATTTTCACCGCTCTTCTATGTGTTGATCGAAAAGTTCTTCGGCAGGAAAAAGGGAGACGTATCAGCCGAAAGAACCGGTGCAAATCCACCGGGGGGTGAACAATATGACTAGAAAATTACTTATCCTCCTTATTATTTCGGTTTTGATTTCAGCCGGATGCACCCTTGCCCCGGAATACACGAGACCTGACGCTCCCGTTCCGGCCGAATGGCCGACCGGTGAGGCCTACGGTGAAATAGAAACCTCTGAATACGCTCGTTCCGTACCGGAATTGACATGGCAGGAATTCTTTACGGATGAACGTCTTCGGAAAATCATTGAAAGTGCCCTGGACAACAATCGCGATCTGCGCCTTGCCGCCTTGAATGTGGAAAAGGTTCGGGCACTGTACGGTGTACAGCGGGCTTCGTTGTTTCCTGCGGTCGATGTTGTCGGCAGCGGAAATAAAGAACGCGTTCCCGCCGATCTTTCTAGCACGGGCCGCCGCATGACCTCCGAAAAGTATGGGGTGAATCTTGGCATCACTTCATGGGAAATCGATTTCTTCGGCCGTATAAGGAGTCTCAAGGATCAGGCACTTGAGGAATACCTGGCAACTGAACAAGGCCTCCGCGGCGCGCAGATCTCTCTGATATCCGCAGTTGCTGAGGCTTATCTCAATCTCGCGGCGGATCGAGGAAACCTCAGGCTGGCCCGATCCACTCTTGAGACCCAGGAGGCGGCCTACGGCATAATCAAGCGGCGCTATGAAGTCGGCGTGGCGACCGAACTGGATCTGCGTCAAGCGCAAACACAAGTGGACGCGGCCCGCGTTAACGTCTCCCGATACACGCAACTGACGGCACAGGATCGAAATGCTTTGAACCTTCTGGCCGGCTTACCGGTGCCTGAAGAACTACTCCCGGAGGATCTGAGCAGCGTTATCTCTCCCAAAGATATTTTTCCGGGTCTGTCTTCCGAAGTACTTCTGGGCCGTCCCGATATTATGGCGGCGGAACATCGGCTCAAGGGGACTTACGCCTTTATCGGTGCAGCCCGGGCGGCCTTATTTCCCCGCATCTCATTGACGACCGCCATCGGAACCGCAAGCGCAGATCTGTCGGGGCTCTTCGAGTCCGGCCAGGGTACCTGGAGCTTCGCACCGCGGATAACGATGCCGATTTTTGACGCCCGCAGCTGGGCTGCCCTGCGGGTCAGCAAAGCGGAAAAGGAAATTGCCCTGACCTCGTATGAACGGGCAATCCAGGGGGCGTTCAGAGAAGTGGCTGATGCTCTCTCAGCGAGGGGTACGGTGGATCAACAGGTAGCGGCACAGCAATCCCTGGTAGATGCCGTTGCGGAGGCGTATCGTCTCTCCAATGCTCGTTACATGAGGGGGATCGACAGTTATCTGAGCGTCCTCGATGCGCACCGATCGCTGTACGGCTCACAGCAGGGGCTGATCGCACTCAGACTTGCGAAGCTTATCAGTCAGGTAAGGCTTTACGCTGCATTGGGCGGAGGCGCGACCGGAAATAATGACGAACGACAAAATCCGAACGAGACTGTAAAAGTGGATTCAAGGAATGATGCTCAACAATAAAAAAGGTTTCAAGTGCCGGGTACTGTATTTTCGCTTAGTGCATAGGTCAAGATATGGGTGACGGTTTGCGGTTTCCTTTTTTTCGTCATCCATGAAATCGGTCCCCACCATACCTATGCGGAAGTTCCCTGTGATGCGTGGTTCGAATTCCTGACGGGGACGCGCCTCTTGAGAAAAGTTCTTAACATTCTGGATGATTAAGCCGAACGGCATACCTTACTCTATGTGATTGGAGCATGCCGGGGAACCGACAATAGATCACTCCACGGCTACGTCCTCATGGAAAACCACTTTCACCTCATCATGGAGACCCATGAGGCCGATTGCGGCAAACTGATGCAGCGACCCAGAATGCAGGAATCGACAAGAGTCAAGATCAGTCTGCGTCGATAGTCAAAAACCACATCAGAGCTCCGGCTTTGAGTAGGATCACTCGGTGACCGTCGATAAAAAAATCAGTCAGCGCCATACCTGATAAGATGGATGTTTCCTCATTCTCTTTTCTTTAATCGATACAAAAATTATATTTTAGTATGCCGTCGATAATACCGATATGTTTGTGAAAGTATTTCATCGGAAAATGTCGGTCATCGCAGTCAATACGGATATCATAAGCGCATTGTGTAAATGTTGAGGCTGGTGGCTGTCGGACGTTTTTACACATCACAAAACTGTCGAAAGGGTTGGATTGATGATGAAATTGCTCGTGGCGGATGATTCGCGTTTAATACGCGGGATCATTGATAAGTCGGTTACGTCTATGGGTTTCGAGGCCATCCAGGTGGAAAATGGAAAGGATGCCTGGAATCTCTTGAATACCAAAGGTGAGGATATCAACATGGTGCTTCTTGACTGGAACATGCCTTTCTTAAACGGTATTGACGTGTTGAGAAATATGCGGAGTGATGACCGTTTCAACCATATCCCGGTGTTGATGATATCGACGGAATCTGAAGATGACAGAATTAGGGAAGCCCTGACCATCGGCGCCCAAGGTTACCTGCCCAAACCATTTACATCTGAGAAATTGATAGGAGCCATTCATACTGTATTGGATCAAGCAAAAAACAAATAGACATTACGAAGGAGTGTAATGTGAAATCAGATGCCGCAATAACGATGTTATGTCTACCAAGAAACCTCTCAATTTTCCATCGAACGATCCCGGTAATAAGTATCTAATAGGAAATGGAGATTTATTCTATGAACAAAATACTTGGAATCAATTGCAGCCCGAAAGTTGAAACCGCCGTATCAGAACTGATAGACGGTAAGGGTCATATTGAATATGAGCGATTTCACGATGGGATCGTCCTCGACGGTTATCATATGATCATCCTCGAGATAGGTCGAAAACAGGAGCAGGTGATACAGCAAATACGCAAATTGCGGTATGCCTCTAATTTCCAGAATATTCCCATTGTTCTCATTCATGGGCAGAAAAAGGATTTTTCTTCACAACCTTATATGATTGCCGGAGCAACGGAGATCCTGTCTCTACATGATCCATCCGCCGCCTGCAGGCAGATTCTGAACGGCCACTTGATCCCCGGCCGGGAACCCCTTGAGGAAGAATTTGATTACCTCAATCCCTTTATTAAAAATACCTGCCATATCCTTCAAACGATGGCATCGGTTGATGTAGAATTCAAGGAAGTCTATTTTTCAAACACCATCAGAATATTCGGCGACGTATCCGGGATAATGGGCTTAACCGGCAACGCCGAGGGTACGCTTGTTGTGACTTTTTTCTGGGATCTGGCAAAATTCATTGTTGCGAAAATGATGGGAATGGAAGAAGAACATGTGGACGCCGAACTGATTCACGACGGGGTCAGCGAATTCATTAACATGATCAGCGGGTCAACAAAAAGAGAATTTGTCGGGAAGCCATATCACTTTGAAATTTCCTTGCCTTCGGTTGTTGTCGGACCAGGTCACCAAATCGGCCACTTCCAGGATACATCGGTTGCCGTACTGATATTTCAAGTCAAAAATCAATGCTTTGCCTTGCATATTTGCATTAATCCGAAGGCGAATCATGCAAACATTCGTTTAAGTGCCGGATAGATCGGGAAAAATGTAAAGGTGCCTTGTTAAGGTCTGAAGTTTCGTTACCGTGGCGGTTTTCATATGGACAGTAAAAGTTATATACTTTTGATAAACCGGGAAAAGAAATTTCTTGCAAAGATTCGGCAATCTCTCACGGATGCAGGTTTCCCTGTCCTCACAACAACGACGATGAGTCAGGCTTTAAAATTACTTGCCGGTAATTCCGTACGACTTATCATCTGTGGCAACGCTTTGGAGGATTTCAGCGGTTACGAATTTCTCAGGTATCTTAAGAAAAATTTCTTGTTGAAGAAAATACCTTTTGTATTTTTTGTTCCGCTTGATGATCAGGGAAATGCCGACAAGGCCTTCGATTCAGGAGCGGACGATTTTATCGTGTATCCCCTTGATGTGAAGGTCTTCCTTGAGCGAATCGGCAAAATACTCGCTTCAAGTGGCGACCATGATGGAATGCCCTCCGTACCAAAAGGAGAAAATCAAGAACCATCACCATACCCCGTAAATGTTGTTTCACCTGTGAAGGAAGAGCACATGAAAAGCAAAAAGATAGATCCCAGTCCTGATATGTCTGTCGAGATATCGCGCGATGCCGTTCTCTGGGTTCCCGGTCAGATAAAGAGTGTTAACAAGCAGGGTTTTTTAATTGAGACTGCTTTGCTTGGCAGACTGGGTATAATCATTTATATCAGAGTGAAGATGCCCGACCACACATGCGTTATCAATGGTCAGATCAGGCATATTACGCTCAGCAATCATCAGCTATCGGCAGATATCGGTATTGAAATAGAAGATTCCCTGGAGTGGACCGATGCCTATAACCATATCTCCGGTCAGCCTGATGAAGAGGAAGAGAACGGCGGTAAACATGCTGTTCCTGAAAAAACAATACCCGAGGCAACAAGAGCAGACGAATCAAAAATACGGAGAAATGATAACGCCGCCATGAGGACGGATTTCAGCCCGCTAAAACGGGCGTTGACGATTCTGCATAATTTAAATGATCCCCAGAGTGAAAAGGCACTGGAAACGAAATTTTATCAAAGCCTTGTAGGGAAGCAACTTGGTGACTACAAGGCCGTGTCTCTCATCGGCGCCGGAGCAATGGGAGGCGTATTCAAAGGATGGGATACTGTTCTGGAGCGTACCGTAGCATTGAAAGTTATATCATATAAATTCTCATCAATCGCATCGTACAGAGAAATGTTTATTAAAGAGGCGAGACATATATCCCGGCTGAACCATCCCAATATAGCCGAGATATACAACATCGATCAAAAAGATGACGTCCTCTATCTTGCCATGGAACTCATAAAAGGCAACACGTTGTCGGATATGATCCATGAAAGCAGTAATCTTAATACATCAAGAGGCCTGGAATATTTCCTGACCACGTGCCGGACGCTCGATTTTGTCAGCAAGAAGAATATCATTCATCGCGACATTAAACCGGGAAATATAATGATCAACGATAAAGGAATATTAAAAGTTGTTGACTTCGGCGTAGCTGTCGCAAATGAAGGAAAGAGCAAAGAAGCAAAATCAGAGAGGCTGGTGGGATCACCATATTATGTATCCCCTGATTGCATTATGGGTCAGCCTATGGACAGTCGAAGCGATATTTATTCTCTGGGCGCCACTTTCTATCATGTCTTTTCCGGGAATCCCCCCTTTGAGGGCAATAATACGGAAGAGGTTTTAATGAAGCACTTGTATGACGATCTGATTCCGCTCAAAACGAAAAACCGCACGGTTTCAAGTGCGCTCTCTGACATTATTGATAAAATGATGGCAAAAAATCCCCTGGATCGATATCAGAATTTTCAGGCGATCACAGATGATCTGACGACCATAATAAATTAACCCGCACATACCATCAATGCTTGCTGACATTGATCATCCCGACTCCGGGACTATTTAATATGAGGAAAATCGCTGGCGTACGTTATCCTTGAATGTTTCAGTTCATGAGTGTATTTCTCGGGCAGTTGAAGGAGGTATTGCAACTTTAAATAAAGATATAAGATTTCATCAATCACGGATAGAGGAGCGCGCCGTGACCTGATAAACGACATAACCCTGTTACTAGATAAAGAAGAGAAAGGGGGTTTTTTATTTTCCGAGGGTGGGAGAGAAAAAAGATTCAATGACAAGAATCGGGGGAAAATAAAGGGAATGTCGGTTCATCGTTAACCTTGGCTGAAGTATAAAAATATTAACCTGTTAGCCTATCAGTCAATAGTCAGCGACTAGACCCCGATAACCCCTGGAAAAAGGCGACAACAATATGCGAAATCACTTTAAGTAGAGGTTTCTGTTTGCCGACAAAACAAAATCAGGTGATGTATAAGTATTGGAAACTTTCATTGAAATCTCCATCCCTTGCCGGTTACCGATGCAAGTGCCGATGTTGAATACCGGATAGCCTATGTAGCCTTCTGCATTGAGAACAGCGATTCGGGAAGGAAGTTTTTGAACGCGCTAAAGAATATTCCTTCTATTGATCCTGAGAACATACAATTCTGCTCTGTAGAATGGTTTTGGAAAAGTCCAGTTAATTCTTACGCGCTGCAAGTTGAACCAGACAGGTTCAAGCATAAGGACACTGTTGTCATTGACTATACGGAATCACTGAAAATAGAAAAGATTCGAAATGAGTTCTTTGTCCGTCTGAGAGGACTGGTTACGTCACATCTCAATTGCTATCGGATCGGCTGACGCATATGCGAATATTGAAAAACGCCCATCTATACCGAGATGCTTTGACAGACGAGCGCCTCTCAAGGATTTCAAGCAGAAATCTGACAAACCGTTATCCCATCTTTGCGAGTTCCTCCAGCGTCTTTTCTGCTATTTCTTTCCAGTAATTTCCGGTTACGTTTTTGCATATGACCCGCAAGGGAACTGATCTTTGATATTCTGCACGTTATCTGAAGCAGCCAAGCCCGTCATTCGCAGCTCATTTTGAATTTGAATGCGGA
>DSDU01000218.1 GCA_011056835.1 Deltaproteobacteria bacterium
ACTTCAAACTTTTCCTCATCCTTCTCCTCCTTTCCTCATTGTTTGTTTTATCTGTCATTTCCATAACGTCAGACGCTTCACCTTTTATAGAAATGTGAGGCAATTAACATGCCAATTTTATAACTGAATGAATTCACATATGAATGTGGTGTATCGCCGCGATCCGGACGGACCGAATTTGTAAAGTATCCCGACACTTTTCAGGTTGCGGAGCGTTTTTCCCCCTTCGGCGTATTGATGTCCGGTGCATAACACGTAAAATTTTGATGGAAACGGCTCATTTTTTTCCCAGCCTTCTCTTTGTCGGGAAAAACCGTGGTCTGAAACGATGTTCTGTGGTACCGTTTCTCCGAAGAACAAAATCGGAAAAACGGGGGTGGTGTCATGAACGCTGTCTTTGCCCGGACGATCTATACGGGGCGGTCCATTGTTCAGGATTCATATCTTCTTTTCAAAGATGAATGTGTCGCCGGGATTTCAAAAAAGAAAGAGGGGACGGTGGTCGGGGAGTACACCGTGGTGACGCCTGCATTCATCGACCCCCACAGCCATATCGGGATGTGTCGCGCCGGCGAGCCGTTGCAGGAATCGGAATCGAATGAACAGCTTGACACGATCCTTACCCTATCGGACGCCCTCGATTCGGTGGTTATGGACGATCAGGCATTTAAGGATGCCATTGAGATGGGGGTTCTGTACTCGTGCGTCGTGCCCGGCAGTGGTAATATCATCGGCGGGAGGTCGGCGGTCATCCGCCACTACGGGAAAAACACTTCCGAAGCCCTCATCGGCCGGGCGGGCGTCAAGGCGGCGTTCGGATATAATCCCATGTCGACCCAAGCCTGGAAGGGAAAGCGCCCGTCGACGAGAATGGGCGCGCTGGCCCTGCTGCGGAGCAGGCTTGATGACGTGCGGCGGAAAATGCGGAAGCACCGGGAGGCGACGGGGACGAAGAAAAAGGAGATAACCTTCTCCGCGGAGGAACTGCTGCTGAAAGACATCCTCGAGGGGAGGGAACGCCTCCGGGTCCACGTCCATAAGATCGACGATATCGCCGCCCTGCTTCGGCTTGTCGATGAGTACAAACTGATTGTTTCGGTGGAACACGCCCTGGATGTCTTCGAACCGGAGATATACGACGAACTGGCGGAGCGGAAAATTCCCGTTGTCTACGGCCCGGTGGACGCGTTCGCCTACAAGGTGGAGCTGAAACACGAAAACTGGAGGAATGTGCGGCATCTGGTGCAGTCGTGCTGCGACTACGGGCTGATGACGGATCATCCCGTGACGGCGGCGCGGACCCTGTTTCTGCAGACGCGGTGGTTCCTCCGGGCGGGACTGACACGACAGGACGCGATCGAACTGGTGTCCCGGAGAAATGCGGAGATCCTTGGTATCGATGATAAGCTCGGAACCCTTGAGAAGGGGAAATGGGCGTCATTCTCCTGCTGGAACGAAGATCCCTTTGATATGGGAAGCTACCCCCTGGCGACCTTCGGCGAAGGGCGGCTGCTCTTTGTCGATATCGGGAAATGACGGGACCACGCTTCGAAACTCGGCGCTCTTTCGACTACGTCCGGTTACAGAGCGGCGTTCAGATAACAGGCAGACCACAGAGAGCACAGAGGACACAGGGCATCTGTATTGACGGTTTTGAAGTCCTTCCAGACCCTTCAAAGTCAGAATTCCTTGCTCTGTATGATCAGTTGCTTGTAGTGAACGATCGCTTCTTCAAGGAGAAAGGACAGGTAGTCGGCGTCCTTAGATGCCCATCCGAGCTGGTCCGACGATATGAATTGCTCATAGCCTCTGTGGAATTGCTCGGCCAGTTCCTTTAATTCCCGTCCGGCCTCTTCCACGTCGATGGGATTGGCGCCGACGAGCCGTTGTTCAATCATTCTGATTTTTGACTTGATACTGAAGAGTATGCTGAGTTTGTCCATGATCAAGTTCCTTCCCGGTTAGTGATCCGCCCGTATGAAGAATCCATCGATCCTATATTTACCTCAAAAAAGGCTGATATGCAACCGGACGGTTTTCTCATGAGTGCATCCGTCATGTGCCGTGTCGATGATATCCGCCGCGATATGACCGGGACGATGTCATGCCCGTTCTCAGGCCATGCAGGTATGGGTTTTCAACGGCACGATGGAAAGGCCGTTGTGTGCGGGTATGAGCATCCAGAGAGTCGTGTCTTCGGCAACCTGCTGAAAATACGTCGCCAGGATAGTCAACAGACTGACGGTGCGGTCAAATATATTGCTTTCGTCACGATGCAGTAAAAATGTATCTATAAGGAATAACTGGAATAATAACTCATGTGCAGTTTGGCACAGTATTTGATAGTACAATAGTCATGACATGCTTTGATACGAACCTGTCTCATGAGGGTTTACAAAGGAAAGCAGATGAAACCTTGTGAAGTATCAAGTGGTTGTTGCTCAAATTCATATATGATTCGCACAAATGAATTTCAATCAGGGCGGCAACCCGTCACGACAACAGTATGCAGGAGCAGACAGGGGAGAGAGCATGAGCGCCATGGCCACACCGGGGGGATTTGACGTATCCGCCCCTGATACAAAGAATATTCCATACCAGGATTCACAGGGAAACGTCGTTCCGAATCATCCGAAACCCCATCATTTCATACCGCATTTCCCCGATCCGACAATTATTTTCGACAAACGGATGTCCATCATTGCCTGGAATCCCGCCATGGAGGCGTTCACCGGCATCTCCGCGGGGGAGGTGCTGGGGCGGGCGACGGATCGCTATGTTACCACGATATATGGAATGCGGCGTCCTACCCTGGCGGAACTTGCGATGACTCCCGACAGCGCGATTGAGAAGCGACTCGGGATTGAGCGGCACGGCGATATGGTGGAGGAAGCACTTGTTTTTCATGATGTCTCCACCGGTGCCGGGAAAACCGTTTCGGTGAAGGCCGGTCCGATCCGTGATAGTGACGGTTTGATTATCGGGGCCGTCGAGAGTCTCCGTGACATATCGAAGTTCCGGTCCACCGAAACAACGGCGCATCAGAGTGAAGAGAAGTATCGGCAGCTCGTGGAGAACATCCGGGACGTCATCTTTGCAGTCGACCGAAACGGCGTTGTTACCTCCATCAGTCCGGCAATCAAGGATGTGATCGGATATTCGCCGGAGGAGATTATGGGCCGGCATTGTGCCGAATTCGTTCACCGGGAAGATCTTCAGCGACTGCGGAATCGTTTTGACACGACGCGATCCGAAGTATTGCAGGACATGGGACATGAATATCGACTGATGCCCCGTCATGGAGATACCAGGTGGGTTCTGTTTTCCTGCCGACCCATCCATGAGAATGACGCCGTTGTGGGATACAGCGGTATCCTTTCCGATGTGACGGAACGGAAGGAAAAAGAAAAAACGCTGTGCGAGCGGGAAGAACTCTACCGGACCCTGACGGAAAATGTCAATGAAGGTGTGGTACTGTATGTCGATCGGAAGATATTGTTTGCCAACGGATCCTTCAGTGCCTTGATGGACTGCTCCGATGCAGAGGAAATCATCGGCGGAAGCGCTCATGCATTTGTCCGCGACGATTATAAAGTAAAGTTGCAGAACCGTATACGGGAGCTGGAAGGCGGGGTATGCGGGAAAAACAGATTTCGCGGTCCCTGCATAACGAAAAGTGGAAGAGAGATCTGGGTTGATGCACGCCATAATCGAATTCAATGGAACGGACGGCCGGCGGTGCTTGCCACGATTCGAGACATTACCGAGGACCGGAGGCGTGTTGTCGCGGTGAAACGGGAGGCCGGAAACCTCAAGCAGGAGAATATCCGGTTGAGATCTTTTATGAAGGATCGGTACCGCCTTGATGATATTATCGGGAAGAGTCCCGCCATGCAGAGCGTCTACGAGATCATTTACCGTGCCGCGGAATCGGATGCTCCCGTCATCATCTATGGGGAATCGGGGACGGGAAAGGAACTGGTCGCCCGGGCGGTACACAGGATGAGCGCCCGCCGGGACGGGGCCTTTGTCCCGGTGAACTGTGGCGCCATTCCTGAAAATCTTCTTGAAAGTGAGTTTTTCGGCCACAAGAAAGGAGCGTTTACCGGTGCAACGATCAATAAAAGCGGCTATCTCGATGTCAGCGACGGAGGAAGTCTCTTTCTGGATGAAGTCGGTGAGATATCGTTGAATATGCAGGTGAAGCTGCTCCGGGCCATAGAAGGGAACGGGTATTCACCCCTGGGGAGCAGCGAGATAAAGACGTCGAATGTCCGTATCATTGCCGCCACGAACAGACGACTGATCGATCTCATACAAGACGGTTCGATGCGGGAGGACTTTTTCTACCGTATTCACATTCTGCCGATCTCGGTGCCGCCGCTGAGAAAACGGAAGGATGACATTCCCCTCCTGGTTGAGCATTTCTTACAAAAATACGGGTGTGATAAACCGGCTCACGGCATACCCGGCAGGGTAATGGACGCGTTGTTTGCCTATGACTGGCCGGGAAATGTGAGAGAACTGGAAAATGTGCTGAACCGATACGTAACCTTCAGGCAGCTTGATTTCATTCATGTCGCGTCGGAGCCCGCCGGGGATTGCCGTCACACATCGGCGGATGCCGTTGAAACCGCCGGTGAAACAGAGAAAAACGAAGTTGTGCATGCCCCGGGGAAAGATGTCATTCTGAACGTTCTCCATAAAAATCAATGGCACCGGGCCAGGGCGGCCTCGGAACTTGGAATTTCACGGAACACCCTCTACCGACGAATGAAGCGGTACGGTATCAACCATTGGTGATGTTCCATGCTTCATGGTTCGAAATGTACCATGTGGTTACAAAACGTATCATGATGATACAATCCGTATTTTTAATCGAAGCCGACGTATAGTTAATGATAACATATTGTTATGATAGATTCTGCGGCTGTTCCAGTCCGTGCCCGATCGCCGTTCACCGGTTATCGACTTTCTTCTTCCCACCTGCACGGCATTACAATCCAATCATTACAAGATGTTGGCTGTTATTCTCGACGTTCTGGCATGGACATTGCAAATATAGCGGGTAAAACCCGATCTGTTATCGGCATGATGGAGAAGATATCGATGAAAATTCTTGTTGTTGATGATGACGTTCAATTCGCTTCCGTTATAATTGAAAATCTTAATGAATGGGGATATGATGCCGAGACGGCGCCCTCCGCCGCCGACGCACTGGAGAAACTCAGAAGCAACATATTTGATCTGGTTCTGCTCGATCTTTTTCTTCCCGATTGCAGAGGATATGATCTGATTCCTCAATTGCGGCGGATCAGGCTGGATATAGATGTGATTACAATGACGGCATATAACACGAGAGACATCGAGAAAAAGGTACGGCTGCAACGGGTCCTTTACTACATGACGAAACCGTTCGATGTCGACCAATTGCGGTATCTCCTGGATTATTTAGAAAAAACCCGGGCTCATCGATATGAAACGAAATCAACGGACCTTCCATTTTTAAAGGGTTTCGACAAAGAACGCCTGTAAGTATCGTCGGTTCGAGCGAATGCAGCAAATGTGATCATTATCTTTCCGATTCGAAGATATTTCCTCTTAAACTTTCCTGCTGAGCCCCGCAAGTCCGATCAGGCCAAAATCTAAAGCACCATGGCCATGGATTCTGGGACGGGGCGGTCCGGGTATGGTGCCGGTTCCTGCGGTACTCCAGCCGCTGTCCTCGCCGACTTCACCCACATGTGCGGCCATTACAAATGGACCGCCCGTGGTACTTCCGTTGTTTCCAAAAGCAAAGTCATCCGCGGTAGGACATTCATAAGAATAGATTGGTTATAAAACTGAAAAAGGGGCACGCTGTCTGCGTAACCCCTTGACAGTACATGGCGGACGATCTGGGACTCGAACCCAGGACCTCTGGCTCCGGAGGCCAACGCTCTATCCAACTGAGCTAATCGCCCGCGCTGTTCGCCTATTTTTTAAACGTCATGCATGAACGACAGGACCGGTTCTCCATTACTACGTGTTCTTGGAAAGATCAATAGTATTCATCGGCAGAAGTTGTTTTTTGCGTGGGGATGGAGAGTTGCCGCACGATTTCCAATACATGATCGCTCTTGTTCATGCAACAGAAGTGGAGACCCGACACTTCGTTGCTCAGAAGGTCTTCACACTGACGAATTGCATGTTCAATGCCGTATTTTTGCACCTCTTCATTCTTGTCCCGGACCTTGTACAGTTTATCCAGCAATTGTGAAGGAATCGCGGGATCGCAGAGCGATCCGATCCTGGATATCTGGCTGTAATTAAAGAGAGGAAAGATTCCCGGAATGATCGGAACGGAAATCTTTCGGTTCACCGCCAGGTCGCGAAAGCGATGAAAGACGTCATTGATGAAAAAAAGCTGTGTAATGATGAAGTTGCCGCCGGCATCTACTTTTCGTTTAAGATTTTCCATGTCGGCGGCCATGGACGGCGCTTCCAGGTGTTTTTCCGGATAACCGGCCACGCCGATACAAAAATCGTCGTGCTCCTTGATAAATTCCACCAGTTCGTTGGCGTATCCGAACCCGCCTTTTGTTTTCATGAATACGTCCTTACCCTGTGGGGGATCGCCCCGCAGCGCAAGAATGTTTTCCAGGTGCTTATCCTTCAAGTCGTCGAGAATTCGGCCGATATCATGTCGGGTGGTTCCGACGCAGGTCAGGTGTGCCAGAACCTCCTGACCGTGTTCATTTTTTATATGCGATGCGATTTCCACGGTTTTGTCACGAGTGCTTCCTCCCGCACCGTATGTGACGGAGATGAAATGGGGATTGCACCGTATCAGATTGTCGACGGTTGAGTAGAGGCTTTCCACGTTTCCTTCCCGTTTGGGAGGAAACACCTCAAAAGACAACGTGAACTTGTTCTGACGCAGCATGTCTCGAATTTTCATGGGTGACGCTCCTCGAGCAGTCATGAATTTTTATGTGTTTTCATCTTTTTGTCAATCATTTTAATCAACCCGATGTGTATTTTTGTTGATCGGAGAATCGGGAAGCCTCCGGTTGTGCCTTTCATCGATAGCCCCGACAGCTCCATGATGACTGTTCAGACGGATTTTTGTTTGGGCACCAGCCCCTTTACATCAAAACGGACATGCCTGCAAAATAAATTTTTTCACTGTAAGGCGAATCGCCGGGGGAATGCCCGGTGCGGCGGCTTTCGTTACAACCCGTGATAATAAAGATAGCATGTGTCTGAGGACAGAGAGAAATTGGGATTGTGGGGGTTCATTATGGGATATGGTTTGCAGTATACGGTTAAAGCTTGAATTTTCCCAATAAAACTGGTACGTAAGCATAAATCGAAAAGGGATGTTCCTGAAGAATGACGAAAAAAACGCAAATCGCCCTTCTTGTCGTGCTTTTGTATGTGGGGATCCCCCTATCGTATGCCTTTGGTTTAACAAACATTCTCAATATCAGGCGATGGACTGCGCCGGATCACACACGGGTCGTCATTGATGTAAGTGACAGGGTTTCATACCGAACAACGGAGAACGGTAAAATAGTGTCCATCGACTTGGAAAATACCGTCATTTCAGATACGCTTCTCCATGAATATCTTGTTGATAAGCCGGCAGTGAAAAAGATAAACCTGTCGTCTCTGCCGGGGCATATGACTCGTGTCGATCTGCATGTCGGCGATGATGTCACCGTCAAAGTCTTCAGCCTGGGACCTATTAAAGACATAAAGCCTCACCGTGTCGTTATTGATGTCAAACTTCCCGCCGTTGAGAAAATGGAAAGTGACGAGAGGAAGCAAGTCAAGATTCAGGAGAAGAGAAAAATTATCGTCATTGATCCGGGGCATGGGGGGGAAGATCCGGGGGCGGTCGGTTCTAGGGGAACAAAAGAGAAAGATATTGTCCTGAGGGTAGCAAAAGAACTGAGAAATGTTCTCAAAAAGAAAGGCTACCAGGCGTATTTGACACGTGAGGGGGATTATTACGTTTCGTTCAAGAAGCGTCTGGAAATTGCCCGTGAATACGGGGCAGATCTGTTCATCAGCATTCATACCGATGCTCATAGAAGCAGGGGGGCGCGGGGGGCATCGGTTTATTGTCTGTCCACCGGGGGAGCCACGAATGAAGCCGCAAGGCTGCTTGCCCGGAGCGAGAACCTGTCCGACATCATAGCGGGTGTTCAGAGTGGGGAAAACAATGGTGAAGCCGATCATATAATGCTGAATATGCTTCAGACGGAAACGATCAATCAATCAAAGCACATCGGCCTCAAAATTCTCAAGGACCTTAAGCGGGTCAATCACCTGAAGTATTCGAAGGTCCATGAGGCACCCTTCAAAATTCTCAAGCTGCCTGAGATTCCTTCGATTCTGGTGGAAATTGCCTATATTTCGAATCCACGGGAAGAACATCTTCTCCGAAAGCCGTCATACAGGAAAGATGTCGCATGGGCGCTCGCTTCTTCGGTGAGTGATTTAATGCCGTTGCCGCCGTCTCTTGCACGTGAAACCACCGATGGGGGGGGCGTTCGGGCAATGGCTTCTTCCGGACGGGATCAGAACTGTTCGACGTACGTTGTGAAGAGAGGGGATATCCTCGCACGAATCGCCGCGAATCACGGGACGTCCGTCGGAGCGTTGCAGCGCCTCAACAATATACGACAGAGCAACACGATCTTTGTGGGGCAGAAATTAAAAGTTCCATCGACGGAAGGCACGACGGTCAGACATGAGGATGTAATCCATGTTGTCAAGAAGGGTGATATGCTCGAAGCGATTGCATCACGATACGATACCACCACGGGGATTTTAATGAAGGCCAACAATCTCAGGAGCGCCGACAGGATATACGCAGGGCAGAAAATCAAAATTCCGGCAACGGAAGGCACGACGGTCAGGCACGAGGATGTAATCCATGTTGTCAGGAAGGGTGATATGCTCGAAGCGATTGCATCACGATACGATACCACCACGGGGATTTTAATGAGGGCCAACAATCTCAGGAGCGCCGACAGGATATACGCAGGCCAGAAAATCAAAATTCCGGCGACGGAAGGCACGACGGTCAGACACGAGGATGTAATCCATGTTGTCAAGAAAGGCGATATTCTTGAAAAAATCGCGTCGAGATACGATACTTCCACGGATAGGTTGATGAGCATCAATGATCTGAGGAGCGCAGATAAAATTTATGTGGGACAGCGGCTGAACATTACCGAAGCGAACGGTGTCACGGAAGATTCCGTTGAGGGGGGTGCCGCACCGCCCGTTTATGTCGTCAAAGGAGGCGACACGCTGGCGGGGATTGCCGACAGACATGGCACGACGGTGGCGGCGCTCATGACGATGAATGATCTGAGCAATGGAGACAATATCCTGAAAGGGCAGACGCTGACTCTGAAAAAACCGGGACGTGACGGGTCTCCGAACGTGAAGGTCGGGGAGGCTGATCCTGCTGGTGAGTCGGTTCATCTTCGTGATAAGGTCGAAGCCGTCATTGACCGTACGACGAGGGAAGAACTGAAGGCAATTAAAGACAGTTATGCGCGGCAGACGACGGCGGCCCCGGAAAAAAGGAATTCCGGTGACGATTCGAAAACGCTCACGGCAGAGAGTCCCGCTTCCGGTGACAATCAGTATGCCGTTCATATCGTGCGGCGGGGGGACATTCTTGACAGGATCGCCCAGCTGTACAATACGACGACGGGACAACTGATGACTCTCAATAACATCAAGCGAAAAAACAGGATTTATGTCAATCAGCGATTGAAGGTTCCCGCCCCCGGTGGAAACAATACATCTGATGAGCATGATGGATCGAAAACGTCGGAGCATATTGTAAAGCGTGGAGAATCACTGGCACGAATCGCTCACCGTTACAACACGACGATCGGGGTGTTGCTCGCGTTGAATAATCTGAAGTTCAATGATACGCTGTATGTCGATCAGCGGCTGAAAGTACCCGCCGGCAGCGAGGAGTTTGATGTGTACGTTGTCAGAAGGGGTGATTTCCTGTCGAGGATAGCGGGAAAGCACGGAACGACCGTTACGGAACTGCGTCGTCTCAACAATATCCAGAGTAAAAATTACATCTACGTGGGTCAGCGTTTGAGGGTCCCTGCGTCGTAAGGCGGCAAAGCGGCAATGGCTGAACTTTCATGTCCCGGATCCGAACACAGGTAAAAAACGACAAGATCTCAATGACGACGTAAGCCTTCGGAGCGCAAGGTTCAAGGCCGAGGGCGGAAAGGCAGTGTAACTGAAAGCATAGCGTCGGGTGCAGGGTGTGGAATAAGAATCCAATCCGCCATATCCCGTTTCTCACGTCTCACTGCCTGTGTGCCGTCGCTGAAAACGATTCCCCGATTCATCTCCGTGAGTCTGCAGGCTGTGGCCACCCCCTGCATGCGCAAGGTTTTCCTTTGCATGGAAACTTAATCCTGTTACACCATCCGGCTGATTTCTTTGAGTTTTGTTTCCAGCCGTTTACGAGATACGGGATAAGGCGTTTTTAATTCCTGGGCAAAGACAGAAACCTTGTATTCTTCTATCATCCATGCGAATTCCTCAATAGATTTTCGTTTTTCATCAGACGTGACTGGACTGACCGCGGTGCGAAGGTCTGCAAGGTGCTGAACAAATTTCATGAGGTCCTTTGCTTTCTTCTGCTCTTTCTCGAGGTTCAGCACGCCCCGTTCCGCCCGGATTGCCACCGCCTTCAGATACCGCGGCAGATGATTGAGCCTGTTGTTGTCATAGAGTAACGGAAAGTTCTCCGGCATGAGGAGGCCGAGTTCCTCTCCGAGCCGCTTGAGAAACGCCGTCACTGCCGTGTTTGGTTTGTTTGCCGTAAGGAGCGTGTGAAGGACCGATCGTGCCTCATGGTAACATTTCAGCACCGGTTCGATGCGATTGATAAGTTCCTGTCCATGCGTCAGTAATGTCGGTCTTGTTTCCCGTGCGTGGAAATGAAACGCCTCTCCGGTTCGCAGGGGATAGCCAAAGAGATCTTTCAGCACCCGGTCATACAGATGTTCTTCCAGTCGTCTGGCACCGCCAAGGTAGGCTCCCCACTGTTTCATCGGTTCTTTCAGGGTAAGTGTCTTTTTCAGGAACTGAAGTTCTTTCTTGAAATACAGTTCAAAAAGGGCGATAACGCCGTCTTGATGGATTGCTTCCGCTTCCCGCATATTTTGAAAAAGCCGGACAGCAACGGAGCCTTCACCCCTTTCCAAGGCGGGAAAAGCTGTCAGGCCGGCGGGACCGCCGAACCGGTTCAGTTCAATGTAATCGGGAAGATCGTCGAAATTCCACTCTGTCAGTCCCGTTTTTTCCCACGCGGCCCGGGCTTTTTGAAAGGCGGGAGATGTCTTCCGGGA
>DSDU01000131.1 GCA_011056835.1 Deltaproteobacteria bacterium
AGGATGTTATGGCCGCCTGCCGCAGCTATTTCCAAAGCCCTTTTTGCCTGATCCTGGCCGCTCACGTCGGCAAAGTCATCCGTTGTTGAAAGGGCTTGGGTAAAAAAATGGCGGTCGTCAATTTCCAGCGGTTGTATATGTTTTATGCCGTTAAGAAACTCGACTACATGATGAAGATAATCGACGGGGATAACATCGATGCTGTCAACCATGGCGGCTTCCGATGCATTTTCGCGAGGCACAATAATGCCCCTCAATCCCTGCCGTTTCGTAAGTAATGATGCGGAAAGTATGCCTTGGACACCTTTTATGCTTCCGTCAAGGGAGAGCTCTCCTATAATCATGTATCTGCCGATGTTTTCTTTTTCGACAAGTCCTTCAGCCGTAAGAATTGATATGGCGATGGGGAGATCGAAGCTTGTCCCTTCTTTCTTGATATCAGCAGGTGACAGATTGACGGTGACCCTGTTTTTTGGAAAGCTGTATCCTGAATTCTTTATGGCTGCCTTTATGCGATCCTTGCTTTCCCGAACGGCCGTATCGGGAAGTCCCACCGTTGAAAACTGGGGGAGTCCTCGTGTTATGTCCACTTCAACATCAATAGCATATGATTCGATACCGAGTATGGCGCTGCTTATTACTTTGACAATCAAAGTGACGTCCCTTTTTTATTAAAGATGAATCGTTGAGAATCGAGGGTGGGTCCTTTCTCTCGGCGGAGACGGTGTGCGTCGAAGGAAAAGAACACACTGTCCTGTGAACTGCTCTTAATGGATAATTGAAAATTTGGCAAGGATTTTTCTGAATATTCATGGTATTATTCGCCCATCGAATACCCGATACGCAGTGGTGGAGGGGGGTGATTTCATGATAGGCGTATTTGATTCTGGATTCGGGGGTTTGACGATTCTGAAGAGCATAGTGGGTATCATGCCGGATTATGATTACCTATACCTCGGTGACAATGCCCGAGTTCCTTACGGCACTCGTTCGCAGCGCATGGTATATGAGTTTACAAGACAGGCTGTTGAATATCTTTTTCTCCAGGGCTGTCCGCTTGTCATCATTGCCTGCAATACCGCATCGGCAAGGGCGCTGAGAAAAATTCAACAGGAGTATCTGCCGGTTTCACATCCCGACCGGCGGGTTCTTGGTGTCATACGGCCCAGTGCTGAAGAGATGGTCGAGCGGGGAGTACGCTCGGTGGGTATCCTGGCGACTGAAGGGGTCGTAGCGTCGGGAATTTATTGTGAGGAAATTCGTTCGCTGGCGCCGGACACCCGAGTCTATCAGCAGGCCTGTCCCTTGCTTGTTCCCATTATCGAAGCGGGTGAAGATAAATGGGAAGGGACGGATATGATCATCGCAAAGTATCTCCAGGGGTTATACGCTCAGGACGATGGGATCGCGACGATTCTTCTTGCCTGTACACATTATCCGATTCTGCTTGAACAATTTGTACAACAGGTAGGTTCGAGGGCTGTTGTCCTTGATCAGGGACCGATAGTCGCAAGAAAATTAAAGGGCTATCTTTCCCGGCACCCCGATATGGCTGAACGGATTTCGAGGGACAGAAAGCGGTATTTTCTGACGACAGACACATCGGATCGATTTGATCGTTTGGCCCGGGTGTTTTATGGCGAATCCATTCAGTCACAGTTCATCTCGCTAGATTCGTTATGCAGTTGAATAAAAAAATGAACGTCCTTGACTGGTGCTGCCGACTATGCTAACTTCCGTGCTCTGTTCTGACAGCCAGAGAGCAGCAGCCCTTCCAATACATGAGAAACTGAAGAATACCCATGACGAAGTTTACCCATCTTGACGAAAAAAATAAATCACGGATGGTGGATGTCACATCCAAGAAACCCACGCAACGAGAAGCGACGGCCCGTGGGAAAGTTGTTGCACAGCCGGAAACGGTACAGGCTATTGAAGCAGGGGGAATGGCAAAGGGAGATGTCTTTGGTGTAGCCAAGATCGCGGGAATCATGAGTGCCAAGAGGACCAGTGATCTCATTCCCATGTGCCATCCTCTCGAATTAACCGGAATCGATATTGAGTTTTCAAGTAATGCCGATAAAGGAGAAATCGTCATTGATGCAACCGTCAGAACATTCGGGAGAACGGGAGTTGAGATGGAAGCGTTGAATGCGGTCTGCATGGCAGCTCTGACAATTTATGACATGTGTAAGTCCGCTGATAAGGGCATGACGATTACGGACGTCCGACTTATAAGAAAAAGTGGCGGTAAAAGCGGAACGTTTTTGAGTACGGAACAGTAAGAAAAGAGAAGAAAGCAGTTGTGGGCGGTGCCCATGTCCGAAAAGAACTATAAAATCAGAAAATCATTTCTTATGCCGTTTACGCTTGATGTGGTGTTGCTCTTTGTTTTAATTGTGATATCGCTATTCACGGACAGTCATCCCTCAGAGAGAATCATCCTTGTCCTTTTCTTCATACCGCTTCTGTTTTTCCTGATAGAAGGGAGTATGCGAGAGATTTCTATCGGCGATAAAAGTCTTACAATAAAGAAATTTTTCAAAAAGAAGATCATCGGCTGGGGAGACATTACGAATCTTGACACGGTCATATTGCGGAAAAAGGCATATCTTGCCGTGACGACAACCAAGGGATTTTATGTGATATCTAATTCTTATGAAAAATTCTCGAGTTTGGTGGATGGCATAGTCGGACATTTGGATAGTGAAAAGATAGAAGAAAGAGTAAGGGATATTATTACGCATCCCGTCAACAAGAGGTCGGATATCGTGGGGGCGTGGATTATCGCATTTCTCATCGCCGCCATACTGTATGCCAAGATATTTGTTGCCTGAACCATTTCCGTAAATGCTCAATAATATATAATATATAGCGGACAGGCAGTCTTCGGTACCGTCATTCGTTGATCATACCGTCATACTGTTATAATGTACGTAGAAAGGATATATCCCCTCATGGATGCACAGGATGCGAAAAGACCAATGGCGTGGGCGCACGAAGATACAACATCATATTCAGTTGTGGAGAGCGTTCTCGAAAAGAGACTTGAAGACGTGGTGACGATTCTTAATTCTGACAGCCACGATAAAAGTCGCATTTATGAAGATATTTTATCTATGGTTGAGGGGATACTCATAAAGATTGCCATGCGACGTTCCAATAATATCAAGTCAGCCGCAGCGTCGTTTCTCGGGATTAATCGGAACACGCTTCATAACAAAATCGAGAAGCTCGGGATTACCATTGAAAAAGTCTGAATGAAGGCTCCTGCCATCTCAGAAATCATTCCATTCAGAAATCACAGAGCTCGCGGTTAATCAAGGCATCCGCAACGCACGGATGTGGGAATCGAGTCGAGTTAGTCCGGCCTCCCCGGCGGCATGGAGCGCTATCTGATACTCTGTCGGTGAAATTCTTCGATTGATCATTGAGTTCTCCATTGCATAGCCGCAGGGATGGTATTGATCCATAACGTTGACATATGTATGAGGGGATATTTCTGTGGCAAGAAACGTCATAATTTTTTCAGTATCGGCAATGCCGTTCGGCATGACCAGGTGCCGCACTAACAGCCCTTTCGTTGCAATGCCGTCGTTACTGATTTCCAGGTCACCAACCTGTCGATGCATTTCTTTGATCGCCTCGACGGCAACATCTTTATAATCTTCCGCATTGCAGAATTCGGCAGACCATTTCGAGTCCCAGAATTTAAAATCAGGCATGTATATGTCAATGATTCCGTCCAGCAGCTTCAGGGTCTCTACTTTGTCATATCCACCGGAGTTGTATACCAACGGTATGTTGAAGCCATGTTCTATGGCGATGAGCAGCCCTTCGATAATTTGCGGAACGATATGAGTTGGGGTAACGAAGTTGATATTATGGCATCCGGCTTCTTGCAGCTTCAGCATCATTACGGCGAGGTTTTCAGGTTCGATTTCTCTGCCTTCTCCGAGATGACTGATTTCGAAGTTTTGACAAAATGTGCAGAGAAGATTGCAGTGACTGATAAAAATCGTTCCCGATCCGTGTCTTCCCACCAGTGGTGCTTCTTCACCATAATGCGCATGAAAACCGGCAATTCGTGCCTTCCTTCCGGTATGACAGAAGCCTGTTTCACCGGAAAGCCTGTCAACATTGCATTCACGGGGGCAAAGTTCGCACTTTTTCAAAAGGCCCAGTGCCTGGTTCAGTCGATCATTGAGGGCCCCGTCATGATATAGCTTTCTGTACAATGGGGTAATCGTGGTCATGTTGTTAAAAAATATCCCGCATACGGATTCGATCCGGCCTACATTGAGTCTTATCGGTGAACTTACAAAATGAAAGGCAGAAACGGCGTTCCGATCATCAGAGTATTTTGATCTGTTTCAGTAAGTATTTGCCGTTTGAATACTATAATAGTTATTGATTCCGGGTTATTACCATTTTTATCTCGGCGTCGTTACGTATCATCGATGATATTTTCCCATCGTCTGGGCTTCGGCAAGTATGTGGCCTTTCATAATTCGAAGGAGCTGTGCTTTTGTAGCGCCGGGTTCAAGATCGGTGAATATATCGAGAGCATAGAGTTTGAAAAAGTATCTATGGGTGCCGGAAGGCGGACAAGGGCCGCCATAGCCGATTTTATGAAAATCATTTGTTCCCTGTTTCCCGCTGTTGGTCAGAATTTTTTCCGGCAGTGTACCTTCCTGAAGTTTGCTGATGCTTGCCGGTATATCATAAACAACCCAATGCACCCATGTTCCCATGGGTGCATCAGGATCATCACAAATGAGAACGAAGCTCTTTGTTCTCTCGGGCGGATTCGTCCACTCTAGGGGAGGGGCAATATTCTGTCCAGTGTACGAATGTCTATCTGGAATGATGCCCCCGTCTTCAAAAGCGCTACTCATGATTTCCATAAGGGTTCCTCCTTTGATGATTGCATCATGCTTTTTTGTTTGGGTCTTGTCAACAGGCGAGAGCGATATCCCTCATCTTGTTTAATACAGACAACATGTTGTATCTGTCAAAATAATTTAACGTCAAGGGTGATTCCGGCCGCTTATATCACGATTACCTATTAAAATACATACGATTGTAAGCCGAAGATCGGACAACCTCCGAGGGATGTGTCGGACATTTTCCTATGTCGCTCCGTAACATTCTCGGTATAAATTTTAATAAGATGTCTGAATAAAAAAAAGGACGTAACCCGATTGCTGAGAAGAGCCCTCACTTATAGCGTTCCTGATGACGCATGAGCTTTATTGTCGTGAGGCTGTAATCATAAATGTTTAGCGGTTTTTCCAAAAATACCATTTCCATGTATTTCCGAGATATCTGGATGCGACGTACCCGAATTCCTAATGTATAAAACGACCGCAATACTGAGATGAACGGAGAGGGGTAAGCGAAGTCTTTCATGTTGGGAAAGCCCAGTTTCAGTCATCTGCTGATTGGTCTGAGTCGATTATGGGACGGATTACCATCACGACGGCACAAAGGTCTGCTGAGGGCCTGAAACGCCCGGTTCGGAAGAGGATGTTGCACTCCATGTGGTTTGTGCGCTGTCTTTACAGCGTTGCAGATGTGTAAGATTCTGTATTGATTCTGCTATCCTGGGGCAACCTTTTTTCGCTTGACAAATAAACGGTTACGTTATATCGGTATTCCGGGCAATTCCAGCCGAAAGCTGGATGGGGGGATATAAATCTGTAAACCCGTTCTACAATTCCAATTCAGGCGGAGTGACGTGCAGTATTCGCACATGCGTTGATTACAGCGAGTCGGCGCAATATGATGATTCAGAACCTGAAATTGGAGCCTTTCTTTGCGGTTTAGTGAAAACATGAAGCACGACATCTCAATGTCACATCGCAATGAGGAAACAACGGTAGTGTTGTTACGTCTGGAATTGCGGGGCAGGTGGTATGCCGCATTTATAAATAGAACATAGCAAAAAGGGTTTGAAAGGAGGACGGTGATGTATTTTTCGAAAGAGTTGCTGGATAGTTCCAGCAGAATGAGGCAAAGATGGGAAGATGAGGTAAAAAAGGCAGTGGCCAAGTGGCCCGATCAGAAAGAAGACTGGACCACCGTTTCATCCCTGGATATCAAACGGCTCTACACACCGGAGGATATCAAGGATCTCAAGTTTGATGAAGATATCGGCTATCCGGGCCAGTATCCATTCATTCGTGGCAACCAGGTCACGGGGTATCGTGGAAAATTCTGGACTTTCAGGATGTTTTCCGGGTTCGGGAGTGCCTATGATACGAACCAGCGATGGCACCAGTTGCTTAAGGCCGGACAGACGGGTCTTAGCACTGCCTTCGATTTTCCGACCCTCATGGGGTATGATACGGATGATCCGAAAGCCCGCGGTGAATGCGGAAAGTGCGGTGTTGCAATTGATACCCTTGAGGATTTTATGGTTCTGGTCGACGGTGTCCCCATGGACAAAATCACTACGTCCATGACCATCAATCCGCCGGCGACGGCACTCTGGGCCATGTACTGCGCCGCCGCAGAGATCAAGGGCATTCCCCTGACGAAGATCGGCGGTACCATCCAGAATGACATGCTCAAGGAATTTATCGCACAGAAGACCCTTATGTGCCCGCCCGAACCGTCAGTCAAGCTGATCAGCGACACCGTAGAGTTCGGAACGAAATTCGTGCCGAGATGGAACACCATCAGCATCAGCGGTTATCACATCAGAGAGGCCGGTTCGACTGCTGTCCAGGAACTGGCGTTTACTCTCCGAGACGGCATGGAGTATGTCGAGGATGTGTTGAAGCGTAAGGGGCTTGATGTGGATACCTTTGCTCCGAGACTTTCCTTTTTCTTCAACTCACATATCGATTTCTTTGAAGAAATTGCCAAGTTGCGGGCAGCCCGCAGAATATGGGCGAAAGCCATGCGTGATCGTTATAAAGCGAAAGATGAGAGGTCGTGGTGGATGCGGTTTCACACCCAGACGGCGGGATGCTCTCTGACGGCGCAGCAGCCATATAACAATGTGGTACGGACTGCCACGGAAGCACTGGCGGCGGTTCTCGGCGGGACCCAGTCGCTCCATACCAACTCTTTGGATGAAGTCTGGTGTCTGCCGACTGACCATGCCGTTGAGATCGCGCTGAGAACGCAGCAAATCATTGCCGAAGAAACCGGTGCGGCGAACACGATCGACCCTCTGGCCGGATCCTACTTTGTTGAAGCTCTGACCAATGAGATGGAGCAGCAGGCCTGGGATTATATCCACAAAATCGACGATATGGGCGGCATGGTCGCGGCTATCGACAAGGGATTTCCGCAGATGGAACTTGCCGATGCGGCTTATAAGTTCCAGCGTCAAATTGACTCCAATGAGAAAATCATGGTCGGCGTCAATAAATATGTTACCGAAGATGAGCAGGAGATTCCTCTTCTGGACATCGACGATGCCATAGAAACGCAGCAGATTGAACGGTTGAATGCGGTGAGAAGAAAACGAGATGACAAGGCAGCGAAAAAAAGCCTGAATGACCTCAAGGATGCATGCAAGAAAGGTGAGAATGTCATGCCGTACTGCATCGAGGCAGTTAAGAATCTCTGCAGTGTTCAGGAAATTTGTGACGTGTACCGTGAAGTCTACGGCGAATTCCGTGATCCGGCGATGTACTAAGAAATGATTCAGGGAGGAAATTGATATGGCAAAGAGAAAACTTCGAATAATGGTTGCGAAACCGGGGCTCGACGGTCATGACCGAGGTGCGCGTGTTCTCGCCCGGTGTTTCCGCGATGCGGGTTATGAAACGATTTATACCGGTTGTCACCAGACGCCCGAACAGATTGCTGCCGCGGCGATTCAGGAAGATATTGATTGTGTCGGTCTGAGCTGTATGTCCGGTGCGCACAAGTATCTGTTTCCTGAATGTGTCAAGCAGATAAGAGCGCTAGGTGGCGATGATATTCAGATTATCGGGGGTGGTATCATCCCGAAACAGGATTATCAGTTGCTCTATGATGCAGGGTTGAAAGGTATCTTTACCCCCGGGATTACCCTTGATGATATCGTGGCGTGGATCAATGAAAATATTGTCCCCAATGTCAAGGAGTAGGATCTGAGTAAGAAGGTTTTTCGTACGGAGCCATGAACAGAGAGGGAGTAGTTGGATGGAAATAACCAAAAAAGTTCGGGGAGGAGACGTCAGGGCTGCAACACGCCTTATCAGAAATCTTGAAGATCGAATTCCCCATGCAAAGGACACGATCAAACATATTTTTTCGCATACGGGGAAGGCCCATGTGATCGGGTTTACGGGCTCCCCGGGAGCGGGGAAAAGCACCATGATTGACTCTGTTGTGGCGGAACTTCGAAAGCGGGATAAGACAGTCGGTGTCCTGCTTGTCGATCCCACCAGTCCTTTTACGGGTGGAGCCATTCTCGGCGACAGAATCCGCATGCAGCGTCATGCCCTTGATCCGGGGGTATTCGTCAGAAGTCTTGCGACGCGGGGCGCCCTTGGCGGATTGTCGAAGGCAGTTGGCGATGCGATTCATGTTATGGATGCAATGGGGAAGGATTACGTCATCGTGGAAACCGTCGGCACGGGCCAGCAGGAAGTTGATATTATCAACCATGCCCACACCGTTGTTGTTGTCCTCGTTCCCGGCATGGGAGACGAAATCCAGGCGATTAAGGCGGGAATCCTCGAAATTGCAGACGTTTTCGTAATCAACAAGGCAGACCGCGATGGCGCGGGAAAGCTTTACCGGGAACTTGTTTATATGCTCAGTATGGTGGATGAATTTCCCGGCGGCTGGAAGCCGCCCATCATCAGAGCGGAGAATATCTTTGATGCCGATTCATTTCAACGAAGTCTCGATGAGTTGACCAATACCATCGGACAGCATTATCAGAATCTGATTGATAAAGGTCTTCTTGGTGACCGAATTCGGCGAAAGGCTGTTCTTGAATTGAACGAGGCTCTCCTCGCCGCCATTCTTGATCCGGTTTTAACGAAGCTGGTAGAGAGTGGAGAAATGAAGGAGATGACGGAAAAATTACTGAAAAAAGAAACGGACCCGTATACGCTTGCAGAAATGATAGCAAGCAGGTATCTTGTTATGCCTGCGGAATAGATCGGTCCGATCACGCATGCTTGGGTGAATGCCTGAGAGATGACATCATCGCAGTGAATGTCAAACCACACGATGAGAGACAGCCCGGGAAAGCGACACATTACCGCTTTTACCGGGCTGTTGCCCGTGTATCTCCGATTGCCTTATCAGTGTCATTCCATGTCCGCACATGACCTGATAGGGGGCCTATTAAAAGCAGTTGCCGTCATTGATCAGATGGAAGATGAAAAACTGAAGGTGTTGGTGGGACGAGTCGGATTGCCGTGCTTGAACGTATCAAAACATATTTATATGAAAACGGTGCCGCAGGCGTCAAGCTTGTCAACACGGCGGACATCATTGTTGATGATCGGGTCAGGCTGAAGTGTCAGATTCCCCGATGTGACAGTTACGGCCAGAATCTCATGTGTCCACCATATGTTGCTTCAGTTGCGGAATTTCGCACTTACCTATCTCTCTTTTCCAGAGCCCTTCTTCTTCAGATATCTGCGAGTATTGAAAAAACGACAGATGATGTATATGCCCCGGCGAATAAGCTCCACGACCTGGTAAATCGTGGTGAGAAAGCGGCGTTTGAAGCGGGTTTCCGTTTTGCCACAGGATTAATCGGCGGGTGTTGTCGTCTCTGCGATGTCTGTGTCATTGCTACGGGAAGTACAAAATGTCGATTTCCCTTCAAGGCTCGACCATCCATGGAAGCGATGGGGATCGATGTGATTGCAACAACGGAGAAAGCTGGATGTGTTGTGACGTTTCCCATTAATGATGTGGTGACGTGGACGGGCCTCATTTTGATTGATTGATAAAAAAGACCCATAGTGAGGACAGCTAAGTAATTCATGGGTTGGGGTTTCTGCGTCTGCGATTCAATGTGTTCATGAAAACGGAAAATTCACATGGAAAAGGGGGTACACAGGGACGATATTCATTACCCTGTCTACCCCCCTTTTTGCTTTGATTAGCCGGCTTGTCTCATGTCAAGCCGCTTCAAGGGCTCTATTTCAATTTCCAGTCGGGTTGCCTTTTTTCGCTGAATGCCTTGATCCCTTCACATGCGTCTTCCAATGAACAGAGGAGAGCGAATTGATTATTGACCAGTTCCATCGCCTTGCTGAATTCGAGATCCGACATATCATAGAAGGATTTTTTCGCACTTTGAAGTGCAAGTGGACTTTTGGCGGCCAGTTCTTTTGCCAGGTTCATGGTTTCTTCTTCCAAGGTTCCCTTGGGGACCACTTTGTTGATGAGGCCGATTCTCTCCGCTTCGTCGGCCAGGATGAGATTCCCCCGCAAGACCAGTTCCAGCGTCTTTTTCTTACCGATATTGCGGTAGAGGGCCACCTGTGGACCGATGCAATTGAGGCCGACATTAATGGCCGTTGCGCCAAAGCGGACGCCTTCTTCGGCGATTGCCAGATCAGCTGCTGCCACAATGCCGATGCCATTGGCAACGGCAAATCCATGGACCGATGCGATAACCGGCTTTTTGAGTTTCGAGATGGTGACGATGGCCTTTTCCATCAGGGTGATCCAGTCATAATACTCGCATGGAGTCATTGCCTCAAAGACACTGGGGCTGACATCGATGCCGGCGGAAAAGCATTTTCCGGCACCATTGATGACGATCACCCGTACCTCTTTGTCTTGGTCAAGATCGATGAGTGCCTGACTGAGGTCCCGTGCCAAGGCAAGGCTGAAAGTGTTCAGTGCATCCGGACGATTTAATGTAATGATACCAATGTGCCCCTGTTCCCTTTTTTCCACTAATACAGCTTCATAACCCATAGTCTCTTCCCTCCTGTGATGTTATGTATGCTCCCCGAAACACATATCACTTTTCAAAAATATGTCAATGATAATAAAAAATTGATGCGGGAACGGTGCAAGCTTCCATAATTGTTGTGATAGTGCGTAATTAGGGCTTGCTGAAAAAGTCATAATCCACACATTCATCATCAGGCAAGGCATGATACCGTTTATATTATGCACCAAGCGCCATACTCCTGATCAGGCATAAATGCTGCCTGATGATGAG
>DSDU01000025.1 GCA_011056835.1 Deltaproteobacteria bacterium
CACCTTCAAACCATGATTATGGGCAAGGTGTTACTGTACCCGAATTTTTGATAATTTACCCAAAAACCGTGTCAAGAACTTTTTTCAAAGAACGAAACTTTTTTGTGCTGAATAGTTACAAAAAATGTTATTACACGCGTGATAAGGACGAAAAATTGATGGCGCTGAAATCAATCGGCGATCTGAATACTCCGGAAGCGTTTGAGTTCCTGCGCTCGGTCAAAAGCTCAGAGGACTATGACCATGAGCGAATTCGGGAGGTTCTGGACCTTTTCATGTAAGGTTAGAACAATTCTCCCTGTTTTGATTGCCACACTGTATCAAAATCAAGGATATGAGTCACCGGCCATTCACGCTTTTCCAGTTCACGGGCGATGAATTGCCGGTGGCACTTCCAAGGCAGGCGCTCGGCGCAGCACAACGCGACAGCGCGTTTTTTCGCAAGATTTTCAAGACGTTCCAAACCCTTTTTAAAATCGCCTGTCCGGCAGTATTGTTCATAGCTTTCCGAGCGGAAAGCACCGAAAAGATCACCCATCCATCGATATTCAATGCCTTGGATCTCGCAGGCCGATGCCAAATTCTCTCTATTAAAATGGACAAATCTGCTCTTCGGAAACCGTCGGACATCCGCCAGGACTTTAATTCCGTAATGTTTTAAAATATTGATGAATTCTTCTGTCGTGCGATTGCTTGTGCCGACAGTGAAAATGGTGTTCATTAGACTTGTCCGTGATAAATCATGGGTGATATGTTGTTCGTTGTCGAACATAGGATTCAGCTTACATTCGACCTGAACCCTTGGCCTTGAGCTATTCCTGTATGTATGTCGCAACGACGAAAGATGAGTGTGATTCCGATACATGGGAACAAACAGGCATTTTTCAATAGCCCTCCAACAGATCGGAGTATCGGAACGTTATCTAACGTTGTCGTTATTGCAATGGGAGAATCTGATAGTATTCGGGATAAAGATTGTTATCCACTTTGATGACGATCTTTTTACCAAGTTCCCGCTCAAGCCGTTCGATGGTATTCTTCTCATCCTGCAGGAGGCGATCGGCAACATCAGGGTGAACAAGGACACAGATCGTTTTAGAAAGGTTTCCCGCCTTTTCACGCATGAGCTCTCTGAATATCTCATAACATATCGTCGTACCTGACTTGATTACACCCAGGCCTTCGCAACAGGGACAGGGTTCGCACATGACCTTCTGAAGACTTTTTCCTTTCCGCTGGCGGGTCATCTCGATCAGGCCCAATTCAGATATTTTCTGAATCTTCGTTTTACTTTTATCGTTTCCCATTTCTTCAAGGAGGGTGCCGAATACTCTTTCTCTGTTAATTTCGCTTTCCATATCGATGAAATCGATTATTATGATGCCGCCTATATTTCGAAGCCGAATCTGGTAGGCAATTTCCTTTGCTGCTTCCAGGTTCGTATTCAAGATGGTTTCCTCGAGGTTTCTTTTACCCACGTATTTTCCCGTGTTGACGTCAATTGCACAGAGAGCCTCTGTCTCTTCGATAATGATATAACCTCCCGATTTCAGCCAGACCTTGTTATTCAGGGCGCGTTTAATGTCCAGTTCGATTCCGAACGCGTCAAAGATGGGCTGCTCTTCCTCATAGAGTTTCATATTATACGCTACGTTAGGGATGTAGGTTTTCATGAATTCGATAACTTTTTCGTACTCAGCCCTTGAATCGATACAGATTTGTTCCATATCTTCCGTATAGAAATCGCGCATGGCCCGCAAAGTTATGCCGAGATCGGTGTGGACGAGTCCCGGTGCTCCCACATGTTCTCTCTGATTCTTAATGGTGTCCCATACACGCGTGAGATATCCCACATCGCCCTTAAGTTCCTCTTCGCTTTTCCCCTCACTGACCGTTCTGGCAATAAGTCCGTGTCCTTCGGGACGCAATCCTTCAAGGATTCCTTTCAGTCGGGTTCGCTCAGTTTCGTCGGTGATCTGTCGAGAGATGCCGATGTGCTGTACTGTGGGCATCAGGACAAGCTTTCGTCCGGGCAGGGAAATGTAGGTGGTAATGCGGGCACCCTTTGTACCCAGCGGTTCCTTGGCGATCTGGACCAGTACTTCCTGCCCCTCTTTCAAAATATCTTCGATCTGGTACTCCGGTTCTTTGGTGTACCATTTCCTTTCCAGGTCGATGATCTCTTTTTCCGTCATCTCTTCATCTGTCATGAGTAGCTCCAGTTCGGAGAAATCGTGGAATGTATCGGAAACATGAAGGAATGCCGCGCGATCGAGACCGATATCGACAAATGCCGCCTGCATGCCGGGCAGGACCCTCACGACCTTGCCGATGTATATATTGCCGGCTATTGATTTTTCGACGGTTCTTTCAATGTAGAGATTCATGAGGTGATGATTCTCCAGAATCGCGATTCTGACCTCATGCTCTGAGCAGTTAAAAATCATTTCTTTTGCCATGGTGATTCTTCCCGTCTGATAGTATGGGGGCCGTTTTGACAATTCTTGTCAGTTTTGCCGTTTCATCGTCAATTCCTATCACATTTTTTAAGATTTCCCAAGGATTTACACCACCGTTTACAAGAACACGAGACGTCATCACCAGTGATCTGTCATTTTCATTGAACTTCAGGTCGGTGACAAACGGACGAATGTTTTTGCATGTCTGTTTCCCCTTTTTTTCTTTCGTCACGATCCATTCGTCCTGTGCCAGGAAGGCGTTAATGGTGTCTTCCATTGTGTCTCGTCTTCTTCTGAGCGCGTCTTCCGGCAGATACATGGTATGACGGTATCCGGTAATAGCCGCAGAGAGCGGCGGCGCCGACGGGTCCAATTTGGTTATATTGAGAACTTCCAGACCGTCAGGCAAGACATCATTGATGTTCCGAATCCAGTCGTTTATGTCTTCGGGAGGATTCTTAAGATGCATGTCTGCGAATTCGCACATGCTTTCCGTTCCCACCGGGCAGGCGAGTCCGAAGGATACCTTGGGGTGAGGATGGAAGCCGTCGGTGAAAACAAACGAGAGGCCGCTTCTCGTTATTGCCCTGATTAGGACCGACGTTGTCTCGAGGTGTGAAAGCAGACTTCCCGTTCCCTGTTTGGCAAATTGTATGCGGAATTTCTTCTCCGAAGCCGCCGGGTCCTTCGGTATTGACGAGGACGGTGCTGGTATGTCTCTCTGCTCCGTCAGGTCCGCTGCAAGGATAATCCGGCGCTCTTTATCACAGACACCGCAGCGGTGACAGTTTCCGAAACGGCAATCTTCCGTTGTGTCGCCGCGGAACGATTTATGATATTCCTCCAACAGAAACGATTTGTCCAGACCGCAATCGATTTTATCCCAGGGAAGACGTTCATCAACATCTCTTTCACGGAGGTAATCGTCGATTGCTATATTTGATTCCGTGAGTGCCTGTTGCCAGCGTTCAAAGCGGAACTGGTCACCCCAGCCGTCGAACCGGCATCCCTGTTCATATGCCTTGAGAATAAGTGACGCGATCTTCCGATCACCCCGTGATAAGATGCCTTCCAGGAGGCTCATTCTTCCGTCGTGCCATCTGAGATTAATGTTTCGATGACGGATCGTCTTCTTGAAAAAATCCTGGCGTTCCTGGATTTCTTGCAGACTGATTTGCCGGTGCCATTGAAACGGTGTATGCGGTTTGGGGATAAAGGTTGACAGGCTGACGGTGAGCTGCCGTTTTTTACCCCCTTCCTTGAGCACTTTATAGGCAAGATCGGTTATGCCGGCAAGATCATCGTCTGTCTCAGTGGGAAGGCCGATCATGAAGTATAACTTCACCGACTTCCATCCGGCGTCAAAGACGCGTTTCGTTGTTGCGATAAGGTTTTCTTCCGTGTTTCCTTTGTTGATGACATTTCTCAGTCGCTGTGTTCCCGCTTCAGGAGCAAGGGTGAAACTCGTCTTTCTGACCCGCTTGATCTGGTCGATCAAGGTTCCTGTGAGGGTTTCCACTCGCATGGAAGGGAGGGCCAGGGCGATCTTTCTTTCATGGTATCGGTTCATGAACATGGTGAGAAGAGATTCAATAAGGGAGTAATCCCCCGAACTGAGCGATAGGAGGGACAGTTCGTCGTGGCCGGTTGAACAGAGCATATTTTCGGCCATGGAACCAAGCAACTCCGGGATTCTTTCTCGTGTCGGTCGCCAGACCATGCCCGCCTGGCAGAATCGGCATCCCCGGGAACATCCCCGGGCGATCTCCAGCGTAACCCGATCGTGAATTGTTTTCATCGAAGGTACTATCGGTTTTTCAGGAACCGGCCAGTTATTGATATCGGATACGGTTCTTTTTGTGATGATTTCTCCGTAACGGTGAACCGAGGGGACGTAAACACCGTCGATTAATGCAAGAACGGCAAGGAAATCATTTCGCCGGTACCCTTTTTTCTTACCTTCGGTCACGGTTCGTGTGATGTCCGTGATGACATCTTCTCCCTCACCGATGACAATAGCATCGAAAAACGGAGCCACCGGTTCCGGATTGAATGCACAGGGACCTCCGGCAATGACAAGAGGGTCATGACTGCCCCTGTCCGATGCAAATATTGGGACGCCACCGAGTTCGAGCATGGCAATAACGTTTGTATATGACAGTTCGTATTGAAGCGAGAATCCGATAATATCGAAGCGGTTCAGAGGAGTTTGTGATTCCAAGGACATGAGGGGTGTGTTCGTCTGTCGCAACAACCGTTCCATGTCGGGCCAGGGCGCAAAAAACCGTTCAGCTGCAACGGATGTTTCATCATTCAGTATTGAATAGAGAATCTGAAGACCCAGGTGTGACATTCCCACTTCATATGCATCGGGGAACGCCAGGCCGAAGGTCAGCTCGCACCTGGAATGGTCTTTCCTGATGGAATTGACCTCACCGCCGATATACCTGCTCGGTCGTTCCACCAGCGCCAGTAGTCTGTCTATCGCTCTATTATTCATAAGATCTTTAATTTTCGATAGGTTTCCTTCATAGCAGCGGCCGACTCCCGCAATGCGGACAATTCTTCGTCGGTAATATCGATTTCATATATTTCTTCAATACCTGATGATCCGAGTTTTACCGGTACGCCGATATGGACATCGTTTATACCATATTCTCCCCTGAGATATGCCGATACCGGCATCACCCGTCTGCTGTCGTGGAGCATCGCTTCAACCATGACGACAATCGAAGCAGAAGGTGCGTGCCATGCGCTTCCACTCTTGAGGAGCCGGACGATCTCCGCCCCGCCCTTTTTCGTCCGTTCAATAACGGCATCGATCCGGGATTTGTTCATGAACTGGCTGACAGGTACCCCCTTGACGGTTGTGCAGCTTGCAATGGGCACCATGGTTTCTCCGTGACTGCCAAGAACAAGGGCATCGATATCCCGTATTGATACATTCAGTTCCTCCGCAAGGAAGTATTTATACCGGGCAGTGTCGAGAACTCCTCCCATACCGATAACCCGGGACTCACTGAATCCCGATATATTCCAGGCCAGATGTGCCATCACATCAAGGGGGTTGGTCACAATGATAATAATACACCCGGGAGCATACTCTCTGATTTTTTCCGTAACCGACTTAACGACCGTTCCATTTTTCAGAACCAGTTTTTCCCTGGTCATTCCGGGCGTTCGAGGGAAACCGGCGGTGACGACAACGATATGAGAACCTTGTATATCCGCAAAATCATTTGACCCTTTTATGTTTACGTCGAACTCCTGAAGAGGGCACGATTGGGAAATATCAAGAGCTTTTCCCTGAGGTATCCCTTCGATAATGTCAACAAGCATTACGTCGGCAAGGTTCTTCTCTGCGATTCTCTGGGCTGCCATTGTACCCACAAATCCGGAGCCGATGACTGAAACTTTATTCCTCATATACTTTTTCTCCTCTTCTCCTTCATGATGACCATACATCGGATTTCGTATCGTAAATGATCGGGACCATCATCCCTCTTTATCCAGAAGATGTCGGTACTTGTAGTAATGTTTCCGGATTTCGACGTGTTGTGCCTTTGCAAAGCGTTCCGGGAAGTTCGGCCGTCCGAGATAGGGGATGGAAACACGCTTGAAATCTTCCAACAGCTCGTTGAAGACTTTTTCCTTGTCGACGGTGTTGACGAAGGTTCTTTCTTTTTCATACCTATAGAACTCTTCCGTTCCGAAAACACTTCGAACCTGTCGGAAATGTTCGGGGTCCTCGAAATAATGCTCCTGAATCTCGACTTTCATTCTGATAACAAGCTTTACCAGTGTCGTGTCTTCGGCTATTTCTCTGGATGCGTCCCAGATTTCCACCATTAATTCATTGGGGAGGGATATTGTTTCAACCAGGTTCATGTTTTGTTGCCTCCTGTGTTTTAACGGCGTTCCCGGATGTTGGAAACCTCATCCTTGCATGCTTGAACAACAATCGTTCGTCATCCGCTTAAAAAAGAAATCGTAGCATCCATATCGGATTTTGTCTTTAAAAACAATGCTTATATTATGCATGCGGTGTGACCTGCGGAACATGTACAAAACATTGAAAAACCCGTTTGTGCTTGACTTTCCGAAAAGCCTCCTTATATTATCGTATATCGTCGATAGGCGATTAATAATTGTCCATACAATACGGTGATGAAGCGATTGACTGCATCAGGTTGATTAAATTGATTGAAAGAGGCGTGGTAAGAAATGGCTACGGATGATGGACTATTTAACGATGTTACAAAACCTGATAATCTTTCGGCTGATGAATGTGCCGAATATCTTGCCGTTCTTTCAAAGGGGCTTGCCCACCCGGCACGGGTGGAGATTATTCGCAAGCTTTCCAATACTGATCGGAAAACCCGGTGCATATGCAGCGACATTGTAAAAATGCTGCCTCTTGCCCAGTCGAGTGTTTCACAACATTTGAAAATTTTAAAGGATACCGGTTGGATACAGGACAGGATTGAGGGAACCAGCGTCTGTTACTGTCTGAGAGAGGGTATCATGGACCGATATGGAGATCTGTTGAAACAATGTGTCCGGAAGGAAGATTGTCGCTAAGAATGATGTATGGAACGTAAAAAGAAACTGAGTTTTCGATGAAAGGAGTTGTAAATGGTAGAGATTACGGAAAAAGCAACCGAAATGATTAAGGAGTTTTTGAAGGAAAAGAATGAGCAGGCGGCCATCCGCTTCATCGTTTCCGGTGGAGGTTGAGCCGGTCCGTCAGTGCGAATGGTTCTGGATGAACCTACTCAGGACGATGAAATTTTTGATCGGGACGATGTTCGATATATTGTGGAAAAAAAATTGCTGGAAACGATTCAGCCTGTACACGTAGATTTTATAACCCGAAACGGTATGTCCGGATTTGTAATCAAGTCCGGTCTGGTAGCCGGTGATGGATGCGGAAGCTGTTCCATCTGCTGATACGGCGGTGTCGGGAGCAGAAGCGAAATCGACTCGTCGCTACTGCGATGTGTGAACCCTGTAATGTACGATTCAAGCTTGTTGGAGGTGCTGCGTGGAAAGTCCGGTGGAACATTACTGGAAGATAAAGCTGGATGACGTAAAAGAGGCGTTGGAATCGAACAACTTTGACGTATTCATTGCTCAGGATGTGGATGAGGCAAAAAAAATTGTTGTCGATGAGATTATTCCAAAAACGGGAGCTAAGACAGCTTCCTGGGGCGGCTCCATGACATTTATCGCAACGGGATTGTATGAGACACTGAAATCCGGCAGCGGAATGGAAGTGCTCGATACGTTCGATAAGAGGTTTTCTCCCGAGGAGAGTCTTGAACGACGGCGGCAGTCACTCCTGGTTGACCTTTTTTTCACCGGCACCAACGCGGTGACCGAGACTGGAATGCTGGTGAATCTTGACATGTACGGCAACCGCGTGGCCGGCATTGCGTTCGGTCCGAAGACGGTAATCATTCTGGTAGGAAGGAATAAAGTCGTTGCGGATCTTGATGATGCCCTGTTTCGAGTGAAACAATATGCCGCACCTGCCAATGCCATGCGCCTCGGGAAGAATACGCCGTGCATAAAAACGGCAAACTGTGAAGAATGCAAGAGCCCCGACCGGATCTGTAATACATGGACGATTACCGAAAAGGCATTTCCTAAAGGAAGGATCAAGGTTGTGTTGATTAATCAAGATCTGGGATTGTAGGCTGCAAATCAGCGGATTGTTGCCCAAATGAATTCTCGGCAGCAATCCGTCAAAGATAAACATTACAAACTGTTTGTTGTGCTATCAGAAAAGGGGGAAATCATTTCCCCCTTTCGTTATTCGAAGCTGTCAAAAAATTCTTTTGAAGAGATATTCTTTCACATGACGTCCTTTTGACTCAGTTGGACCGCCCGGTCGATTTCCGCTTTTAATTTTGACGGCAATCCCGGTATGTCAACGTTGAGGAATCCCCGCACAATTGTCGCCGTTGCCTCATCTTCCGTGAGACCCCGTGACATGAGATACAATATTTCATCCTGTGCAATTTTGCCGACTGCCGCTTCATGTGACATCTCAACGCCGTCGATTTTTCCGCTCAGTTCCGGGATGGCATGCATGAATCCACCATTTAAAATCAAGCCATGGCATTCAAGATGTCCCTTGACGCCGGGAACTTCGCCGATGAGATCACCCCGGGCGATGATATTTCCTCCATTGGTAATTGCCCGTGAAATGATCTCCGCTCGCGTCTCTTCTGAACGAAGATACACGCGTCCGCCCATATCAATCTCGGAGCCGGGACTGCCGACGAGAAGACTGTAGAAACGGGCCACGGCATTCTTCCCCTCCAGATAGGTCGTCGGATATGCCTGAATAGATTTGATCGGCCTCATGCTGACATAATTGTTCAGGAAAAGTCCCCCCTCTTCCACGATGGTTGCCGATCGAGGGCGTACTATCATGTCTTCGGCCCAGTGATGAATCATGGTGAAGCTAAGCTTTGCATTTTTCTTTACGAAGAATTCAGAAATTCCGATATGAAGCCCCTTGGTTGCGTGCGCCGCCGCAGCGCATCCGGATATGATATGCACTTCCGAACCTTCCTCGGCAATGACGATGTTATGAACAATCTGTGTGGATCCTTCCCGCTCCAGATATAGACATGTTTGCACCGGAAATGAAATCTTGCATCCCGGCAAAGCCCTGATGACGTAACCGTCCTGAAGGTCAAGATGGGCACGGGCAGTGTATTTATCGGTGTCCACCGCTATCAGTTTCCAGTAATAATCATGGACCCAGTCCAGTTTTTCCAGTGCCTCTCTTATAGGGATGACTTCAAGACCGTCATCATGGGAAAATGAAAAAACAGCCGACGAGTCTTTTTGAATGTAAGAACCCGATCGTTCCGCTTCATTTACGTCAACACCGGCCTGTAACATCACGTCCTTATCATCGTCGGGCAATGTGCTGAGATCATCAACCTTATTATGGATGGGTGGCTTTTCAGCGTAGGCATCAATATTTATGTCGGGACCCAATGGGGCTTTTTTTTCTATTGCTTCAGCCGCCTTTTTGTCTAACTCGCGCATCGCACACACTCCTCGTAACCTTCTTCCTTGATCTGTTTGAAAATAGCGTTAGGGTTGCTTCTACAGGCAAGTATTCCATCAAAAAGAACCTGACCTTTGTCTGCTGTTACATAATCAAGGATAAACCCTGTATGCGTTATAATAAGTCCCATTTTTGTACGCAGCTTCATGATTTCTTTTTTGCTTTTATCGGCGGTGCCTTTGACGTCACGCTCCAGGAGCTGGTTGATCGTGTTCCCGATGAGAGCTATGTTTTCGAGATCAACTCCTGATTCCGGTTCATCGAAGAGAAGCAGGTCCGGATCTTGTGCCATGAGCTGCAGCAGTTCAGAGCGTTTGATTTCACCCCCTGAAAAACCAACGTTGATGTCCCGGTCGAGGAAATCCGTGAAATTCATTCGGGATGCCAGTGAATCAACATCAACACCATTTCTGCCGCATAAGTGAACCATCTGTCTGGTTTTTAATCCCTGGATACTGGGTGGACGCTGATAGGACATGCCGATTCCCAGTTCGGCCCGTTCATTGATGCTCATGTCGGTTATATCTTTATCTTTAAAGAATATTTTTCCACAGACGACTTCATACTGCGGATATCCCATGATCGTCATCAGCAAAGATGTCTTCCCAGAACCGTTAGGACCGAACAGGATATGGGTCTCGCCCGGTTCGATTACCAAATCTATATGCTTCAGAATTTCTTTTCCGCCGAGTCGTACCTTTAAATCTTCAATTACTAACATGACTGTTTCCTCTTACTACTGTCTTATGTTATGGCATGGGCAACCTAACATAATACCGGTAAATTTCCAAATGTTTTTCAATGAATGTAATGATTCATCAGTGAAAAAGCAATAGTGTGCCGACGGAATAAATTTTCCTTGTTGTCTTTTTGTGTTCCGTTCTGGCATGATACCGATATCGATGGAGGGCCTGTAATGATTGTTATTCCTCTGCCCAGTTTTTCAGCTGAACCTTTTCGTCCCGTATATGACATGTTCGTGTTCGCGGACGAAGACCTGTTTTTGTGTTGATTGATGCCTGTTGTTTCTCAAAAAAGATGCTGATCATATCAAAAGGGAATAGACGCATGCAACATACTGAATCATTCTCGGAACAGTCGTGTCACATCACTGCTGATGGTCACCGTCTGGTGGTGGTCCGGATAGAGCCGACGAATGGCGATGTCTTACCACGGAGACCGACCCTTGTTTTTCTCCATGAGGGATTGGGATGTATTTCCATGTGGAGAAGTTTCCCGGCCGATCTCTGTATGGCGGCGGGTTGTCCGGGACTAGTTTACGAACGGTGGGGGTATGGTGGCTCCGATCCGCTCACCGGAGAGCGGACACCGAGGTATCTCCATGATGAGGCGTTGCGGAGTTTACCTGAAGTCTTGGAGCGATGTGCCGTCGATGATGCCATATTTATCGGTCACAGTGACGGCGGTTCCATTGCGCTCATGCACGCCGCCGTTTATTCCGATACGGTCCGTGGTGTCATAACGGAAGCAGCCCATGTTTTTGTCGAAGAGGTCA
>DSDU01000257.1 GCA_011056835.1 Deltaproteobacteria bacterium
TCGACAACAAATGCCACATCACGTGATGTTGACGGCACACGGGGAATCTCTCGATAGGTAATCGAGTCGGTGTACCGATCAACCATGGCAACCAGATCAAGTTCGAATACCACGGCCCGTACTTTAATATCAATACGTTTCAAGACGTCGGGGTGGATTTCTCCGAGAAGGCCGATCACCTGATCACCGACCGTAATCCTGCATGATCTTCCCGGATGGAGAAAGGTTTCATGAATCAACGAGTCGAAGTGAACATCACCCAGCCTGACTGCTCGAAACATTGTTTCCAGGCATCCCTTCATATCATAAAAATCAATCTGCACCCCTTTATAATGCCAGCTGTCCTCATACCGCAATCCAGTAGCAAGTGCCGCAATTCTCTCTTCTTCATCGGGTAGTTCTCCCTCACCCCGACCGATGAATGCCTTCCCGATTTCGAATAGTTTCAGATTGAAATTCCCCGCGTTCATATTTTTTTTCATAGTATCAAGTAAACCATACACGAGGCCCGTTCTCATAACAGACGTGTCTTCCGTAAGGGGATTCTTAATCTTTACAAAGCGACGGCGCCTGTCTTCATTTCTTAGGCCGAGGACCGTGGCCGATTCAGCGGTGGTAAAACTATAATTGATCACCTCTGAATAGCCATTCCCATTCAGGACATTCCTCACTTTTTCAATAATGACCGCCTTTTTATCCCTGATATCAGCACCGGAGGAAACGGCAGGAATCGTCACCGGAATGTTTTCATATCCGTGGAGTCGGGAAATTTCCTCTATCAGATCTATTTCTCTCCATATATCAACCCTGAAGCTCGGGGGAGTCACCGCATATACCCCACTACCTGATTCCGTAACATCCATTTCGAGGCTTTTAAGAATGCGTTTAATTTCATCGCCCTCGATGTTCGTTCCAAGGATTTCGTTCACTCTGGCAGTACGAAGAGAAATCGTATCGGCAGTTTTCACTTTTTGAGGGTATTCATCAATGTGATTTCTGTAAATAATCCCATCACCGAGTTCCGCAATAAGCTGAGCCGCCCTATCAAGAGCGCGAACAACACCATCAGGGTCTATCCCCCGTTCGAATCGAAATGCCGCATCCGTACTCATCCCCATTCTCCGTGAGGATCGGCGAATTGTCGAGGGATTGAAGTAGGCACTTTCAAGGAGAACAGTTTTTGTATCGTCCACAACTTCAGAATTCAGTCCACCCATGATTCCGGCAATGGCAACCGGTTTGACACCGTCGCAGATCATCAGGGTGTCGGCGCTTAAGATCCTCGTCTTCTCGTCAAGCGACACGAAAGCTTCACCATCCACCGATCCACGTACGATAATTTTTCCCTTTTCCAGATATCTGAAGTCGAATGCATGAAGGGGCTGTCCGAACTCCATCATAACAAAGTTTGTCACATCAACAACGTTATTGATCGCCCTGAGTCCCACCGCTTCGAGCCGCAGTCTCATCCAGGCGGGTGAAGGCTTTACTGTAATATCTTTAATCATTCGAGCCGTATATCTGTGACAAAGATCGGGGCTCAGTATTGAGACCGACGTATGGTCATGAATATCTTTGTCAGACTGTTCAAAGGAGATTTCAGGATACCTGACTTTCTGGCCGGTCAGGGCGGCAATTTCCCGTGCAATGCCGATAATGCTCAGACAATCGGCCCGGTTCGGCGTAATACCGATATCAAAGACGACATCCTTCAGGTCAAGAACCGCGGCGAGATCATCTCCCGGTTTCATCGTTTCCGGCAGTATCATAATGCCCGTATTGTCTTCACCGATTCCGAGCTCTTCTTCGGAACAGAGCATCCCCTCCGAGGGCTCGCCCCTGAGTCGCGAACGTTTAATGACGTAGCCACCGGGAATGGTTGCACCGACTTGGGCTAACGGCACAATCTGCCCTACTTCGATATTCGGCGCACCGCACACAATGGGAACAGTCGCACCGCCTGTCGTAACCTCACAAAGGGATAATTTATCAGAGTTGGGATGTGGTTTGATATCAAGGATTTTCGAGACAACAACATTGGTAAAACCGGGGTTTACTTCTTCAATAGCATCAACCTCGAGTCCCGCCATCGTCAATTTGTCGGCGAGTTCCTCCGGGGGCAACTCGATATTGATATAATCCCTTAACCATTTGAGACTGACTAGCATGGTATCCGTAACTCCCTCAAAAATAATTAAATATCGGCGCTGCAGGGCAGCTCGAAGAAATTTAATGAAAAGAATACCGATCGTGGGATGTTGAATGGTGACCTTTACTCAGAATTGCCTCAAGAACCGTTGATCTCCCTCATAAAACAATCGAATGTCCGATATACCGTATTTCAACATGGCAATTCGTTCAACGCCGAGGCCGAAGGCAAACCCCGAGATTTGTTCAGAATCGTAACCGACGGTCTTGTACAATTCCGGATCGACCATGCCTGAACCGAGAATCTCAAGCCAACCGCTCTGCCCGCACACACGACATCCTTCACCGCGGCACATGACGCATTGGATATCGACTTCAGCGCTCGGTTCGGTAAACGGGAAAAAGCTGGGTCGAAATCTCAGAACGGTATTCTTACCGAAGACCTGCACCAGAAAATACGTCAGCGTTCCCTTCAGATCACCGAAGGTGATGCCCTTGTCAACGAGCAATCCTTCGATCTGATGAAACATCGGCGTGTGAGACACATCGGAATCGGGGCGATACACTTTTCCGGGACAGATGATCCGTACCGGCGGTTTCATCTTCTCCATTACCCTGATCTGAACAGGGGAGGTATGAGTCCGGAGAACGACGTCATCCTCTACGTAGAAGGTATCCTGCATATCACGAGCTGGATGATCTTTGGGAATATTAAGAGCCTCGAAATTATAGTAGTCATACTCGACTTCCGGACCCTCAACAACAGAAAAGCCAAGAACGGACAAGATATCACATATTTCTCTGGAAACCGCTGTAATGGGATGAGTGGTCCCATAGGGAGTAGCTCTTCCGGGAAGTGTTACGTCGATTTTCTCCTCTGTCAGCGCTTCGTCTCTTGAAGCAACATCAATGTGCTGCAGCCTTTCTTCAATCTGCGCCTGGAGAGACTCCTTGATAACGTTGGACAGTTGCCCGATAACGGGCCGCTCCTCAGGCGAGATATCTTTCAGCTTTCTGAGAATTTGTGTTAATTCGCCTTTTCTGCCGAGATATTTCGTCCGTAACGCCTGAATCTCGTCTTTGTTACTCGCCGCACCGAGTTCGTCCTGCGCTTTTTTTCGTAATTGTTCGAGCGCTTCTTTCATGCAACATTTTCACCTTTTGCAATGCCGACGATATGAGAAAAACCCTGCGGATCATTAACGGCGAGATCGGCAAGAATCTTTCTGTCCATGGCGATACCGGCCTTCTTTATTCCGTTGATGAACGTGCTGTATGTCATGTCATGCATGCGAGCCGCCGCATTGATACGTGCGATCCAGAGCTTTCTAAAATCTCGTTTTCGGACCTTTCTATCACGGTAGGCAAACTTCATCGCCCGTTCTACCGCCTCCGTGGCGACCCGGTATAACCTGCTTCGTGCTCCAAAATATCCTTTTGCCAGTTTCAGAATCTTTCTTCTTTTCTTTCTGGCATGTATGCTTCTTTTTACTCGTGCCATTGTTACCAGTTCTCCCGCTCTTTATTTCGTCGTTGCACCGCCGGGGTCGTGCGAAGTAATGGGGTCAGGTCTTATCTTTTCGATATGTTGCTGACTCTCCAACAAAAAATAAGGCCTGACCCCACAAAGCCGACATAACCCCAATCTGCGATTACGCATACGGAATCAGTCGTTTGATTCCTTTGAGGTCTCGCTTATCCAGAAAATCAACCTTTCTCAAGCTTCTTTTTCTCTTTCTTTTCTTTTTCGTAAGGATATGGCTGGCATACGCCTTGCTCCGTTTAACCCGCCCTGTCCCTGTAAGGCTAAACCGCTTGGCCGCTCCTCTGTGCGTTTTAATTTTCGGCATTACATCACCTCGATAGTCTTATTTCTTCGGAGACACAATCATAATCATATTCCTGCCTTCCAGTTTCGGCTCTCGATCAACGATGCAGGAACCTTCCAACTCGTTCTTTATGTCTTCCATTATTTTCATGCCCTGATCAGCGTATATGATTTCCCGGCCACGGAACATCATAGTTATTTTAACCTTGTTATTCTGATCAAGAAACCGCTTAATATGTTTCAGCTTGATCTTTTTATCGTGATCTTCCGTCTTGGGCCTCAGCCGTATTTCTTTTACCTGTACAGTCGTCTGACTCTTCTTGGCAACCGTCTTTTTCTTGCTCTGCTGATATCGGTATTTGCCGTAGTCCATAACTCGACAGACCGGCGGAGACGAATTAGGGGAAACTTCTACAAGATCAAGCCCTGCCTTGGATGCCTCGATCAAGGCATCAGCCAGGGCGAGAATTCCTAACTGATTGCCATCTGCATCAATCATCCGTACGGAACCTGCCGTAATCTCACGATTAATCCTAAAATCCTTACTTATAACTCACCTCCTTGATGATCCAACGATGAGGCAAACGCGAAACAGCCACTCCTTACTCGAATTTTTCGCATTTGTCTCTTACCATTGAAACAAAGGCTTCCACCCCCATGGGACCGAGATTTTGACCGTCCCTCTGTCGCGGTGCCACTGTCTTCGCATCAACTTCCTTGTCACCGATGACCAGCATATAGGGTACCTTCTGTATCTGACTTTCCCGTATCTTATATCCCAGTTTTTCATTCCTGAAATCACGTTGAACCCGAATATCAGCATCCATCAGTTGCCTGTATACCTCTTCACCGTAAGGAATATGATTATCGGTCACGGTAAGAACAACCGCCTGAACCGGTGACAGCCAGACGGGAAAAGCCCCTGCATACTGTTCAATTAATACACCAATGAATCTCTCGATAGAGCCGAGTATTACCCGGTGAAGCATAACGGGCCGATGTCTCTCGCCATCAGGGCCTACATAGTGGAGATCGAACCGCTCCGGCAGGGTAAAATCACACTGAATGGTTGCACATTGCCACTTTCTCTTCAGCACATCTTTCAATTTAAAATCAATTTTGGGACCGTAAAAGGCGCCGTCACCCTCATTGATTTCATAAACCATATCGGTATCTTTCAGCGCATGCTCCAGCGCCGACGTTGCAAGATTCCAATCTTCATCCGACCCGATCGATTTCTCAGGCCTTGTGCTTAACTCGACTTCATACTCAAATCCGAAGATTTTCATGGCATCGTCCACAAATTCGGCAATCGCTCGTATTTCATCATTGAGTTGTTCGGGCGTGCAGAGGATATGGGCATCGTCTTGTGTAAACTGACGAACCCTCAATAATCCGTGGAGCACGCCTGTTTTTTCATGCCGGTGAACCGTGCCGAGTTCAAAATATCTGAGGGGTAAATCCCGATAACTCCGTATGCGCGACTTGTAAATCAGCATATGGGAAAGGCAGTTCATCGGTTTAATCCCGTAGAGCTGATCTTCCACTTCGGTAAAATACATATTTTCGCGGTAATGATCAAAATGACCTGACTTCTTCCACAGGTCACCTTTCAAAATCTGGGGACCAAGGACGATATCATAACCGCGTTTCAAGTGTTCCTTCCGCTCCCAGTCCTCGATAATTGTTCGCAGAAGGGCCCCCTTGGGATGGAAGATAATAAGACCCGCCCCGAGTTCATCATTTACCTGAAAGAGGTCCAGCTCCCGGCCCAGACGCCGATGATCCCGTTTCTTCGCCTCTTCGATCATGATGAGATAATCGGCAAGTTCTTCCCTCGTGGCAAAACCGGTCCCATATATTCGCTGTAGCATCTTGTTTCTTTCATCTCCGCGCCAATATGCACCCGCCACATTCAGGAGCTTAAAGGCCTTGATCATCCCGGTAGACGGAATATGAGGTCCCCGGCAGAGATCGATAAAATCGCCCTGAGTATAGAGACTTACCGTTTTTACCTCCTGAGGAAGGTCATTAATCAATTCGACTTTGTAGGTCTCTCCCTTTTCTTCAAACAGCTTAACCGCATCTTGTCTCGAGACCTCCCGACGTTCAAACGGATGGTCGGCTGCCACTATGTCCGCCATCCTCTTTTCTATCCTATCGAGATCTTCCGGCGTAAAGGTATTTTCATATTCGAAATCGTAATAAAAGCCGTCCTCAATGGACGGACCGATGGTGACCTTCACACCATCAAAAAGGTCCTGTACCGCCTGAGCCATGACGTGAGAAATACTGTGCCGCAGCGCAGACAGCCCATCTTCAGAGGCAACATCAATAACATCAATTGATGAGTCTTTCTCTATGGGATAACTTAAATCTACCAGCGCATCATTAACCCGTGCAGCGACAGCAGTCTTTGCTGCCTCCTCGTTCCATGATGAAATAATTTCCTTAACGGACTTGCCCGCCTGCTCAACCGAGACGGAACCATCGGGCAGAGTGATCTTAATTTCGTTCATGTTGCAACACCCAATCGGTTAAAAGTAACGCTTGTTATCATTTTGCATTCAGAAAAAAGATGACGTTCACAGGGGCACGAGAAACTTTGGCAGAAGACATAAACCAGTTCCGACTTGTCACCTCCATCGCATTTCAGCACATGCCGTTGCAGTAAAACGTTACTACCCCATGATTAAAGAAAGGGCATCATCGTTGCTGTTATCGTGATGCCCTTCCATGCCTGAGAGTTACTATATAAATGGTAGGCACGCAGGGATTTGAACCCTGGACATCCACCGCGTCAGGATGGCGCTCTCCCCCTGAGCTACGTGCCTACATGCTTTCACTTTTCTATGAAACACCGGGAACGAATAACAATAAAAAGTGTTTCTGTCAAGATTTTTTATTACTACTCGCCCGTTTTTACTCAACTCTGTCATTTCCATCATATCCCGTTGCCCCTGCAACGTCTCACCCGCGGTTCCTCGTATTATGATCGCTGTTGATCAGCCTGCTTCCTCTGACTATATAATTGAAGCCCGAGGCTATTGTCAAGAGGGCAGTCACCCAGTACATGGTTGTCATAACAGCAAGATTGCCATAATCGGGTAATTCCTTAAATACCAGAACGAAACAAACCGTTAGAAATTGAATTAACGTGGTAACCTTACCCGCCAAAGACGGTCTGATTTCAAAAGATATCGACATGATTGTCAGTACGGAAATGCCGAGCAGAATTATCAAATCCCTGCTGATAACAATAACGGCCAGCCAACTCGGAATGACATGCAAAACCGAAAGAGTTACGTAAGAAGTAACGATGAGAGCCTTGTCCGCCAAGGGGTCAAGATACGAGCCCAGAACCGTCTTCTGGTTCAAAACACGGGCCAAAAACCCGTCGAGACCATCGGTAATGCACGCAACAGCGAAGAGAAGTAACGCCTTGAGAAAAGCCCCCTTTATTAAAAAAATAACAATGACCGGTACGAGAAGTATCCGGAGCAGCGTTAACAGATTGGGAACATTCATGACATCCCGTTCAATACTGAATAGGTACTGAGTCCCTTTCTTTGTTCCAGTCAACCCAAGAGTCTCTGTCTTCTCCTTCCGTGAATGATCGAGGTTCTTCGGCAACGCCATCAGCCCCGATTCTGATCTGCTGCATTGAGGCGACAATATAGACCCACTCTTCCATGGAGACTTTTCGTGGTCCCGGTATCGGTTTCGGACCTTCTACCTTTTGCGGGGTCGTATAAATCGGGGAGGGAAGGCCCTTCCCCGCCGGATACTCGCCTCCGCCGGATACGGCTACTTTACCATCGTAAACTCTGACAAGTGCTGATTGATCGTCATATACATTCATTCGGTACACCGTACCTCTCACCCCGGCAACGGCATTCTCACTTGATAATTCAAAGTTCGATTTTACCCCCAGCTTCTTGCTTACATTCGCCCATGTTTTGCCCAACACAACGTGTACTTGGATATTTCTTTCTTCCGTCTCATCACTCACGTCAATATTCATGATTCGGAATTGTGTATCGTCGGCAAACCTGAGTCTGGAAGAATCAGGAAGAATAAGTTCGATTCTCGAAAGAGGGCCTGTCTTCACCTGATCTCCATTTTTCAGCATGGTGTTCTGTTCCAGAGGCGCCCATACCGTTTCTCCCGCCGCCATAAGCTCCGCGGTACCATCGATCAGAGCAACCCGGGCATCACCTTTGCTCACTGTCACGGTCACCGGCCGTTTTGCAAATCCATTGCCGACAACGACGATAACAAAAATCACTATCAGGGCACATATCGTTTTTTTATTCATACACGTCCACTCCTTCCAGCTGAATCACCATAATCCAAAGAAACTGTTTTCTTTTTTCGGAGGTCTCCCGGGATATTCAGGACCGTCAGGGAGTGTTACCATCGCTTTTTCAACGACCTCCTGCGCAGCCGTTTCACAGCTCTGGCGAGATTTCATCTCGAGCCCCTTCCCGGATAGATCGTAATCACGTTTCACTACCCGATGACTGGTATTCCAAATCATTTCGCCCGTCTTCGTGCTCCATAATACAAAAGAGGCGGCGACCGTCGTCGGCGCATAAATCATCACATACGACGTTTTCCATTCCTCAAGAGTGCAGTACATGACAGCATCAACACCCAATGATTCACCCACGGCTTGAGGGGGTATGATTTTATCCTCAAATTCTATCCGTCCCCGGTAAATTTCTCTTAACTTGTCATCAACGAGCCGTATCGGTATCCTCGGATACCCCTTGAAATATAATTCTTCGGCCAGCACTTCTCTCAGCACCTGTGCAGCCAGGGGGTCCTGTGTTTTGTTTTGTATCGGCATCAATGCAATCAGTCTGATACCCTTTTCGTCATAATCGGGAAGGAGAGACGGTGTAACCGGTGACCCGCATCCCCAGGAAAAACATACGATCATCATGATTGTGACGACGTGTTTGAGTCCGTTTAATGACATTTTCACTCCCGTGTTTTTTTATTTGGTATCCGCATGAAGTCCCGCACTGTCGAGATATTGAGTGCTTGACATCGCCGCTCTGCAAAGAACGCATCGGCTTTCCCCGTGCAGTCTCCTATTTGACCATATTCACTTCCAGAGCGTTCTGCCCCACCGCCGTCACATCAAGTGAAAACCCTGCAAATTTCTTCACTGCCAGGTTGTCGGCAAGTGACAGGGCGCTGCCTTCGTATTCAACATCCATCTGAGCCACACCGGCTTCCATTTTACGGATGTACACATTTTTCACACCACGCATTTCTTCTTTGAGTGAGTCTTTCAATCTCATAAAATCAGCGTAACTTTTTATCTGCCGCACCGTCAAAGAAACAAGACCCGCCGAACTGATCTCGGACTGCCATTTGGTAATGATCTGTGTCTTTATATTCTCCGCCAGCTTTTCCGTTGCTTTTTTAATCGCTTCCGAGCCGCCGGTTATGTCATCAATGTGAACAGCCGCGCCGTGCTCCGCACCGGATGCGATGACCATTCCATTATCTGTCCGCACAGCACGTGCCGTAACGTTCGCCTGAAGCGATCTCATTGATGTTCCCGCAACATTTCCCGCGGCCTTGGCAAAGGCCTTTCCAACAATAACAAGTTCGGCGTCCACCTTTTTGCCAAGGCGTGCTGCCACATTGTTATTGAGATCGGCCCCTCTGGTTGTAACGCTTTTCAGCTCTCCCTGAACAGCGGCACGATCGACAAAGGTAAATCCGTCTTGCAAAAAATTGGACTGGAAAACATTTTCCGCAACGGACAGATCAACCGAATCCCAATAGAATGTAGGACGGGGCTGACCGACATTTTGTTCGGCTATCACAACCATAAGCCGCGGCATACCCTTTTGTGCCATGAGGAATCCGAGCGCCCTGAGATCATCCTTGATGCTCCCCATGGAAACGGTAGCCCTAATGGTAACCCGGTAGAGGCCGTCACTGATATTTTCCTTTAATATCATGTAATTCTGGATATACCCCTGGGATCTCGCATAGATGTTATCGTTAATGACTTCAAAATTCTGCACAACCGTTTCCGAAGAGATAACCGTTCCCACAGCCTGCTCGACAGCCTTCCGAAGGGAATCCTTGATGGCATTATCGCGAGCCAGCGCCGTATCATTATTGATAACAACCCCGGCGCCATCCGTTTCGATGACTTTTGAGCTCGTATCAGTCTGTGACGCGATAACCACGGGAACCATGAAACAGCACAAAATTACAATGCCGCAGATAACATATGATAATCTTCTCAAAACGTACCTCCTTCAGTACGGAATACCCAGAACGCATTGCTGGGAACTTGACAGGGCATGAACTTTATTCATAATTCCGACTCGTCCACTTCCTGTTTTAATTTGTCTATTTCCTCCCGTATCATCCTTTCGGCAATGCCGGGAAACATTTCCCTGGCTATCCGCTCGGTAATGTCGGATATCTTTTCGATTATCTGCTTATCCAGATCGTCGGGAACGCTCTCCTCCTGATGATTTTCTACAACATCGGTCAGATCATAGATCGTATCATCATTCCGTGTCGTTCTCCTCTGGTTCATCATATCTTTATTCTCAGTTTGGAATTCCAATCCCGAATCATGCACATCTTCAAAATCATCAAAAATCTTTTCCGATCCGACGTTCGACGGTACATTCATTTTCGTCATGTCGCTCATAGCACTCCCCTGCGGCTGAAAAACTCTTATTTCGAGTCCTTATTGAACTACCACACCTTTTGAATCACTTCAAGGTTTTTGAAATCAATCCATACGAAATAACCATATAAAAAAGGGGGGTAAAATCCTTTTGGACATTACCCCCCGGCGGTAAACTTTTTCGGTGGCAGTTGTTAGTGGTGCTCTTCCATAGCCAGCACAATGTAGATCATCGACAGCATGACAAAGACCAACGTCTGGATGAAGCAAATCAGTAACTTCAGCGCAAATACCGGAA
>DSDU01000054.1 GCA_011056835.1 Deltaproteobacteria bacterium
CCTTATTGACAAAAAGTCAAGAAAAATATGCAGTTACTGGTTCTTTTTTTCTCATATATTTACATAAACTGTATGCAATTTCCTAACCGGAAATTGCTGAGTTTGAATAACGGTTGTAAACAAAAATGAAGGGAGGTTTGTCATGGCTCAAGGTAAGGATAAGAACATGAAGATAAGGTCATTGACGTGCTGAACAGGGCCCGCAGTATGGAATTGCAGGCAATCCACCAGTACATGAATCAACATTACAATCTGGATGACATGGATTACGGTGAGATGGCCGCCAAGATCAAACTTATCGCCATTGATGAGATGCGTCATGCCGAGATGTTCGCGGAACGAATCAAGGAACTGGGGGGAGAACCGACATCGGAACTGGCGGGGAAAGTCCAAAAGGGGCAGGCGGTTGAAACGATATTTACCCATGATACGAATCTCGAGGACACAACGATCGAAGCCTACAACGAATTCATTCTCGTTTGCCGGGAGAACGGCGACAGTACGAGTATGAAAATTTTTGAAGCTATCGTAGACGAGGAGCAGATTCATCTGAATTATTTTGATAATGTAAACGGCCATATAGAAAAACTGGGCACGGCCTATCTTGCGCGGATTGCGGGAACGCCGTCCACAACAGGCCTGCAGACTCAGGGATTTGTCGCCCGAGAGAGCGGTGGGGAAGGGTGAAACGGACATGCGCTGAAGTTGAACTCCTGCGGCCTTGCTATCAGTAGAGTATAAGGTTAAAGAAAAACGGGGAAACAGGCGGAAGACAGCGGTGAAAACCGCCCCCTTCCGTTTTCATCATTTAATTTATATTCCCGACTAAAAAGGATTTTTCTCATGGTATCATTCGACTCGCAAGAAACAAACCGCAGGAGCGGCTCACGTGCCGACAACCGTGTTTCAATCTATCTCATTCGGAGGTCATAATTATGAAACGAAGATCCGCCATGATGGTCGGATGGTGCATGACGCTCGTGTTTATCACGGCGTGCGGTCTCGGCAACTCGTCCCTTTCCTCGCAGCCAACTGAAGAACAACTTCTCGAACGGGTGAAAGAAAAAATAGAAAAAGGTACTCCTGTTGACACAAAAGATGAGAGCGGCCAGACATCATTGATGTGGGCAGCCAAAATGAATTCCGTTAGGATTGCAACATTGCTGGTCGAAAACGGTGCCGATGTCAATGCCAGGGATAGTAATGGGCAAACACCGTTGATCTATGCTGCCGTTAATAATTCTCTTAAAGTTGCACAATTGCTGATTGCAGCCGGTGCCGATGTAGACGCTCGAGACAACTTCACCCTAACTGCAATACTATGGGCGGAAGTAAAGCGTCACGACGACATGATATCAATCCTGAGGAAACATGGGGCGCGATAATCGCCGATAACGGAACACCCCTTGTCAGGATGAGCACGCGGGCCGGCGATGCCGGCAACTCATGTCGGATACTGTTTCACATTTCAGTTTCTTTTCCGGCCATGGAATCAGTATCCCGATTGCTTTCCCGTCATGGTCTCTATCTTCACCGAGATTATCGTTGTTATTGCAAGCTTCTCTACGGAATATGCAAAGGAATCCGCCGTGTAATGCTCCATGATGACATCAAGGGCCTGCTGTTTTTCCCGCGGGTTTTCAATGAGTGACGCCTTTCCCCAGGCGATGACGCTTCGGTACCGCATTCCCCAGGCACAGGCCTGATCACCCTGGACAAGTTCATGATCGCCATCGAATTCAATACAGACATAATCGTTTCGTTTGATAATGTCTATTTTTCTCCCCTCAGGGGCGCAATGGATGAATACGGTTCGATCCCGGCACCCGAAACAGACGGGGACAACATAGGGAATTCCGTTATCTGACAGACCGAGACGACACACCTGACACCGCTGAATTACTGTGTCAATCAATTTCGCATCGGTGATTTCTTTATTCTTTTTTCGCATATGTCGTCCCCCGCTCATAGTACTACTTTACGTGACGCTGTCTTTCTCACCCTTCGAAATATCGCGGCACGACCCGTTTCCTTCCCGCCGGCTTGTAAAACTGTGTCACTGAATACCCCAGGGCGATGACTGCATAAATCCGTTCTTCACGGGGGATACCGAGCACTTTCCTGATACGTGGATCGCGTTTCATCGCCTCGACCACAAAACCGATCAGGCACGAACCCAACCCCATGGCATGGGCGGCCAGGAGGATATTCTGAGATGCGAGTAAGGCATCCTCGCAAGGTGTTGAAGCACCGGGTTTCATGCCGACGAGAATTGCCGAAGGCGCCCCGTGGAAAAGACAGTCACGGTCGTTTTCTTCCCATTCCCTGAGCGCCTGTCGAACCGATTCGTAATACTCCCGGTAGTACCACCCCAAGGCATCCTTCATGAAAAGCTTGGAGAAAAAGCGCAGATAGCCTCGTTCCGCCAGAGAGTTCAATTTCCGGAAAAACCGGGCCGTGGCATCGCCGAGCTTTTGCACGGCAACCCTGTCGGGGAGAATCGTAAAGGTCCACAACTGGGAATTTGTTCCCGACGGTGCAGTCGAACCGATCTTCACAAGGTCTTCAAGGACCGATTTTTCAACGGGTTTACCGGAAAAAATCCGGCACGACCGCCGGGAACGCATAAGCTGAACCAACGCCGCCGTATCGAACTCTTCATATGGCAGCCATTCCTCCTTATTTTCCACAGTGACAAGATTCAATGCATCGTCGGCGACACCACCCACGGTCACGGCACCGGTCGGGCAGACAGCAGCACAGTGACCGCAATGCATGGAATGACATCCCGTTACTTCCGCCGTACCGTTGATGACTGTCAATGTCCGGAATGGACAGATGGAGACACAAAGACCGCAGCCTGTGCAGAGCTCCCGGTCAATTTCCGTTGTAACAGGCAGTTTCATCAGTGGGAATCCTCTTCTTGCCGCATAGTTTATTTCCTCTCTCATTCAACTCTTTCATCAGATCAGGGCGGGAATTCAAAGAATAGAAGAATGCCCATCAGCATAATATCCATTCAATGTCCCAGCCATTCTATCGTCTTGTTCAGGATTTGGTCGTAGACCTCCTGCCTGGATAATTCGGAAGATTTTGAGAGATCGAATGAATGATCGCCACCATCGATAACATCTAGATCCCACGATCCCTCGAGACGACAGAGGACTTTTTTCAGAGTACCGAGATCACACAATGCATCCCGCGTTCCCGCAAAGAAAAGCATGGGAATCGTAATCATGTAGAGGTGGGAGTCCCGGGGCTGATCTGGTTTCCCCGGTGCGTGGAGAGGATATCCCCAAAATATGAGTCGTTCCGCCGGGAGAAGCCCATCGGCCGTCATCTGGGCGGCAACCCTTCCCCCCATGGACTTTCCCGCGGCAATGATCTTGCCGGTCCCATATTCGGGATGGTCCTTCAGATACCGATAAACAACCTGCCAGACATACACTAAAGTGGATTGTGAATCCGGCGTTTTTTTTCCTTTTTCACGGTAGAGAAAATTGAATCGGAGAGTAAGATATCCAGCGGAGGCCAAGCCATCGGCAAGGTAGACGATCATGGGATTATCCATATCGTTCCCCGCACCATGAGAAATGATAATGCCCCTGCCTGTAGCTTTCCGATAACCATCGGGAACGGACAGGATGCCTGATACATGATCGTGTTCATCAATCGGAATTGTTACATGCGTCCTTATCATTGAGTCCTCCCGGTCTGCACGTTTTTAAACGTCATTGCCATGCAACGCGACGATATTTTTCAGTTTTGTCTCCCGTCGCTCCGGGTCATGGCGACTGATATTACCGTTCATTTGTTTTTCCGACATCGAACAGGATAACGACCTTCTCTGTACTTGCCGCAGCAAGTTTCAACCCATCCGGGCTGAAGGCAACAGAGAAGACGTATCCATAGTCTACGGGCAGTTTTTCAGCCGTTTGATCAAACGCAAGATTTTTCATGAACACGCCGGCACCGTCTCCCCCGTACGCAAGCCATTGTCCATCGGGGCTGAAGGAAAGGGAGAGAACCGCACCGTTCGGCCCCTCCAGAACCGTCAAAAGCTCTCCTGTTTTGACATTCCAGAGTTTGACGGCATTGTCGAGGCCTCCCGATGCAAGGGTTTTCCCATCGGGACTGAAACTGAGCGACAGAACCCAGCCGGCATGTCCCTCAAGACTTTTCTCCAGTGTTCCTGTTTGGGTGTCCCAGAAATTGACAATCCGGTCACGGCCTCCCGATGCAAGAGTCTTCCCATCGGGACTGAAGGCAACTGCGTTAACGCAACCATCATGTCCGGCAAAAATATGGACAGGGGTCCCTGACACTATGTCCCATATGATAACCGTATTATCCCAGCCTCCCGATGCCACCAACATCCCGTCGGGGCTGAATGCAACTGATTTTAATGAGTCCTTGTGACCCTTGAATATTCTCCGTTTCTCTCCCGTTGCGGCATCCCACAGGATGACGGTGTTATCATAGCTCGCCGAAGCAATAAGCTTACCATCGGGACTGAAGGCAATGGAACAAACCGTATCGCCATGCCCCGAAAATGTTCGCCAAGGTGTATGAGTTGTCCCGTCCCACAGGATAACATCATCATCAGCACCGCCGGAGGCGAACATTGGGCTGACAGGGCTGAAACAAACGGCAAACACCACATCCCGATGTCCCTTGAGAACTGTGTAGGGGACATCGCTCTTTTGTAAATAGTTACGGAACTTCTCGAGGGGGTTGGTAAAAAAGGGAGCGGCACATTCTCCGCTTGTATCCACCAGTTGTGTGATGTTCGACTCCGCCGCGGCACCGACAGATAAAAATAACATGATCACAACGAGGACTGGAAGTCCACTCAACAGAAATTTCCCATTCATACAACATTTCCCTTTCCGCACAGAGACCGCAGCATTACTTGATACGGCGGGTGATCATAGCAGAGTCTCCACTCCCGGGCGAGGTTTTTCTCCCGTGGCCGGATACACTCTCTCACCGTGGGAGTTTTTCAACTGCCTGTTTATTCACCGTTGCCGGATGGAAGCATCTCTATTTGACGTTGAAAGCCATGGAGCCCTTTCCGTTCAATGCGGATCGACGGTGTTGACTGATTCGGCTACGTCAAGTGCGGCATGATATAGAGCTTTCACATCATTGAGTCTCGCGCTGAGATCAAGACTTATCTTGATCTGCCAACGCCCCATCTGAAACAGGGCACGCCGTTCATCCGCAAGTCTGCCGAATCGAGCCAAAACTGCACCGGTCTGTCGAATGATATGGGCACACCGATCGCTGTCATACTTTGGGCAATGAATCGACAACATATCGCTGACCCCGGGAATCTCCATGATTTTCATGCCTTTCGTCCTCGAAAATTGCGTATCGAAGGGAAAGCGTTCCTCCGTCGCTTCGCGGTTTGTGAGCACAAGGGGAAAAGGGAGCGGTCTGGAGAAGGTCACAAAAATCATCAGGTCCGGCACTTCATAGGTGGCGTCCTCCCATCGCGATACCCAGATCCGCGAGCGAAAGGTTTTCGATTCGGCAACCCATCCCTTGGAAAAATTGAACCGCATGGTCATGTCGAGCACATCGGCAATCTCGGCTATCTGCTCCCGGTCCCTGGTACCCATGGAAACCAGACTCGCAGCAAGAAAAAAAATTGCCATGATCATCCCTGACGCAAGCAAAACCGTCTCCATCGCCGGCCTCCTCGATCATATCGAGATTACGATCTTCGAACAGACATCTTATTATCCGTCTGTGATATATTCAGACAGGAAAACACCGGATACGGTAGTTATCATCAGAAGTTTTTTCAAATGCAAGTCGGTGTGTCACGCACACAGGGATATCTTCTTCACGATGGGTTACGTACAAAAGGTGTGTGCCGGTATTGGTTCCGATGTGATCGAGAAGCTGCATGATCATGTCCCGGTTCGCCCGGTCCAACCCCTCGCACGGTTCGTCAAGGATAAGAAGCGATGGTGTTTTGACCATGGCACGGGCCAGCAGAACAAGTCTTTGCTCTCCATAGGAACAATGGTCAAATCGCTTTTCCCCCCGATCCTCAAGTCCCATGATTGCAAGCCACCTCCTAGCCGTTTCCCGCTGGTCCACCGAAGCGTATCGATACAGACCCACCGAATCGAAAAAACCGGAAAGGACCACATCGAAGATACCGATGTTCTGCCGGTAATAAATCTGATAATCAAATGATAGGAAACCAAGCTGTTTCCTGATATCTCCGAGCGTCTCCCCGGAACCGCGCCGCCTTCCGAACAGACAGACATCATTTGAATACGCCTGGAGGTTGTCCCCTGTGATAAGATTGAGAAGCGTGGTTTTCCCCGATCCGTTCGGACCGGTAATGGCCCAGTGTTCACCCCGGCTCATAGTCCAATGCAGGTCCTTGATCACGGCTCTGCCTCCGTAGGATACGGTTATGTCATGCATTTCAATGAGTATCTTCGATTGTTCATCAACACATTTTTTTGCAACCCTTTCCTCGGAATGCAATTCATACGGCAATGTTCGACTCGTGGTGAAGAGCGTATCGATCATCTTACTGTTCAAAATATCATCTCGCCTGCCTTTCGCGACGACCGTTGAATCATCTGTGCATATGACATGAGATATTCCGGACGGGAGATCATCGGTTCGATGAGCCACAAAAATTACCTGAACACCGGTACGCATCAACATATCTATTATTTCAGCAAGATGGCGGCGCGACGATACATCGAGACAGTCATAGGGTTCGTCCAGGATGAGGAGTTCCGGTTCCTTGAGGAGAGCCCGGGCGATGATAACCCTTCTCATCTCCCCCGTAGAAAGAAATCTGATCCGTCGGTCAAGCAGATGATCAATGTCAAGATAATTGACGATTCGCTCCAGTTGATTCTTTCCTGACGTTACACCGCCGGTTCCTGACAGGATAATCTGTCGAACTGTTGTCAGGTCGTTGAAGTTATCGCTGAAACATCTGGCGTCGTCCCGATCCGCCTCTTCTCTGATCAGGTCCCGATGGAGTTCAAAGGACACATAGCCGACGAGATCTTTCATCGGGCGGGGTGAATGATTTACAATCCTCCCGCGAACGATGGGAACTTCGCTGGCGAGAGCCCGCACCAGCGTCGATTTTCCGGAACCGTTCGGTCCGATAACCGCCCAGTTTTCGCCGCGATTTATCTCCCAGAACGTGTGCGCCAGAACAAATCGGTCAAACAGCCGGACTGTAATGTCGTCAAGCGTAATGAATTTCTGTTTTGTAACGTCCGTCTGTATCATACGGTTCCACTTGAATAGTGTGAAACCTTATACTATTATGCTGATGTGAACGTCAAGATGCCCACCCGGTTGTCGTCTCAGAACGACATGGACGGCTATCACTGATTTTACCTGTAACGAAACGGGATTATGGCAGAAGATGGTGAGCGGGCTACAATAGAGAGTGGCGCTCCTGTGTACAGGATTGAAGGGATATCACTATCCTTGTCCTGACGCCCCGGGACAAAAGTCTCTCACCCCAGTATTTGGACCGGTAGTCACCGCTCACCAAAGCTGTCCATTCACAACAAGAAGGGGGAATTCTGAAATGCGCCGCAGTACGGGAACGCGAATAAGACCGAAACACTGACTTTCAATAATCTGTTTTTATACTATCATTGATGGTTGAACCGGTCAAGAAGCATTTCCAATTCATGATGTATGGCTTGGTGAGGCGGAGAAGACAGCTCGACAGATCAAGAGCTAAAAACCCCAACCTCCTCCTTTGATCAGACGTGTATTTCAACAATATCACCATCCTGCATGACATAATCCCGCTGCACCATCTGACCGTCGCGGACGGCGGTACCCCATATCTTCGCATGTTTTAATTTCGATACAAAGTCCTTATGGATTTTTGCCGCCAGATCCTCCAGCGTACTGTTTTTGGGAACGACGAAGGGCTGATCAAGATCGGGTTCTTTCCCCGGCACTTTGGTGTAGACCCGAATAACCTCCGACAGCTCAAACAGTTTTTCGAGAAACAGTGTGAGATTTCTCCCTGTCCTGGTGGATATGCCCATGCATCTCAGTGTTGTGCCGCTCAGTTCCATAAAAATTTCAAAGGTTTCTTCATCCTCTGCATTATCCATTTTATTGGCCACAACGAGAACCCGTTTGATAAAGGGCAATTTTTTCAACGTATCGGGCACGGGGATTCCCTCGGGAAAGACACGTATCGATTCGAGAACGTTTATGGTATCTTCAAACTGCTGAAGCGGATCAGCCTCAAGATCAACCATTATTACCAGTATATCCGTTCGTCTGATAAAATCGGCAAGGGCGGGATCAAGATAATCCATCGTGATGGGCGGTGTATCAACCAACTGAAACTGTATATTTTCATATGCCGCCATTCCGGGAGTGGGTTTATGGGTACTGTGAGGAAAATCCGCGACTTCCGGCGAAGCTTTTGTCAAGAGCGACACGAGCGATGACTTTCCCGTGTTGGGAAAACCGATCACCGCAACTTGGGCCGCTCCTTCTTTTTCAATGGAATATGCTGTTTTTTGACGTGCTCCCCCTCTCTTCTTCTGTGCCTGATCCTTGAATTTTGAAACACGCCGGCGAAGATCGGCCCGGAGTTTATCGGTACCTTTATGTTTTGGGATAACAGCGAGCATCTCCTCCAGGGCTTCCAGTTTAGCCTCCGGAGTTTTTGCCTCCCGATACTGCCTCTCCGCTTCCAGGTACACCGGGGGTAAATTGGCCGGCATGGATTTCTGACCTCCTTGTCGGTGCTGTGAATTGTTCCTGGCCGTTGAAGTATGGATGAAACTGATCGGTCCGGTTGGGATACCACTCTGTACCACAACATACACAAAACATGCGAAAAATTCAATTCATGTTATGATGACGAGTCAATGGGTGGGTAAGTAGATCGGGGATTTTGGCACAATGATCGGAGCAGATGAACAGTCATTGCAAATAACCGTGCTTCGGTCTATAAGGTGACAATACAAATGGATACTTGGTAGAGGAATAAATGATTCTCATACATCCGCCCGTGTCAAAACCATGCGAGCCACCGGCCGGTCTTGCCAAACTTGCGGGCACCTTGCGGAAGAACGATATGTATTGCGAGGTTGTTGATGCGAATTTCGAGGGGCTTCTTTCGATTCTCGATACTCCGCCGACGGCTTCCGACACCTGGACCAGACGCGCCTCCCGTCATTTAAAAGAAAATCTGTCATTGCTTGGCGATATAAAAACCTTTGCCAATCATGACCGGTATTCCCGGGCGGTCATGGATGTCAACCGAATCCTCAGCATTGCTGCCCGGCAGTCAGGCATCACCATCAGCCTGGCAAATTATCAGGATGCGACGCGCTCTCCCGTGAAAAGCAGTGATCTTATCAGAGCCGCCGAAACACCGGAGGCAAACCCTTTTTATCCTTATTTCAGAGAGAGGCTTCACCGCCTGATCGAAAAAAAGAACCCGCAAATCATCGGATTCTCCCTCAATTACCTCAGCCAGGCCCTGTGCACCTTTGCCATGATCGGTTATGTGAAATCTATTGCCTCCGGCATAACAATAGTTATCGGCGGCGGTCTGGCAACCTCATGGCAGAGAAGACCGGACTGGAAGAATCCCTTCAATGGACTGATCGACGTCATGATTGCAGGTCCCGGTGAAGAAGCGTTGCTTTCCATGGTTGGTAAGGAATATAAAAAAGAACACAGGACACCAGATTACGATGATTTTGCGTCAGTTCCGTATCTGGCGCCGGGATTTACCCTCCCCTACAGTGCATCGAGCGGATGCTACTGGAATCGTTGTTCGTTCTGTCCCGAAAAGGCGGAAGGAACCCCTTATAAACCCATTCCGGCCACAGCGGTAAACAATGATCTTTTAACGCTAATCCAAAGAATGAATCCGTCACTTATTCATTTTCTTGACAACGCCATCAGTCCCAGTCTTCTTTATGAACTGGCGAATCATCCGCCGGGAGCGCCGTGGTACGGGTTTGCCCGCGTAACGCAGCAGCTCGCCGACGAAGATTTCTGTCATGCTCTTAAAAAATCGGGATGCGTTATGCTGAAACTCGGCATCGAGTCCGGTCACCAAGGCGTCCTTGACAGCCTGGGAAAAGGTATTGATATTGATGAGGCATCCAGGACCTTAACCGCATTGAAGGTGGCAGGCATCGACACATATGTCTATCTTCTCTTCGGAACACCGGCTGAAACGGAAACGGAGGCGCTTCAGACCCTGGAATTTACGGTGAGACACCGGGATGTAATTGATTTTCTGAATATCGCCATTTTTAATCTGCCCGCGTGCGGTTCTGACGCGGAAGTTCTCAGAACGAGAGATTTTTACGACGGTGACCTGTTCCTCTACAGGAACTTCGATCATCCCCGGGGGTGGAACCGACACAAGGTACGGCGTTTCGTGGAAAGGACGTTCAAAAAAAATCCCGCGGTGGCGCCCATCATCAGAAACGATCCCCCTCTTTTTACATCAAATCACGCACCGTATTTTTCATTATGGAGAGGACAACAAGATGCGGGGATTCAGAAATCTGGAAGGATTTCTCAGGAATGCCAACCGAAACGTGAAAAATTGTAAATCGAATAATCTCTATGGAAAGGAGAAAATCCTTTTTCAAATATCAGATATCGTCGCTTCACACACCCGACCGACGATACCCCGTCCATTGTCTCCGCAATGGCCATTTGCTCGTTGTCTTTCTTTTTTCCCCGCATAACGCTGGTTCTGACAACGAAGAATAAGAATAATCCCGGTATCGTCGTGATTGATGTGCGTTGTTCACCAGACCGACTCAGAACCCGTGGTTCAATACCCACAAGGCACAGAGAAAGAGGATGGAAATTAAAATCAACTGGATTCGAAAATGACGAATCCATTTTTCACGGTCATGGAG
>DSDU01000199.1 GCA_011056835.1 Deltaproteobacteria bacterium
GCCTGAATAACAGCGTTACATCTGTACAATCAATGCGTTATTTGCCGCTTAAAAAGGCACCGACGGTGAGGTATGCTTTTTTTAAAGAACAACAGGCGCTAAGGAAACTCTAAACTCTAGTCTTCCTTATTTTGAGGAAATAATTAATGCCCAGCGGTTCTCTAACGATCTCAATATTCTCAATCTGGGATTCGGGAATCGCCCTGGCAAAATCAAACATATCCCGCTCATTCCGATGTATCAGCTGCCAATCGTAGATGTATTCCATGACGAATCTAAGATCCCCGGGATTGCCGTTACTGAAGTTTCCCACAATCAATGCCCCTCCCGGCTTTACAAGTTCGAATAAGTTTTTCGTCAGCGCAACCGTTCCCTTGCCGTCATCAAGTGGAAATGTTTTTATGTAATCATACAGCCCCGCACTGTACACGAGATCGAATTCTTCTTTCTGCATAAAAACAAGGTCGTATTTGATTGAACTCCACAACAGATTGAGACCTTTGAAATCGGTGCGAGGATGACAAAATTTTTCCATAATCCTTCGGGGCCGTGCCGTCATGTAGTTGCCGGATATAATCTGAAACGCATTAGCGAGAGCATACCTGAATCGGCTGTCTCTGTGCGCGATATCATATGTTTTCAGTGTGTCCATGTCATGATCGAGAGCCACAAATGTATAGCCGTTGTCTCGATAAATATTTAAGACTTCCATTATCTCCTGGGCCGGACCCGCAGCCAGACTCAGTATCTTTCCACCGTTTCTCCGGATGATCTCTTTTCTCAGATATGTTTTTCTGTTTCTCACCGCCTGGCACGCCTTGGTTGAAACTGCATGTTTATGGAGGAATCTGGCAAATGGTGTCGGTCCCTCGAAATCATTGCGGTATATAAAGCTCATCATTTGCGCATCGCCTGCATAACCGTTCGGCTTATTGATAATACGCCAGTAGAAGGGTGCTTCCTGAACTATATTGAAGTATTCTGAGACAGCTATGTATTCACGGCACTTCCTTCTTTCTCTTTCATCAAAATGTGCAGCGATACGTGCCAGTTCGTCCATTAATTCGAAGCGCCAGGGATCATAGCTTTTAAGCTCGACATATAACTGTTTTTCCAGGGCCTCTCCTGTTTCTTCAAGCGAGTTCAGTCTATTCCGGAGTCGGATATGTCCTTCTTCAAGTCTGCTGAAAATGCTTTTGAATCGACTGTTGATCGATATTTCTCGTTCCGAAGATTCAGGCAAGTGATTGCTATGGAAAAATTCCGGGGGCATGGGGCATCCGGCTGACTTATCAATGTGATTTGTCCTGATATTCGTCACTGACATTTGGGATTCCTTTCATTATCAGTCGAAGTCAAAGTTTGTCTTTTCACATGATAAGCATATCATCTGCGTTATTGTCACGAGTGCTTCCATGTGAATGATAAACTTTCTTGCTTGTATAATGATGTATACGATTTTCTTGATCCACCGGAGGTTCCGATAGTGCTTCCTTATTCCTGGCCTTCATCTGAAGCACATCCCTGATTTTTCGGGACAGCGTATTTATATCATAGGGTTTCTGGATAAATTCGTCACATCCCCGCTTCAACAGGGCATCGGCGTCACCGGATATACTGTATCCACTTGAAAGAAGAACCTTCACATCGGGATTGATCTTCTTGAGGCGGTCGTAAATGTTTCCGCCGCTCATATCGGGCATGATCATATCCAGAATAACGAGATCAATGGCTGCAATGTTGTTTCCATAAACAGTCATTGCTTCACTGCCGCTTTTCGCTGTCAGGAGGGAATACCCAAGTTCCCGGATTATGCTGCCGGTAACTTCGATGATCATGTCTTCATCATCAATAAGGAGAATGGTTTCTGCTCCTTTTATTATTTTTTCCTGAACAAGATGCTCCTGCTCAACAACTTCTTCTTCATAAGCCGGAAGATATATTGAAAATTCACTTCCCTTGCCGATTTCGCTGGAAACCTCGAAAAACCCTCCATGATTTTTTATTATTCCATATGCAGAGGCCAGCCCCAGGCCCGTTCCTCTCCCCCTTTCCTTCGTAGTGAAAAAGGGATCGAATATCCTTTTTTGCGTCTCTTTGTTCATCCCGATACCCGTGTCCCTGACACATATTTTCACATATTTGCCGGGGTGATTATCCGCATCTTTCAGGTTATCTTTGTCAAGTATAACGTTATCGGTACTCAGATTCAGGTGCCCCCCGCCCGGCATGGCCTGCCATGCATTGACATACAGATTCAGTAAAACCTGTTCTATATGGCCACGGTCGACCTTCACGACCCAGAGATCATCATGTAGATCTGAGTGTATGATTATTTCCTTTTTGGTGCGTCCGAACATCTGGGATGATTTATCGATCAATTGATTTAAGTGGGCCGGTTTCGCTTCATACTTTCCGCCCCGTGCAAATCCCAACAACTGCCTGGTCAGTTCCGAACCTCGAAGGACATATTGCTCCGTGTTCTTTATTCGATCGTAGTTCGGATGACATGAATCAATGCCCAGAAGCATTAATGAGGCGTTTCCCTGAATTCCCATCAAGATATTATTGAAATCATGTGCAATTCCTCCGGCGAGTGTTCCGAGAGCCTCAAGTTTCTGCGCTTCCTGAAGTTTTCCTTCCAGCGCCATCCGCTTTTTGTCTGCAGTCTTGCGCTCATCAATTTCTGTTCTCAGTTCCTGGTTTGTCTTCACCAACTGTGCAGTCCGCTCCTCAACGACTTTTTCAAGCCTGATATTTGCGGAGCGCACCTTTTCCCGTTCCACTTCAAGTTGATAGGCGAGATAGAAATCACGTCGTGTGTAATATTCGATCGAATAACAGGCAATCATGCCAGCTATATTGGCACTGATGAAAAAGAAATTATTACTCATAAGTATAGAAATGGGGGTCTCATTTATCCATATTGCAACAACTTCATAGAATGCTACGATGAGCCAGCCTGCGGATGTCGCCCAGATAAACCTGACACGGGTAAAGGTATATCCCCATATCAATACAAGAATGAGACCGGCATAATATGAGTAATTCACCGGCGGTGGAATAATGGAAATCATAAGAATAATGGCAAATCCGGCAATGATCATGGCAGCCATGATCGACGCTTGAAAATATTTTTTGAATGCGTCGTAGTAGGAAAAAATGATGACAGCTAAAAGGCTTGGCCAGACAATTGCGAAGCGGATGGACCACAACTTCCACTTCATCGCGGGGACAAGTTCGGCATCCAGAATCCCAAAAAATCCATAGAGGAAAATTCCTACGACAAGCGACAATCTCACCATTTTCAATGAATTAACGTAATAATCATGGCGAAACGGATCTTCCAGATCCTTGGGAAATGAGAGGGTTACAGGGTTTAATCCCATCTCACTGAGCCCGGCTGTGCTGGCAGGCATTATCAAGTCTTTATGAGTTTCCATGCCCCTCCTTGAATCGGAATAAAGGCTGTACGATAACTATCGGATAATTGAATAAATTCTTTAATAATTATCTTCCAGGACATTATGTTATCATGCATGGAACTACTTTTATATCGATGTATTCCGATCACAGGGACAGCTTCACCATGCGACGACTCTTTTCAGCAAGCTTGTTGGATCGGGATTAAAACATCTCAGGTAATCAGGCAGGGGAAAAGATGAAACAACCTCGGGAAAAAACAGATACATCCGAGATCAACTAAAAGTCTTTCAGGGATGTGCTCATGCAATATGCCGAATAACCCGGATTTCTTTGGGTTAAAAAATCTTGTTGTTCGAACGCGTACAGGGAAGCTTAGATTCACGCGGAGAAACCTATTCATATCATTTATGTCGCGGCTTTTTCTATGTTCATTTCCGCAGGCATCAGAAAACAAGAATTGAGCGGCTTCAATTCCAGTTTGACAAAATGAAGCCAAGACTTATTCGATTGGAACTGCGGTCATAATCGAGAAGACTCTCGCCATACCCGTTAAAGTACTGAATATAGAAGCCGACCCGATCTGTGAGGGGAATACTCCAGTCGAGCTGCACCGCTCCCCGATTGTTTCCAGACCTGAGGTTATTGCGCAACATCACGCCGAACCGGTGCTTTTTCCATATATAATAGCTTTGAAGTTCGCCATATCCCATGTAGGCATCAATATTCGGATTGTTATCTTTGTCATCGCTCTCGGGTATACGGTACCACGTTTTCAGAAGCAGGGTAAAAGTTCCTCTCTCGAGACCAAGGTTACCCACAAGCCGGTTCCAACTCCGGGAGTATGGTTCGGAACGACCGTTTGATTGATGATTCAAGCCCAGGGTTATCGTGCGTATATCGATCCCCAGAAGCCTGAAATGTGTCCGAAGATTGAAGAGCACCTCCGGCTCATAATTGGTTTCACGGAATGGGGAAGATTCCGAAAAATCGTACAACTGCCAGAACGACTTCTGCGTGTATCCGAACCACAGGTCCACGTCTTTGCCCACTATATCCTGCCAGAGTTTCACTTTCAGGCTCAATTGAAACTTGACTTCCATCTCCTCGACATTCTCTCTGCTTGATCCGACCTGATAGGGTTCTCTATTGGGGGAACTGTTATATGCCAGCGGCAGAATGTAATTCGATCGATGCATCATAACGGCATATTTACCACGGGGTTTATTGTCATCAAGTTCCCACAGTTTTGTCAGGTAGGAATCATTATCCGGTACGGATTCAACTGCTTCATCCGTTTGCTCAGCATCAGGTCCTGCATCGAAAGGCGTTTCACGGGCAATTTCATCATAACATCCGAGCCGTTCCTGATCATCCTCGATCCGAAAGCAGTCTCGTAAGGTGTGTCTGCACGCTGCGGAGAGTGTGGTTTCCGGTATGGAAAGAAGCATGAGGGAGCACAACATAATCAGTAAACAATATCCTTCGATATACCTGAATCGATTCACGTTCCAACCCCACCCGATCGATCGACAACCGATGTCTGTCTTTCAGATATCCCTGTGATCGCAACGAGCCCCTTTATACCTGAAGTACGGCATTGTTTTCCTCCTACCCACTCTTGATGAGGTTCCGCTTAAGCGGCACGCCTTCCCACGCACCTTCCATAACCATCAGCATATCATCATAATCCAGGTCTTCGGGATTATAAAACAACGCTCCGTCTCCGAGTGCGGTTCGAGCAATATCCGGGATTTTTTCTTTCTCCACCATGTGGGCGCCATGCCGATCAAGAACCTCTCCGAAGAAACGGGCGTGCCGTCCTCCTGTGGCATCATGAAGATCCTGATTCAACTTCCTAATTATTGTTACGACCCGCTCGGCCCTGAGATGTTTCGGAGTCCGGGCGAATATCTCCGAGCCGGCTAGGGGAAACAGAAGTTCTGCAATAAAATGAGAGACTTTGTGCATATTGTATTCGAGACCGTAGGGGAGCAGAACAGACATTGCCATACCATGGGGAACACCACAGACGGAACCGACTGAGTGTCCCAAGGCATGAACCATGCCCACCATGGAGTTTGAGAAGGCCATCCCTGCAAGTGTGGCGGCATTTGCCAGAGCGAGCCGCCCGTCTTTGTCTCCGGGATTATTAACTACATGCAACAGGTTCCTGCTGATGAGCTCTATGGCTTCGAGGGCGCAGATATCACTCATGGGGTTTTTCGCGAGACAGGTGTATGCTTCAACGGCATGGCATAGGGCATCCATCGCCGTTGCCGCCGTCATGGCGGGCGGGAGGCTCAGTGTCATCCGGGAATCCAGAACGGCAACGTCAGGCACGAGAAAATAGCTGACAAACAGCATTTTTCGCTGCCGTTCATGATCTGCTATGACCGCCACCATGGTGGTCTCTGATCCTGTTCCGGCGGTCGTCGGCACGGCGATCAAGGGTTTCAAGGCCCGTTTTAATCGTCCAGCTCCGCTGAATTTCATCAGGTCATACGTATTTTCCGAAATTACGATATTGATCCCCTTTGCCGTATCGATGACTGACCCTCCTCCGAGAGCAATAAGAGAGTCACAGCCTCGCTCACGGAAAATACCCGCCAGGTCATTGATGATACAGACGTCCGAATCCTGGGGAATGTCGTCGGCGACAGCCCCGATGGTGACTCCGCTACGTATCGAATCGGTGACGATTTCAAGCAGCCCTGCAGAGGACACACCGTTGTCCGTTACAATAAACGGTTTCGACGCCCCGAGCTTTCTCAGCTCGGCCGGAATCTTCTCAAGGACACGGTGACCTGAAACAACCTTAACACGGGCGGAAAACTCATAATATCCGGGCAGATGCATTCTAACAGCCCTCCTCATCCATTCATGGCCGGCGATCCTTCCCACGCCTGCTTAACTACCGTCAGATAATCACTGTATGTATACCCCGGCAAATCATCAGTGATGCATCTCTCGGCAATATCCTGAAGCATGTATGGAGGTACATCAGCTTCTTCGAGCGTCCTCGGTATCCCTCCATGGGTTTGTCCATTCAGTTCATGCTGCAGATCAATCATCATTGTGACCGCCACTGCATCACTCAGCGATGGAGATATTTTCGCGCAGTCATCGAATCCTGCCAACGGCAGTATCAGGTCTGCCGTCCGGGCACCGAAATGCAGCGCTCTGTGTGCCACTGTATAAGGCAGCACGATGCCCATGCAGATTCCCGGGGTGATGCCGAACATCGCGCCGATCGTCTCTCCAAGAATATGGGCCATTCCCATTGTCATGTCGGACACGACGCAGCCGGCCATACACGCAGCGTTCGCCAAGGCACAACTGCCATCTCTGTCGGCCGGGTGTCTTACGACAGGTATCAGATATTCGGCGACATATTTAATTGCAGCATGTGCATAAATATCGGTAATGTGGTTTTTAGCCGGAGACGTGTATGCCTCAACCGCATGGGCCAGCGCCGTCATGGCCGTCGCAACTATTATTCGAGTATCTCTCGATGTAACCATTCGGGGGTCAATCACCACGAGGTCCGGCATGAGGAAATCGGAAGAAAACTTCATATCCTCGATCTCCGCATACCGGGATGTTTCATAGCCATCGCCTCCGGCGGTCGGCACAAAGATGAACGGGTCAAGGGGATTTGGTATCCCGTTTTTTCCAGCCAGCTCTCTGAGTGTTCTGCCGCCGTATGAAACGGAAACATTCAATACCTTGGCAACATCTACAATCGAACCACTGCCGACGGCCACAATTGAATCATGATCCTTATTCCGATATAAATTGGTAATCGCTTCAATCAAGGGCGCATCAAACGGACCGGAAATATCATCACAGACACCGATGGTCATACCTGAATCCCTGAACGCCGACATGAGTTTCCTTACATGCCCTTCCTTTGAAACATCTTTCCCAGCAACAATCAGAGGCTTTCTTGCATTGAGAGCATCCAGTTCATGAGGCAGGTGCTCAAGAGCCCGCGTGCCCGAGTTTATTTTTACGAAACATGAAAATTCATACTCATTCGGCAGAAACATATAAGACCTTTCTTCTCCTAATATCCGAGAACGGAACGGAAATAGATACGAATCCGACCAAGGTATTTTCTTCTGAATGACCAACTCGGATATCGTTTTATCGCCAGTCGGGCAATCATCTTCGGCAGAAGATACACCTCAACAATATCGATGACACGCATCATGGCACATGCGGCCGGAATATCACCATCAACAGTGATGCGGTTTCGACAGGCCGAAAGCGCGTTGTTCTCCTGAAATGTAAAAAGGAGTATCGCCGCCTCCATATTTTGTATCCTCATTGCAAGGTCTATCTCTTTTCCTGCAGGATTCCAGCCGAGATATTTTACCCTTCCCTTTTTGCTTTTACCGACGACCATGAACGGTCCCCGTGGTTCAACCCCCAGGCAAAACGTAAAGCTGTCGGGCAGATCATCAAACTCCCTTGCGACCGCCCTGTCCACACGAGCGGCAGCCTGAACAGCCCTGCCGACAAACCATAACATGACGGCAACATAGGCCCGTTTGAACGGTTTTCCACCCGGCTTGACTTCTCTATATGATACCATTATGTCTCTCCCTTATTCCCTTGTGCGATACACCCGGACAGTCAAACGGTCAATGACCGATGGTTTATTGCATACGACTACGGACGAACATCCGGCATTCGATTGTCGTCTCTCGAATTTCCATTACCCTGTCTCCCTGTGTGAAACATACCATTCATGGAACGCACAAAAGGCATTCTCGTCACCGTGCATCCTCCATCAGCTGACCCTCAGGAATAATCATAGTAATTGCATCGGTAGGACATTCAAGTGCACAGAATCCGCATCCGATACAGGCTTTTTCATTCTCCATAAACGGGTAGCCGTGAGGATCTTTTGAATTGGGAACATGGGTCAGATCAAGGCATCCCGCCGGACAGGAATCAAGACAGATGGTACAGGATATGCACTTTTCGTAATCAAATATCGGTTTTTCCCACTCCGATTTCCTGATTTTCACGCACTGTTTCCCGAACTGATCCCTGACCGCTTCCACGGGACAAATCCTGCCGCAGGCTCCACATTCGATGCACAGAATATCCTCAATGACATGCACTTCATGCTTCTCACCGTGAATCGCACCAACGGGACAGAATTTCACACACGCGCCACAACCGTTACACGCCTCCGTAATCGTAAATGCCATTTCGTTCCCCCATGAACCGTATCAGTCCGTTTCTATATCGAATCTTGCTTTACAGTCGGCGGTTGGTATTCCTGTTTCCTCATCCCAATCTAACTGTCGCCAATAGTTCCGCATCATTATCTCAATATCCACACTGCGTTCCGCATTGGCACCTTCAACAAGTGGAGGATGCCCGGTTGTCCGCTTGCTGACCCGATAATCCTTCGGGTTTACTCCATGCTTGATATTGAACATCTGTTTCACCGTCTGGATTCTTGCACCGATGTCCATGTATTCTTCAGGCGTCTTATTCCATCCCGTCGCCGCATTCAGCCAATCGAAGGTGGGGATTTTTTTTACACCGAGGAACGCACCGAACAGACACAGCCCGGCACCGTTAACAACATTCATGAACTTGCTGCAGGCAGCGCTCATGATAGCCTTCTTTTCATCAGCTATGTATTTCCTCCCTTTCATGTACAATGGCCATACTCTCGGCAGGGGCTTAATAACTTTCCATAATTGGAACATCTCGTAATACATGAAGGACCCGATCGTATGACGCCCCGGAGCCGGTTCCACCGAATAGTGTAGGGCATATCCCGGGTCATTGCGCCCGTCATGCATGGCGGGTTCCTGACCGCCGGCATGAACGACATGATGCGGAGCTCCCCTCCCTATCTTTTCCGCCGCCTTCTTTGACCCGTCGGCCAGTGTGTCTCCAATACCTTCCCTCTTAATCATTTTGCGGACAAGCTCTACGATTGCCTGTGAATTTCCCCATGTGAGTTCGATGCCATCCGTATCCTGTTTTGTCAGAATGCCGTTTTCATAACATTCAATGGCAAAAGCGACCGTCGCACCGGCCGAAATAGTGTCCATTCCTGCCCGGTTCAACAGCTCATTGAGGTAAAAGATACTTTCCACATCGTTATTCATGCACAGACCTCCGAGGGCAAGAACCGACTCATATTCGGGTTTATGGGACTGTGCATATTTTCCTTTCGTTGAACAAATTCCTCCGCAGCCCAGCGGGCAGGAATAACAGTGATACTTTACAATTTCGCGCCGCGTGAAGACATCGGGATCGGTTGTTATTGATTTTTTCATATCGAAATCGATATGACTGCCGAGCCAGTTTTTGATCGGGGCATCCCCCATTTCGACGGACATCTGATTCATGCTCCCCGTGCCCCATTTTCGAAGGAACATCTTATACAGCATACCGTTAAGAGCCATTTGAACGGGTAACATTCGCATGAACGATCCCAGGTACGCCATCATAAATCCGGGAATCAGGGGCAACTGTGTTCGAACCCATGCACTGCATTTTCGGCTGAGGGTTTTCACGGCATCCCGATCGGACACCGGTATCCGTTTTGCGCCATTGAGAACGACCGCCTTCAGTCGCTTCGAACCCATTACGGCACCGAGTCCCGATCGTGCGGCGATTCTTCCCCCATCGTTGCAGATACCGGATATAAGGGAAAGCCTCTCTCCGGCGGTACCGATCAGGGCGACCCGCGAACGGGGACCGGTTTCCTCAATGAGAAGTTTCTCAGCCTCAACTGCATCCTTTCCCCACACACGGGACGCATCACGCAGTTCGAACCGTCCGCCATCCACATAAAGATAGACCGGCTTTTCGCTGATTCCCTTAAAAAAAATGCCGTCGTAGCCGCAACGTTTGATGGCGGGTGCGAGATTACCGCCGCAATTTGCGTCACCCCATCCTCCTGTCAGGGGAGATTTACCGGCTACCATCCATCGACCCGCAAAAAGACTTCCCGTTCCCGTCAAGAGCCCGGAGATAAATCCGAGGATATTGTCCGGCCCAAGCGGATGAGCTCCGGCGGGTATCTCTTTAAACAGAATATAGGCTGCCAGCCCCAATCCTGAAAGGTAGTTTTCATAAACTGAATCCGGGACCGCTTCTTCGATGATCGTCCCATGGGACAGATCAACACGCAAGATCCTGCCCATGTATGCATCAGACATGGCTGCCTCCCTGCGGCATATACATACTCAGACCCTCAGGACTCATACTGAAGTTCGGGATAAACAAAAGGTTTGATGATTATTGACGTTTTCTCGATCCGTCTTTTCAGACGGCACCGACAACCATTATTCAATATTTGTTACGTATATCAATTTTTTTGATGAAGTACCATAGAGAATCAGTAATTTCCGGTTACGTTTTTGCATATGACCCGCAAGGGAACTGATCTTTGATATTCTGCACGTTATCTGAAGCAGCCAAGCCCGTCATTCGCAGCTCATTTTGAATTTGAATGCGGA
>DSDU01000259.1 GCA_011056835.1 Deltaproteobacteria bacterium
GAAGCTACCTGTCCACATGCAGAAAACATGGCGTTACTGCGTCCGATGCCCTATGTCTGCTCTTTCAGGGAAAGTACCCTGCATTTATAGATGTAAAAGAACATTGTGCTGAATAGTTACAAAGAAAGATATCATGGATGATACGCAATTTCCGATTAATACTTTTGCTTATGCTTACGTCATAATCCACGGTCGCCGGCCGCATGCCTTTGAATTGTCTTTGCGGCTCAGTCTCATTCATCGCGTTTCAGCGGTTGGTTAATGTTGAGAGAAATCCCGACATGTCGGGACACAGTTGGGAGCTTTCCGGCAGGATGTGGACGCCTGAGGCCTTTTGGAAGTTCTTTCAGCAGCCCCACGTGGAGCGTTCCCCGCAATCCCGCCATAATTGCTTCTGCGGCGTCGTGACGAAGAGAAGTCGGTCGTGATGCTCCGGACCAGTCAATAACGATGCGGGACAGTTCTTTGGCGTTGCGTTTCGCCAGTGCTCCGCTTTTCTGTTCCCGTTTATACAGAAATGTATGCCTCCAGACTTCGGCATCGATCCGGTGAACTGATATCTTTCTACGAAGAGCTTCGTTTTCCCATATATCGGCCAATGCTCCCCCACCTTCGAGGACCAGCCATCTCAGGTCGGGGATACTGTCCAGGAGAGACCTTGTGGCACGTCGGAGCCGAGATACCGTCCCGAAATTGTGCGAACGATACCATATGAGACGTCCCCTGGTGCTGAACAGGGCAAGTCCGGTTTTGATGCCGATATCCACGGCAAGAAGTGATCCTATCATCCTTCATATCCCAAGGGGTTTGTATATTCTGAAAACGACTCTCAACACGCCGCGATTCAATTTCAATTCGTTTCTCAATGCTCAGGTCTAATTTCTTTGCCGATCATGAATCATGGAAATATGGAGCTGCAGGACATAACGGAGGGCCGTAGTTCCGAGTCAGAATTTTTCTGAAAACCATCATGACACATCGGTTACCGAGAGCAAAGGTTTTTTACGACTGCCGCTGCTTTAGAAAGCGAGTGAGGACAACAGATGCTCCCAGGAACCCTCCAAGAATAACGAATGACATTGCAAAAGAGCCTACTTCTCCCAGGAGTCCCATTCCGGCGGGAATAAAACCAGCCCCCATCAGATATGCAAATAAAACAGTGAATGATACGGTGAGACTTCTCTGCTCCGGGGGACATATCGATGACAGCAAACTAAAAGCAGCCGGGAAAAAGCAGACCGACAGCATCGGTTGAAGGAAGATAATAATTACAATGAAGTTTCCCGGTATAATGCCGAGCAATATTGTCATAATTCCGTTAAAGATCAAGACGCACCGTATGGTCATCTTTGGTCCTGCTCTATCGGATATCCAGCCCGCAATGATGGCAATCAGGAGAACGGGGATCCGGGAGAGTCCGATAAGCGAGTTGGCAAGACCACGTTCAATAGCACGTTCAGAGACAAGATACAGCGGCAACATACTGTATATTCCGATACTGGCTGCGATGCCGAGACTGAAAAGAACAGTCATGATCCAGAAATGTCGTTGTCCGAGAAGATTGCTGATGTTTCCATAATTCGGGGAACTACTTGCGAAGGTTTTTCTGGAGCCGAACAGGGCGAAGGAAATGCCCGCAAGGATTGCCATGCTTCCAATCATGATCAGAACTCCCTTCCAGGGAAGGCATTGCATGAGACCTTCCGAAATGAGGGGAGCGGTTATGAATGCCAGGGATGGCGCCAGTTCATGGATTGCTATTGCTTTACCCCAGTGCTTGTACTCGACGATGGCAGTAATCGTCGTCATGCCGGAAGGAAGATACAGCCCTGCCGCCATTCCAAGAGTGAGTAATCCGATACGAATTTCGAGCAGGGAATGAGCAAAAGTGATTCCGAAAAGAGCGAGCCCTGTCGCTATGGAAGATATGGTAATAGTCGTGCGGTGTGATAATAGTGATGAAATAAAGCCGGAACCGAGTAGTGCCATGCTGTAGCCGATGGAAATCATCATAAAGAAGCCGCCCGATTCACCATGTGAGATCCCGAGATCGGGTTCGATGATCGGCAAAAGTGGCGCAAGGATTATCCTGGAAAGAAAGTTAATCCAGAAAATTCCGGTCAGGAAGAGGATGGGACCTGCGTGTGCATAAAATGACTCGTTACGTCTGCTCACATTAATCAAGGATTTGTGTCATCCTTTTGCTGTTGCATGGTTCGGACGTTCTTTTGTTTCGAACGCATCCATAAAGTAATCGTCAAGTATCTGCCGATGGTCGAACACGATCGCACCGGGAAGAGTATCTTTTGTAAAAAAACCGATTTCCGCCGCATCATCGGCGGCCCGTGCCTTCCCCTGTCCATGGGCGATAAAAACAGTGGAAACAGTGTGCTGGCGAGGATCTCGATCGGGGCTCGAATATGTATGGAACTGTTTTATCAGGGTCACATCGAGGGACGTTTCTTCCTTTGCTTCCCGAATGGCCGCATGTTCGAGTGATTCTCCATAATCAACAAACCCGCCGGGCAATGCCCATCCAATCGGTTCATTTTTACGCTTGATCAGGAGAATCCTGCCGCCGTCGCTTTCAATGATGATATCAACGGTGGGCACGGGATTTCGATATACGGTGATTTCGTTTTTACAGATCGGGCAGTGTTGTTTTATTACAGCCATGTCAAAACCTCATGTTATGTGGTATGTACCTGACGTGTTTATTTAAGGTGATGTAATGGTTTATGTCAAGGATGAAACACTAAGCGCCCTGTTGACTCGGCGCGGTGAGTTATGCTTTGAATCGGACACCAAGGTCTGATATAGTCACATGCATCATCCTTTCTGAAATATATTCAAACTGTTCGGAGGGCGTCTGACATGAAGGACAACCGATGGAAGATTGTAACAATCGGTGGGGGGAGCGGACAGTTCGCCCTCCTGTTCGGACTGAGAGATATAGATGGAGTTGATATTACAGCCATTGTGTCAATGGTCGACAGTGGCGGAAGCACCGGCAGATTGCGTGACGAACTGGGCATATTGCCTCCCGGTGACGTACTGAAGTGTGTTCTTGCCCTGTCACCACATCGCGATATTGTGAGGGCCATCCTGTTGAAACGATTCAGCGGAGACGGCCGCCTTCAGGGGCATAATGCAGGGAACATGCTCCTCACCATGCTGGCCGAGTACACAGGCAACTTTCCTACCGGAGTCAAAGCACTCGCTGAAATACTCGATGCGCAGGGCACCATTCTCCCCGTCACCGTCGACAAAGCGACCCTCGTGGCCGAGCTGAATGATGGAAGTCGCATCTACGGTCAGAGCGCCATCGACATACCAAGGGACACACAGCGGGAAAGGATCAAGGATATCTATCTCGTACCTCACCATCACGACTCCATTTCAGCCTACCCGCCTGTCATTGAAGCCATCAACAGCGCCGATTATATCATCATCGGTCCCGGCGATCTCTATACCAGCATCGTTCCCAATCTTATCGTTCCCGGTGTGAAGGAAGCATTCAGGGAGACGAAGGCAACGGTCCTGTACGTCATCAATATCATGACGAAATTCGGCGAAACGCATAATTTCAGCGGGTTCGACTTTGTCAGAAAGGTCGAGGAATACATCGGGAGATCTGTTGACGGAATAATCTACAATGTGACCAGACCAAATCATAAGATACTCAAACAATACCAAAAACATAGGGCAGAGTTTGTTGAAATCGACGACTATGGAGAAGTGTGGGGTAATCGTGCCATATATACATCCGATCTTATGAGCACCGCCAGCGGTATTATCCGTCATGACTCGAAAAAACTGTCATTGCTTATATCGAAAATCATTTTTTCACGAAAAGCCGCCTCATAGTATTGCCTCACCCGAGGGGTGGTAGAAAAACAATTGTGTTGGGATAACTGCTCAATTCGTTCCGTATCCGACAAGAGCCCGAGTATTCAAAATGTGGAATTTTTACTCCCACCCTGAATGGATTTACACGGGTCCCTCCGCCGACAGCTTCCATATTTTCGTAATGCCGGCACCCGGGGATCTCGGACATACTCCCTTCAGGATCGAGGTAAATTCATATTCATACTATTCACCCTTCGTCTTTCGCCTGTATAGTTACCACTCATCACCTCTCCCACACCTTACACCCTGTCTACTTGACCTTCGCGTTTAACCTGTGCCCCGGCCCCGAACATCTTTATGAGTCATTTGGGATATATGCGTGCTTCCACTCCGTCATGAATATCCAGAGTTGGGAGACCAGCATACCGAAAAGCATCAACGTGCATCCCGACACCTGTCGCAGGGACATGGTTTCGTTCAGCAGGAACCAGCCGCCAAGGGCGGCAAACACCGATTCAAGGCTCAGAATAATGGCGGCATGCGCCGGATGAGCCCGTCGCTGGCCGATGACCTGGAGGGTGTATGCAATGCCGACGGACATGACGCCGCCATAGAGAATCGGGACTGCCGCCCGGATCATACCATTCATGGAAAGGTTTTCATACAGCACTGCAACGATCAAGCTGAGAACCGAACAGGTTGCGTATTGAATGAAAGCCAGTCGGTATGAATTCATCTTCGGCGACAGCCATCCGATGATAAGGACGTGACCGGCGAAGAAAACAGCGCACAGGAGTACCAGAAAATCACCAAAGGCAATGGTAAACTGCTGTGACACGCTGAGAAGATAGAGTCCCGCAGAAGCAAGAATGGCCCCGGTCCAGCTGCCCGTCGTGCTGCGCTGTCCGAAGAAAAGGGCAAGAAGCGGCACGATAACGACATACAGCCCGGTAATAAATCCCGCTTTGCCTGCCGTCGTATAAACGAGTCCAACCTGCTGGAGAGATGCTCCCCCGAAAAGCATCAACCCGGCGGCGGCACTGCCGGCAACCAGCGTCTTGACATACTCGGGATTATCGGAAGTCGAACGGTTGTCACTCCCCCTGCGTGTTTTTATCATGAGAGGAAGCAGCACCAGACAGCCCAGAGCGAACCTTATTCCATTAAAGAGAAAGGGTCCGATATAATCCATACCCACCCGCTGAGCCACAAAGGCGAAGCCCCATATGATTGCAGTGGTGAGTAAAATTGTGTCTGATTTGAACGTAACTGAGTTCATCATGCCTTTGTATGTCTTATATCAGGCTCCGCAAGATGCAGGCACAGACGATACACGGTTGGCAATAATGAGTCAAGATGATAAGGACATCATACAGAGGAAGTTCACTGGGGCGACGGCACGATGAGAGCACGACGCCGAGTATCCCGAACCACCTCAGAGGAGGCCGCTACGGCATCTGCATTGATACGGCGCTTGCAGCGGGCAGATAAAACCGTCGGGCGTAATCCTTGACCATGCGATCTGCATTGAAACGCCATCCGAGACTCTGGATCCCCTGCTTCATCATCCTGACCCAATGATGGGGAGTCCCGTCGACACCCTTGTCATAATAAATTGGTATCACTTCTTTTTCGAGTGTCTCATACAGAAACTCGGCGTCCCGCTGGAATTGAATACTTTCGTCGTTGTGCATTCCACCATGGCCAATGGCAAATCCATTCATACCGTCATATGCTTCATTCCACCAGCCGTCAAGGACCGACAGGTTTAATCCTCCGTTAAGAACCACCTTCTGACCGCTCGTGCCGCATGCTTCAAGCGGTCTCCGTGGATTATTCAGCCAGACATCAACACCCTGCACCAAGTGGCGTCCCACATTGTAATCGTAATCCTCGACAAAAACGATCCTGCCCCGATAGGCGGGATCAAGGCTGTAATGGACAATGCGCTGCAACAACTGCTTGCCTGCATCATCCCTGGGGTGTGCCTTTCCTGCAAAAATGATCTGGATGGGCCGATGGGGATCTCCAATGAGTTTCGCAAGACGCTCGGGATGGGATAAAATAAGATCTCCCCGTTTATAAGTCGCAAATCGCCGCGCACAGCCGATGGTTAGAATATCCGGGTCAAGGATCCGATCGAACTGTTTGCGCTTTTTATCATGCTCCAGACGCTCGGCCTGCAATTGTAATCTGCGCCGGACGAAACGGATAAGCCGCATTTTCAGGCTCTGGTGTGTTTCCCACAATTCTCCATCATCGATATCCACTATTCTTTCCCATATATCGGCGTGCCCCATCCGAGTTGACCAATCCTGGCCGAGACGTGTTTCATACAACTGGTTCATGGGAGGCGCAAGCCACGATAAAGCGTGGACGCCGTTGGTAATATGTCCGATAGGCACTTCCCCTTCAGGGCGCTCCGGCCAGAGAGAATGCCACATCAAACGGCTCACTCCTCCGTGAATCGCCGAAACACCGTTCGCCCGGCAGGAGTTCTTCAGGGCAAGAACAGTCATGCAGAAAGGTTCTGTCGTGTCACCGGGGTTGACGCGGCCCAGAGCCATGAATTCATCATGAGTCAGGCCCAGTTGTTCCCGCATGAGACCGAGATTATCTTCCATAAGTTCGGCAGAAAAACGATCGTGACCGGCGGCGACAGGGGTATGGGTCGTAAAAACAGTATAGAGAGAAACGCGTCGACGTGCCCGGTGAAAGGAAATCTGATCATACTCCATAACTCTGCGGACCTCTTCGAGGATGGCGAATGCACTGTGCCCTTCATTCAAATGGAACACGCCGGGAATAATATTGAGCGCCTGAAGGATTCGTGCCCCCCCGATGCCAAGCAGCAGTTCCTGTCGAATACGCAGCCTGTCGTCACCTCCATAGAGTCGCGATGTTAATCGGCGATCATCAGCAGTGTTGCCCTCTATGTTTGAATCGAGGAGCATCAGGCGGATTCTCCCTATCTGTACTTCCCAGACACGAGACAGAAGGAAGCCGCTCCGTGCATCGATACGAATAATTAACGGATCCCCATTCAAATCTTTCACAGGGGACAACGGCAGCATTGCGACATCCAGATCTGTGTACGCTTCTTCCTGCCAACCCTCCCCATTCATGCGCTGGATGAAATAGCCCTGGTCATACAGCAGCCCGATCCCGATCAAAGGAATTCCCAGATCCGATGCGCTTTTGAGATGGTCTCCCGCCAGAATGCCCAGTCCGCCCGAATATATGGGAAGCGATTCATGCAGGCCGAACTCTGCGGAAAAGTAGACCACGGGCCGACTGCGCAAACTCCCGCAGTGTATGTTTCCCCACGTTTTTTTCTTATCGAGATATTCATTCAGCCGACGGAAGGCATAGTTTATCCGACTGTGGAGCACAAGGTCGGAGGCGCGTTCTTCGATTTCTTCCGGTGCAATCTGAGAGAGAAACGCTATCGGGTTATGATCCACCTCCCGCCATATCTGCGGATCGAGGTCGGTAAAAATACTTATAACCTCCGGATGCCACGTCCACCAGAGATTACGGGCCAATACGCTGAGTCTTTCATGAAGATGTTTGATCGGATCCGTCATATGCTGCCCCCTGTGGTTTATTACGTAATAGAAATTACTGCGGCATCGAAAAGATTTTGCCGCATCCGTTTTATTTTTCGCCGTTTACTATAAGTTCGTTCATACAAAGAACTTCTGCTGTGATCATCTCCTGTGTCGGCGGAATACGCTTTAAAGGTAAAGGGACCGTCACGAGACAGCCGTCATGCCCGAAAAAACCGCCGGCGGGAGGTCCTGAACGGTTGTATCTTTTCAACCCTGTTTTGACGTTTATATCAGGTGCAACGAAATATTCAAGTAAAAACAAATCATTCGACACTTCATTCAGCAGGACGCATGCGCCAGGTAATCAACGGCGTACTGAGTCCCGCTTTCACGGATTTGTGGAATTTCCTATAAGAGCAGGGGCTTAAGACAATCATCAGCCATATTCGTTTCCCATCAGCCCGCTGAAAACAACCATATGCGGCATTTCCCTTGAATTTCAGAGGATTTTATATTGTGCTTCACAGTGAAAATGTCATAAATAACAGTATGGAGAATGGCGATTGTAGCGCTATATGCCGGTGCAATCGATATGATAACAGCCAACGGATTGAGTAGGCGAAATCACCGAGAGGAGGTATGAGAATAATGTCACTCCATGCATTAGCAGGCAAACCGGCTCCGCACTCCATGCTCATCGATGTTCCCCGAGTCGTAAGCAGTTATTATCGTTTGCACCCCGACATAACGGATGCAACTCAGTGTGTCGCGTTCGGAACATCAGGGCACCGGGGTTCGTCACTGAGAAAGAGCTTTAACGAGGATCATATTCTCGCCACAACCCAGGCAATCTGCGACTTCAGAAAGTTACGGGGCATCAGCGGACCGCTTTTTCTCGGGAAGGACACCCATGCACTCTCGGAGCCGAGCCATGCTACGGTACTGGAAGTTCTTGCCGCCAATGACGTCGACGTTATGGTGCAGAAAGAATGCGGATACACCCCGACTCCCGTCATTTCACATGCCATCCTTGTCTATAATAAAGGAAGAAAAACCGGCCTGGCTGACGGGATTGTCATTACTCCCTCTCATAATCCTCCCGAAGACGGCGGCATCAAATATAATCCTTCTCATGGCGGACCAGCCGACGTAGATGTAACCGAGTGGATAGAAGAACAGGCCAACAGCCTTATCAGGGATAGAAGCAGAGCGGTAAAAAGGATACCCTATGAAAAGGCGCTCAATGCGTCAACCACCTACGAATACGACTATATCATCCCCTATGTGAATGACCTTCATACCATCATCGACATCGATGCCATACGGTCGTCCCATATAAAGATCGGCGTCGATCCACTGGGCGGCGCATCGACACCCTACTGGAACCCCATTGCAGAAATACATAATCTTGATATTCATGTCGTCAATCCCGTCGTCGATCCCACCTTCGGGTTTATGACCGTCGACAAAGACGGGAAAATCAGAATGGATTGCTCCTCCCCATATGCAATGGCGGGACTGATCGGATTGAAGGACACTTACGACATCGCTTTTGGGAATGACCCCGACGGGGATCGACACGGCATCGTCACCAGAAGTGTCGGCCTCATGAATCCGAATGCATACCTTGCCGTGGCCATTTGGTATCTCTTTCAGCATCGACCCGGATGGAGTGATCTCGCGGCGGTCGGAAAAACCCTGGTAAGCAGCGGTATGATCGACCGTGTGGCTCAGCGGTTGAACAGGAAGCTGTCGGAAGTCCCGGTGGGCTTTAAATGGTTCGTCGACGGACTGATCGACGGCTCTTACGGATTCGGCTGTGAAGAAAGCGCCGGTGCATCATTCCTCCGCAAAGATGGGACCGTCTGGACAACCGATAAGGATGGGATCATCATGGATCTTCTGGCTGCTGAAATGACGGCGGTCATGGGACGTGATCCCGGCGAATTATACAAAGAATTGACTGACCAACTCGGAACACCCCTCTATGAACGACTTGACGTCCCGGCAACACCGGAACAGAAAACGGTTCTTAAAAAACTTTCGCCGGACCACGTTCATGCATCAACGCTGGCGGGTGATCCCATACTGTCCGCTCTGACGGAAGCGCCGGGGAACAATGCTCCTATCGGCGGTTTGAAAATCGTATCTCAAAACGGCTGGTTTGCCGCACGGCCGTCGGGAACGGAAGATGTATATAAAATCTACACGGAGAGCTTCAAAGACCGGGAACATTTATCGAGAATACAGGAAGAGGCCATCGCCATTGTTAATGAAACATTCAGCGCCCATGGCGTAACGTGATGATGCACAATCGACGCTGTGGAGAGTATACCGGCGATGGAAAGACAGCGCTGTAAGACGGATACGTCGCTGGAGCGATCAGTCGCTATGGACAGTGCCGTAAAGAAAAGGAGGGGTAAGGAACCCTTTGCCTTCGTCTCCGGCGAGAGCAAAAGTACATCAGTCAAGCAATTTTTCGGGTGAGTTTACACCCCGACACGACCGTTCCCGTGCTGCTGTATCGTTTCTGATTAGGTTGCCGGCTAATCATTAATATTTGATTTTGCTGTCTCAACAGCGAGTTCTCTGTCTTTAGTGTACATCCACCACTGTGGTTGGTTCGTATGCGCGCCTGTTTCTTTTTTCCGTCCCCGGGAATAATACCAATGGCCGAATCTCTCGACAGTAGCAAACGGGTGCCGGCCGGTGCAGAGAACGCTGCATGGTCGAATCTGCTTGAAAAAAATGGTTTCTTCAGGATCTTCCTCTCTCGTTAGATCATCGGGCACAACTATGTGTGTAACATCGACGCCTTCCGATTCTTTTTCGTCCAGCCATTCTGAAATCGTCACATATCCCTCTCTTTTTAAATCTACAGCATATTTACTCCGACATGTCTCACCATATAACATTACAAAATAAAGTATAAAGAGGCCTGTATTCGATTTCAGGTCGATGGGGCTGATTGTGGTTCTTTCAGCTCCAAACCGCAGTTTCCAAGGGGAGAATCTCATTGACGCACAAGAGTTTCATTCCTCAGAATACACAGGGGGACGATCATTGAAATCGTCCCCCTGCAGAGCGGCGGATTGCAGGAATGGCCTTTTATTTAATGGGGTTCAATTCAACCCGTCTGTTTTTGGCCCGGCCATCAGCCGTGGCATTGGACGCAATCGGGTTATCCATGCCAAAACCCCGGCAAGTGAGGCGAGTCCTGTCGATTCCCTCCGAAGCAAAATATTCCAGGACGGAGGCCGCCCGATTCTGAGACAGCATCCTGTTCAGTTCGGCTGAGCCGGTGCTGTCGGTGTGGCCCTGGATTTCAATTTTCAGCTCTGGATTTTTGTCCATAATATCAACGACTTCATTGAGAATCGCGTATGATTCC
>DSDU01000102.1 GCA_011056835.1 Deltaproteobacteria bacterium
CCTCCAAAAGAAAATTTTCTTCTGGAGGCCCATTGATAAATGGGCCGCGCGAATGCGCGGCAAAGTCAAGTATTTTTTATAAATTTTAACCATTTTTTACGTGGAGACTCTAAACTCTAGTAACAATTACTTTACAGTCTGTATAATACAGCAAACAAAGACTGTTTCTTTCTGTATAAAAAAGTTATTAATCTTTACCTGGCAGGCTCTATACTTAATCATATCAACCTATTGCCAATTATACGCCAATCTTCCTTCCCGATTTATACAGACTGTATAAACCAGCCTAAAGCCCGTCGACAGGACTGCGAACTCCGTGACCCCCTTTGTTCAAAACATGGGTGTAAATCATGGTCGTGCTCACATCTTTATGGCCGAGCAGTTCCTGGATGGTGCGAATGTCGTAGCCCGCTTCAAGCAGATGCGTGGCAAAGCAGTGTCGAAAGGTGTGGCAACCGACATGCTTAACTATCTCTGCCTTTCGGACTGCTTCCCTGCCAGCCCTTTGTAGGATCGTTTCGTGAAGGTGGTGTCGCCCCTGCTGTCCGTTTTTGGTATTCTTCCACCGGGTTTCCTGCGGAAAGACCCACTGCCAACGCCAATCTTTGGATGCGTTGGGGTATTTCCTATCTAAGGCACCGGGCATCACCACACACCCCCAACCATCAGCCAGATCACGATCATGGATTTCTTTCACCTTTTTCAAGTGTTCGCGAAGGGGTGTATTGAGTGTATCGGGAAGCATGGTGATCCGATCTTTGGCACCCTTGCCATCCCGGATAAGAATTTCCTTCCCGGAAAAATTAATATCCTGAACCCGCAGTCTCAGGCACTCCATCAGTCGCATTCCGGTACCGTACATAAGTGATACCATAAGCCACTTGTCACCCGCCAGGTTCATTAAAACGGCTTTCACCTCATCGCGCGCCATGATAACGGGCAGACGCTTTGGTTTCCGAGCGCGTATGACTTCGCCGAGATCGCCGATTTCACGGCCGATAACGTGGCGATACAGAAAAAGGAGCGCTGACAGGGCCTGGTTCTGCGTCGAAGCGCTGACTTTTTCCTTCACTGCAAGGTGCGTCAGGAAGGCATTGATCTCAGGTTCGGCCATGTCGGCCGGATGGCGCACGTCATGGAAATAAATATACCTCTTGACCCAATTGCAATAGCTTGTCTCGGTACGACGGCTGTAATGGCGTGCACGAATGGCTTCCCGCAGTTGATCCAGAAGTTTCGGTTTATGCCGCTCCCGTTGTATTGATCTTACGACATAGGCAGAGGCCGTTTGCAATGTGTTCTGATTGTTTCTCAAAGCGTGGGGCAACGAGACTCTTGATCCGGTCATTCCTGTTCCCTCATGATTCCATGAAGACTGTTAAAACCGGCGCAACGAATCAGCACCATGAATTATTCGATGTGAAGGGGATATATCCCCGACCCTGAAAAGCGTTACTTCCAAACCACTTTTGTAGATTCCTGTCAATTATTTTTTCGACAGCAGCTTAGTACATGTCAACATACATTGATGAGGTTAAAATGTCACCTCAGAGGACATAGAGAGTATAGAAAAAAGTCGATTAATAAAAACTCTGTGTCCTCTGTGCTCTCTGTGGTTTGTCTGTAATGTAACCAAAACTCTGTCATCTAACATATCTGAGTGTAATGCGCTTTTTATTCCCTGCCTTCACGTCCATCGTACACGATCACCACAGCATCCGCGCATCGACTGCCCTGCATCCGCGATCGGATACGATCAGCGGGTTGACGTCGAGTTCGGACAGATCGGGAACAGTAACTGCCAGGAATGACAGCCGTTCCAGGATATCGATGAGTGATTCCATATCCACGGGTTTTTCGCCTCTCACGCCTGCCAGAAGTGGATACATCTTAAGTTCCCTGAGCATCTTTTCCGCTTCGATCCCGTCGATGGGAACCATAGTCCGGCTGATATCGCGAAAGACTTCCGTATAAATGCCGCCCATACCGCAGGCGATGACATGACCAAACTGACGGTCCCGCTTCAGTCCGAGGAGGAGTTCCTTACCGGACGCCTGTTCCTGTACCTGGAACAATTCGATCTCCGCTGAGGAATCGCGACGGCGGACGTTTTCCGTCATGGTCTGCCAGGCGGTCCGCAGCGAATACATATCTCTGATGTTCGTGATGACCCCGCCCCATTCACTCTTATGGAGAAATCGTGATCCCGCCAGTTTCAGGACGAGGGGACAGGTCATCTCCGCCGCTGCCTGCTCCAGTTCATCCCAGGTGCTGCCGTAACAGCTTTTAACACAGGGAATCCCGAATGCTTCGAGCAGTTTGAAGGCTTGGTCTCCTATGAGAACCCCTTCTTTTCTCCCTTCGGTGACAAGTGATTCCACCAGGGCGGAATCGATTGTATAACGCTTCGGTGATGGGATCCGCCTGTTTCTCATCCGATAGTTTTGATAGGACACGGCAAGGCTTCGAACGCATTCTTCGGGAGAGTTGAATGACGCGACTCCTTCCACCTCTTCGTATCGATTGGGAAAGTCCTTCTGTTCGTCCGCATAGAGAAACGCCGCGATCGGTTTGCGGTTTGCCGTTTTCGTTCGGGCCTCCGACACAATCCCTGACAAATCGGCAATATTCGCATGGAGGGGTGAAGTCATGGCGGGAATGATCAGGATGACTCCGTCAACGCCGGGGGACTCCAACAGACTGGTGAGGGCCGTATTGACCGCCCCGGGGTAGTCTCCTCCGATCATGCCGATGGGCCAGATATCGATGGGATTTCCCACATGTATCCATTCCGGAATTCCTTTCCGCAATGCATCTGACAGTCCGGCGGGAAGTTCGGCAAGCGTGAGGCCTTCCGCCTCACAGGCATCGATGGCCATGATGCCGCCGGCACCCGTGACCGTTATAATACCGATACGGGGACCTCCCATTTCATCGAAACACGCAAGGGATTTGATGGCAAGCCGCCAGTCGGCCGTATCCCTTACCCTGATTATGCCGGTCCGATCAAAAGCAGCGTCAAAGACGGCATCCTCTCCGACAAGTGAACCGGTATGGGACAGCGCCGCCTTGGCTCCTGCGCCGCTCCGTCCGGTTTTCAACACGACGATCGGTTTCTTCAGCGTTATCTTCGAAGCGGTCTCCAGAAATTCCCGGCCTCGTTTCATTCCCTCCATATGGACGGCAATAACTTTCGTTTCCGGATCATCGACAAAATACTCCAGGGCATCGACAAAATCGACGTCACAGGTATTGCCGATATCAATGGCTTTGCCCCACCCGAGATAGGCATGGTCGACCTCCGCAACCTGAATGTATCCTGTCTGCGCGATGAGGGACACCGGCGAAAACCGTTCGGATGCCGGAAGATCGACAAATCCCGTGGTAAACCGGGTATAATTGTTCAGCAGTCCCATTGTATTGGGACCGACGATTCGGACACCGTTCTCTCTGGCACGTGCAACGATCTTCTCCTGGAGTTCCTTTCCTCTGGCATCGGCATCGGCAAATCCCTGACTGATGATGACGACCCGTTTGATTCCGGCCCGGATGCATTCATCGAACAGCGGCATCACCCGATCCCGCCCCACCGAAATGATGGCAAGGTCCGCTGTCTCCGGAATGTCGAGAACCGAGGTGTATGCTTTTCGTCCGTAAATTTCCGTCGCCTTCGGATTAACGGGATACAACCGCCCCTGATAGCCGTACCGCACCATGGTTTCAACGTTGTTGAATGAACCGACCCCCGCGCGCGTCGGCACTCCGATAACTGCAATCGATTGAGGATTAAAAAACGTATGCATGAATTTGCCCCCTTGTGATGAACCTGTAATAATCAGTTACTGACTCCGATCGTATGACCCGATGTGCTCTCCGCCGTGGCCTCTCTGCCGGGGGCAGAGATGGCGCCGCCGTCGCTGCCCGTATATTTTGCAGGCCAAATAATAGTTGTCAAGCTTATTCTTTTCGAATTGTCATAGAGCAGTGTGAAGTGGAGGCCTCCTGGAAGGGCCTCCCTGATGTATCTGCTGAATATCATATTGAATTAAATGACTTGTAATGAAATAAGCCACATAAATGATGATTTGACTGTTCAAGCGCGGTGTGATAACGGTTCACTGTCACTACGAGTAGTATCAGGAGAAGCTATGATTCTAGGAATAGACGTCGGTGGAACGCACACGGATGCAGTCCTCATCAACGATATGAAGGTAATAAAGACCGCCAAGGTTTCAACCAATCATGAAAACCTCATAGATTCTTTTCAGAAGATAACCGATGAGATTCTGCTTGATGAAAACATCGATGCTCTCGAACGGATCGTCCTGAGCACAACGATGTCAACGAACGCTATTGTCCAGGGCAAGGTGGACAAGGTGGGCATGATCCTGGCGAATGGGCCCGGTTTGGCGCCGTCACACCTGAAAATCAACGAAAATACCCAATTCGTGTCGGGCTATGTCAACCATCGGGGAATAAAAATAGCCGAGACGAACAAATCCGAGGTCGCCTCGATCCGCGACCGTTTCAGAGAGGCCCATATCCGCCACGTGGGAATCGTGGGGAAGTTTTCGACACGGAATCCGGAACTTGAAACGCGAATCGCCGACATGATCGACAATGATTTTATTCATCTTTCCTTCGGTCATCGCATGTCGGGCAATCTCAATTATCCGCGGCGCATTGCCACAACCTATCTCAATGCTGCAATATGGACCACCTATAATTCTTTTGTTACGGAAGTCCTCAAGTTCATCGAATCCATCAAATCAGACGTGCCGACTTACATTCTCAAGGCGGACGGCGGAACATCGGAAATCACACAGTCTGCAAAATATCCGGTGGGAACCATTCTCTCGGGTCCCGCCGCCAGCATCATGGGTATCTTGAGCCTGGCGGAAGGAACGGAAGATGCCATCGCGCTTGATATCGGAGGAACCACAACAGACATCGCAATCTTTGCGGACGGCGTTCCCCTTCTTGAACCCTTCGGCGTTACCATTGAAGGCCATAAGACACTTACCAGGGGCCTTCGCTCACAATCAATCGGTGTCGGCGGCGACAGCAAGGTTCAATACGAAAACGACACCCTTATGATCGGACCGGAACGGGTCGGTCCCGCCGCTGCATTTGGAGGGGCCCATCCAACACCGACTGATGCGATGATCCTCCTCGGTCTGACCGATATCGGCGACAGGTTTATGGCCGAAACTGCCGTTACACGGATAGCCGACAAAATGGGTGTCACCGTTGAGGAGGCGGCGCGAACCATCTTTGAACGATCCTGTCAGAAGATTGCCTCGTCCGTCACCGACATGATCACCGAAGTAAACAACAAACCGGTCTACACGATTCACGAGATCCTCGAAGGAAAGAAGGTTGTTCCTCAGGTGCTTTACGTGGTGGGAGGCCCGGCGGAACCCATGGCCGCACGTCTTGGAGAACTTCTGAATTGTACACCTTTTATTCCCCGACACGCCGAGGTCGCCAACGCGATCGGCGCCGCTCTGGCGAGAACAACGGCGGAGATCACGGTCCTCGCCGACACGGAAAAGAAACTGCTCACCATTGTTGAAGAAGGAATTCAACAGTCGATTACATCAAAATTCTCCAGGGAGGACGGACTCTTCATCTGCCGTGAAAAACTGAGGGAGCGGGCCATCAAAATGGGAGCCCAGGAAAATGATATCGAAATGGAAATCATAGAGGACCAGGTCTTCAACATGGTTCGCGGCTACTACACCACGGGTAAAAACATACGACTGAAGGCCCAGATCAAGCCGGGCTTGATTGCAGGTTTCGGGAAGGAGGCAATCCAATGACAACAAAGCAGAGAAAGACCGGTCTCGTTTTTTTCCCTGCCTTTGACTGGGCGATATCGCCGACCCATCCTGAAAGGGAAGAGCGACTCTTGTATACGCAGGATCAGGTGTTCGAAGAAGGACTCCTCGATTTTGAAAACATTATTGAATACAAGCCCGGCATGGCCGCCGCGGAAGATATTAACCGCATTCATATCTGCGTTCCCGATGTGAAAAGCGTAACGACGGAATCACATCTCATTTCCGCCGGTGGCGCTATCACGGCGGGGAAAAAAGTCCTCGACGGCGAGGTGGACAATGCCTTTGCGCTGGTTCGCCCGCCCGGTCATCATGCCATGACGGTTGTCCATGGGAACCGGGGATTCTGCAATGTCAATATTGAAGCAATCATGGTCGAATATATCCGCAAACATTACGGGCACAAACGAGTCGCGATCATCGACACTGACTGTCATCACGGCGACGGCACCCAGGAAATCTACTGGCACGATCCCGATACGCTGTACATTTCGATCCATCAGGACGGAAGAACACTTTATCCCGGTTCCGGTTTCCCCGATGAATTCGGCGGTCCGAACGCTCTCGGTACGACAATCAACATCCCCCTCCCCCCCAGAACATCCGAAGAGGGATTTCTGTACGTCCTTGACAATCTGATTCTTCCCATACTTGACGACTTCAAACCGGATCTCGTCGTCAACTCGGCGGGGCAGGACAATCACTACACCGACCCGATCACCGACATGAGGTTTTCCGCCCAGGGGTACGCCATCCTGAATGACCGATTGAACCCCGATATTGCCGTGCTCGAAGGGGGCTACTCAGTGGAAACCGCCCTTCCCTACATAAACGTCGGCATTATTCTGGCCATGGCCGGAATCGATTACAGTTATGTAACCGAACCCGATTACAATGCCGAGACAATCAGACAATCCTCCGACATCACCAAATATATAGAACGTGAAGTCGAACTGATCCATGACTTATGGAAAAATCGGAACGACCAGAAGGCCAAACTGAACAGAAGCCAGGAATTTATCACTCGCAATAAAAGCATCTACTACGACACCGACGGAATCAATGAAGAACAGCGTGAAACGGTCAGGCTCTGTGACGACTGCGGCGGCCTGGTGACCATCGACTCACGGGCGAATTTCATGGACAGAATTTTCGCAGTGATCGTCCCGAGGCGGAGCTGTCCTGCCTGCCGCCAAAAAGGTGAAGAGATTTTCGAGTCGACGGGACGACAAACCTTTATCCATGTTTATTTCCAGGACAGAGACAAGGATATTTTCATCGTCAAATAAAGCAATGCGGCCATTTAGTGCTTGACAATCATTTCTCTCATTGGCTACAGTCCCTTGACTTGCCCGGGGAGTGCATTGCGGGCAAGACTCTATCACAAGGAGGGTGCATACAAGTGAGTGACGAAGCGATAAGAAAAAGGACGCAGGAAACGGCTACAAAATTATTCGGGAAGGGTATCAAGATGGACCCGCCCTACCTGATGTGGAGAGAATTCGATAAAGACCTGGCAAATGAATTTTCAAAATTCATTACGGGAAATCTTTATTCCCGAACAGTTCTGACACTGCCTGAGCGCCAGATGGTCGCCTGTGCCATGCTGGCCGCAACACGGGCGTCGGAAGAGTTGAAACTTCATGTCAACGCGGCGCTCAACGTGGGATGCGACCCTCGGAAGCTCGCCGAGATCTTCTTCCAGGTAGCAACCTACGCGGGCATGCCCGCCGTCAATGAAGCGCTTGAAGTGTATCGGGAAGTTCTCAAAGAACGGGGTGAATGGCCGATCAAGTAAGAGGCCGACGGCTCTTCACAGTCAATAAACAGCATGCTCGTCAGACAATATCAGTGAGACAATGAATAGGGGGCATTACCGGCGCCCCCTTTTTACTTCCCTTTCATTTTCCATATGGCTGCCAAAAGGGATTCGATGATCCGGGAGGCACGAGTTTGTTGTTTTAATTGTTTTGCTTTTGGAAATCTCGTCGTTCAGGTATACTGATCCTGCTGTAAACACCATTATGGAATACATTTTTTTTAATAACTTTCAGCTGTAAATCATGAATTGTCTCAATAACTCGGAATTTCATACCCTTATTGAAAAAATCCGCAGGCGGCCCGATGAAACAGTCTCCGGCCAATGGTTCAATGTGATCACATACGGCACGAGCAGTTTTATTCAGGGAAACATCATCAATGATGATGCATCAAGCGGAATAATGCGAAATATCGCATCCCTCGTCGATATCGTTTTAATCGATGACATAGCCGGCTTCTGGCCGGAAATCCAGGGTCACCCGATCACGATGACCGAGGAATCGGCCCTTATCGATTATCTTTCGTCGAGGGGCGCCCATGAAGTCGAACTCATCGTCCCTGAGAGAAACAGGGCACGGCCGGTTGACTGGGATAGGTTTGATGAAACGACTGAATATAAGATGTACAAGGAACACATTTATCCCGCTATCATGGATACTATCGTTGACATCACGTACGACCGGGGAATGAATGACCTCCTCTCGGGGCACGTCGGATCCGTCGAGCCCGAAAAGAATGCAGTGCGGTTACTTGACATGGGATGCGGATCGGGCAACCTGATCGAAGATATTAACGCACGGTTCCGGCTCGGAAGCGGTGAAAAACAAGGGGGATGCATCGATGGCGGCGCTCTTGCCGAAGTTTCGAAGAAACGCCTGCCTGTATTTGAATGTTACGGTGTCGACATCAATCCTGCAAATGTGGATGCAGCGGAAGAAAAGCATCTCAAGAATATTTTCCTGGGGGACTGTGAACACATTGACGGCATATTTCCTCCCGATCTCAACTTCGATATCATTATATTCAGCGGCCTTCTTAATCGTCAGGTAACTGACCGTGACAAGGCATTCCGTATTCTGGATAAGACGCTGAAGAAACTCAAACATGGAGGATATGTTATCATAACGGGCTACACATCATGCCAGCTCACTGCCGAAAACCTTACCCACATGGGCATAGATGTGCTCAAAAAATGCATCCCCGGTAATCTTTTCAAGGATTATTTTGACTATTACCTGCGACAGCTCTATCTCGGTCGCAAAGTCGACTGACCATTACAGATTCCGATATTCGGCAGGTGAGAAACAGCGGCGGAGAATTCCTTCCCCATTACTTTTTCAAACTCCAGACTCGTCTCGATAATGCGATTCATATCGATGCCGGTGGAAATACCAATCTCATGGAACATATGAACCGTGTCTTCCGTGGCAATGTTTCCCCGCGCTCCCGGTATGAACGGACAGCCCCCCAGTCCACCCAGGGATGTATCGAATATTCGCACCCCCTGCTGAAGAGCTTCCCACACATTGACAAGACCCAACCCCCTCGTATTGTGGAAATGAAGTGCGATCGGTTTATCCCGGGTCACATCCTTGACCCGCGTCATCCCTTCTCTTATCAGCAATGGATTCGCCATGCCCGATGTGTCGGCAAGGCAAAGTTCATCAGGTTCCAGCCTCATGTACTCCTTAATGAGTTGAACGACTTGTTTGACAGGCACGGGGCCTTCATAAGCACACCCGAAGGCGTTCATGACTCCGGCCCGTACTTCCATCCCTGCGGTTTTCGCTTTTTCGATCAGCTCCAGGGCTTCCGTCTGTGCTTCGGCAATCGTTCGGTTTGAGTTTTTCCTGCTGTGCGTTTCACTGGCGGAAACAAATATTCCTACATGCGGTACTCTGCACTTGACCGCCCGCTCGAGGCTTTTCGATCCGAGAATCAATGCCGAATAGAGAACACCGGCATGTTGTTTCACATTCGTCCAGAGTTTTTCTGCATCGGCCATCTGGGGGACGAGACGGGGATTGACAAATGAAGATACTTCGATGCGACGCACACCACTCTCAATCAGCTGTTCGATGAGCTTCAGTTTTTCCTCAGTCTTCAGAATCTTTGCTTCAGTCTGAATTCCATCGCGGAGTACGACTTCATGAAGGATTACGTCTGTGGGCAATGGGTTCACCACATTAATTCTCCCGATTCTTGTGTCGTCTTTTGTATCATATATTCAGCCCTTGAGACAACGAAAAGCCTGTATTATACCGATCCATAACCGTAATCAAAGCAAATAAACAGAGTGTAGCATGTTGTGGGCTTGGTAGAGGAAACGAACAAGGATTCTAATTTTTCCACGGATTCATAACATAACGTGACGTCTGACATAAAAAAATGCCGAACCCTTCGTTTAACGACTGATTCGGCATACTTTTCGTAAAATAGTTTGTAATTATTCAAGAACGATCAATACCTGATTCGTATCGACTTTTTCTTCTTCCTCTACTTTGATCTCTTTCACAACACCATCAGAAGGAGCAACGATGGGATTTTCCATTTTCATCGCTTCGAGGATGATGAGTTCCTCATCGGCCGATACTGCGTCACCGGCCTCAACTAATATTTCAGCAATCGTTCCAGGCATAGGGGCTACAACTTCAACTGCCATTATGTGACCTCCTTTACATTTTTTATGAGTATTATATTGATCTCACGACTCCATACAAGCAGTTCGTGTGTTACGTATTTTGAATGTTTTTATGCACAGGGAGAGCACGCTCCCCCTGCCTGTATTATCTTTTTTACTATTTTTTCCAGAATGGATCTGCGGGGCCCCATACTTTTGGAAGCTCTGCTTTCTCTTTCCATTCGGGGGGAATCCGCTGTCCCGGCTTTTCGCCCAGCTTCTCGATACGTTTCTTGAGACCCGGACGGGCGAACTTCATATGACCCTCTTTCTGGGTCCGGCCGTTGATGACCGCCTCGGAGCGGAGCCGGCGGCCGATGGTCTTTTCCATCTTCCGGCCCATCCACAG
>DSDU01000209.1 GCA_011056835.1 Deltaproteobacteria bacterium
GGTTTTTGGCCCCCGGTGTTCATTTTCCGGGCACCAATTGACCCGTAATATACACGTAAATAATTACTATATCAATGTGTTTTACTTTTTCAGGAGGCTCTATTTATCGCTATACATCGCATGTCCGATGGACCATCCCGTTTCCATGCACTGTCATAAAATAAAACAGGTTAAATTATTCGCCGGTTCGGGTTGGTTTCCCCTGTTGCACCGATTGCTCGATGACATTCTGGATTTTGACAAGGAGCGCTTCCCTGTCTTTGGGCTTACGTTTCAATGCTTTTCGGTATTCCACAAGCGCCTTTTGAAGGAATCCCGCCTTCACGTAGGCGTCCCCCAGGTGTTCGACTATCGTGGGATCGTCGGGAATAATCGACGCCGCTTTCTCGAGATAACGGATGGCGAGATCGGTCTTGTTTTGCTTGAAATACACCCATCCGAGGCTGTCGATTATGAATCCGTTCCCCGGCTTCAGATCGAGAGCCCTCAGGATCATGCGTTCCGCCTCATCGAGCTTTATGCCTCTGTCTGCGTAGCTGTACCCGATGAAATTCAATGCTTCGGCATTATCGGGATCGATTTTCAGTACTTTCTCCATTTCCTGTATGGCCTGTTCATATCGGCCGGAGTTCTCGTGGATGACGCCGAGTCGGTAATGCAGGTTCACACTTCCGGGATTCATGAAAAGGGCCTTGTTCAATATTTCTTCAGCCGTTGTCTTATCACTATTCGCTTCGTAAAGTGACGCAAGAAATCCCAGAAGTTCATCACTGTCGCCTTGATTGTCAAGTGCCTTTTGAGTGAGATCGATGGCATCGCCGATGCGGCCTGCATCCTTCAGAATAATTCCCATGCGGATTCGCGCAGACTCATACAGATTTGATTCCGGCGGTATTTTGTTGAATTCTTCATAGGCATTTCCGTAGTTCTTTTTTTCGTCATAGGACGATGCGAGAAAGTAGCGCACTCTTTCGTTGTGAGGATCTTCATTTATAACGTTTCGAAATTCCTCAATGGCCCTGTCGAAATCCTTACCTTCAAAGAAATAGGCCAAACCGAGGGAGAAACGTGCACCCGTATTCGTGCCGTCAAGGTTGATAATCTCATTGAATTCTTTTTTTGCTTCATCATACCGATTCAATTCAAGATATGTCTTTCCGAGCTTGAATCTCGCTTCCAGTCCGGTCGGATTTGATTGAATGATCTTTCTATAAATATCGATAACCTCGGTATTCTTTTCCTGCGCTTCATATAGGAGGGCAAGATCAATCAGGGCGGATTCAAAAGACGGTTTGATCTGAAGTGTTTTCCTGAGCCATGATTCCGCTTCGGCATAGAGTTTCATTTCGGTATATATTTTCGCCATATAATAATGAGCCATGATATTGCCCGGATCGAATTTCAGAAACTCTTTCAGACTCGAAATGGCGCTGCCGTAATCATTCTTGTCTCGGTAAAGAAGGCTGAGATACAGATACGGTTCCAGCCGCTCCGGGTCTGATTGTATAATAAAGGTGAACTCCTTGATGGCATTGTCGTACTCACGCAGTTTGACATAAAGGCTTCCCAGCAAAAGATGGGTATCGATGTCGTCAGGATTGTAGATGAGCGACTTTTCCAGCAGTTCGATTGCTTTGGTGATGTCTTCCTTGAGGACATACAATTGAGCCAGGGCAACCGTTACAAAAGGTTCCCACGGATCGATACGGAGGGTTGCTTTATATTCATGAATGGCATCGTCATAGTTTCCGTTGAGGGCATGCAGGACGCCCCGTGAATAATGATAATAGGCGGCGGCCGATGAAACGGCAGGTTCCTTCCGTAAAGGACGATCATCGGCGCCTCTGAAAATGTGAGTGCAGGAACTAAGTATGACGACGACGGCCATAATTATTAAATGTGTGCTGATATTTCTATTCATCCGTTTTATAACCATACGCCATGTTGTTGATTCCGCTTCACCGGCATGGAGAATCGGATTGCTCAGGAAACGAGTTCCGATAAAGGCACGATTGCAATCCCGTGTGCCTGAAACAGGGGAAGAGCGACCTTCAGTGCATCGATCGTGCTCTTATAGGGGTGTCCGATAATTATCAACGTTTTCCAGTTGTTTTTTTCATCCATCAAGCCTTTGAGAATTTCAAGTGTCTCGGTGAAATCCGAGTTGTTGTCGATGAAAACATCCCGTCCTGCGAATCGCATGCCCAGTTGTTGTGCCAGACGCGGGCCTCTGGTCCGGTTTGTCGTATAACTGTCCACGAAGAAAAGGTCCTTTTCGAATAACTGTTTGAAAACACGGGCCAACTGCTTTTCGTTTTCCATGAACCGCGATCCCATATGATTGTTGACGCCCCTGGCATACGGGACGGATTTCAGGTTCTCTTCGACGGTCCGCCGGATTTCAGGTTCGCTCATGGAAAGAAGCAACGCTCCATCGCCCGGGTTTTTATCGGGATACTCATGTGGTTCCATAGGAAGATGCAGAAGGATTTCTTTCCCCGCCCTATGACCCTGCACCGCCGCTTCCCTGGAATAGGGGCAATGAGGAAGAATGGAGAGTGTTATGGGGGCTTTCATTGCGATGATATCGGCTACCGGTCGCGGTTCATACCCGATGTCGTCGATAATGATGGCGACTCGCCTGGTGCTGCGTCCGTCAATTGTCTCTCGCGCCGGCGACGGAAGTGGATATTGTTTTACAGAGAGTCCCTTTTCAGCCTCAGCTTTTTTCGTCATGTTTTTGAAGTGGAAATACACGTACGGTGCCGTGGCGATAAAGAGAAAAATAACACTCAGCCAGATAACAAAGTATGCGCTGTGCGGACGGTTCCCCCTCTTCTTGCTTTTCTTCTTCACCGACCGGGAATCCCTCAGCCCTTCTTGATTGATTGGAACAGCTCCCAGCTTCTGAGCATGTCCACCGCCCGTTTCAGCTGAGTGTCGCTCTGCAGCAATCCTTCCTCTCCTCCGTTATCTTGCACCTCCCCGTCTTCATCTTCTCCTCTCAGATGTCCCTTAAGGTCCTTTTCACCGATGCCTGCCGCGAGAGTATCATTATTTTGTTTGACCTGCTCCACGACGATATCCGGCGTTATCCCCTTGGCTTGTATGGATGTCCCATCCGGGGTGTAGTATTTGGCCGTCGTCAGTTTCAGGGCGGACCCGTCATCCAGGGGAATAACGATCTGGACCGAACCTTTGCCGAATGTTTGAGTTCCCAGCAGGATAGCCTTTTTGTTATCCCGCAGCGCTCCTGCGACGATTTCAGAAGCGCTGGCGCTTCCCCGATTGATTAACACGATGATCGGACATGACGGCTCGTCTCCGTCATCAATGGCTTTGAATGTCTTATCGGCGGCCTTATTTCTCCCTTTCGTTGACACGACGACACCATTTCTCAAAAAAATGTCGGAAACCTTTATGGCCTGGTCGAGCAGCCCTCCCGGATTGTTACGGACATCGATTATCAGACCTTTCAATGAATGTGCTCCGGTTTCCAGGTTTTTTAAAGCTTTCTTCGTTTCGTCAGCCGTATTTTCGTGAAAAGACGCTATCCTGATGTATCCGATCCGGTTTTCGAGCATTCTGTGTTTAACGCTGATTATTTTGATTATATCCCGGGTAATGGTAAAATCTTTCGGCTTGTCGAACCCCTCCCGCATGATTGAAATCGTTACTTGTGTACCTTTCGGTCCCCTGAGCCTCTGGACGGCATCAAAAAGAGAGAAGCCTTTTGTGGACTCACCCTCAATGGCGATGATTTGATCCAGCGCTTTGACACCCGCTTTGTAGGCCGGTGTGTCTTCGATCGGTGACACGACGGTGATAATATCATTCTGTATGGATATCTCAATACCGAGACCGCCGAAGGCGCCCTTTGTGTCGACCTGAAGTTCTTTATACATATCGGCGTTCATAAATGAGCTGTGAGGATCAAGTGAACGGGTCATACCCTTGATGGCACCCTCGATAATGACTTTTGAATCAATTTCCTCGACATAGTTTTTGTCGATCAGATCAAGTGCTTCATTGAATAATTTCAGGCTCTTGTAGATATCCCGGTTATCCGCGCGTGCCGTTGTGGTGACACTTGATCCCGATACGACCCATATGATGATAAGTGTCAGGAGGAAGAGTGGCATCCCCGTCTTTATCAGTATCTTACCGTTCATTAAACCCTCCAAGTCATGTTAAAATTACAAAAAATAATGCTAACACTATTACGGCGCGAAATTCCATGATTTTTTCAATAATTTTTATATGGATGTATGCGACGATTCCATGTTTGTGCGGAGGAAAAAGGAGATCGAAAGGTCACCTCAAGTATTAACATGTAATAACAGTAGGTTATGCCGATGCCTGAAAACAGTCGGATGGGGATGGCGGAGAGTGATCCATCCGTAAAGGTAAAAGGCCCGCTCATGTTTTTGTCAGTGACGGGAATTCCACGGAGAAGAGAAACCGGAAGCTCCGACCCATTCCATCGGGGCTCATTCGACGCGGAGTAATGAAGAAAGGGACTCGTCATTTAGGGGAAACATCGGAATGCTTCAGTCTATCCCTGTCGGTCCGAACAGACTTCACGGCAGGACATGATCATCTTTTCAGTGGTCGGCCGGCCCTGCCGCCGTCATCGATCGAGCGCTTCTTTTGCTTCGTATTTAAATGACACATTAATTCTCGCCCGGTAGGAAACAACCTTGCCGTCTTCGATCTGCATGTCAAGCTTATTGACTTCCACGACTCTCAGGTCGCTCAGAGTCTGGCTTGCCGATTCGACGGCACTTCTGGCGGCATCTTCCCACGATGTTTCACTCGTACCGACCAACTCAATGATTTTATAAACTCTCGAGGGCATACGGCACCTCCCGCAGGTATGTGATTATGGCGGCATCATCCATATCGACAGTTCATCGGTTAAGTCGCACGGACGACATCATGCATGGAATGATTCTCTTATACACTATTCGGCGGAATTACACAATCTCATATGAAAAAGGAAGAGGGACCGGCATGAAGCGTCGTGAGTGAGGCGGCACGAGAACGTATGGTCTGCACGCTGCAGGAAAAGTGGTGAGTTGTAATGGTGAGTGAAAAGAAGGGCACGCAGTCGAGTATCAAGCGTTTTTTGGGTCGATCAGAATTCATGATATGCGGACAAGGATTTCCATTATATGAGTTTTTTTCTTATAGTGATATCGCACTATCCTTCATTCCGGTTCCGAATGACGATCAACAGCGGACGCTGTTTAATGAGATTCCAGGTACCTCAGTTCGGCGTTGATGAGTTTCCGATCCTTCCAGAGATGTTCAATCAAATCCCCCATGGTCACTTCTTCACTCTGCTGAGATCCCGATGTTGATGACAAGACGGTACATCTATCCTGACTGCTGTTGCAGCTGACGGTCATCACCCCGCCGCTGATTCCCATAAGAGGAACGTCGTAGTAAAAACTTCTTCCGAAGTATCGTATTTCCTCTGCAAGATATCTTGCATCGTCTTTTGACCTGATTTGAAAAATTCTTTTCTTTTCCATGATTGTCACTCCTGCAATGTTTTCACTGCGCGGAGGTAGTGGCGCCGCGGGAGGTTCACGGAAGACACATCGCCGTAAACGTCTGAAAAAGTCCCCTCCTTTCGCCCTCCGGCCCCCTTTCGGATTATTATGTTCCGTGCGATCAGCATGCGTGATGTATATGACGTTGATGAGAAAAAGGCAATACCAATTAACTGCCGGGTATATACCACCTGAATACTGGTAGTATGAACGGAACAACAAGAACGACCGGAGATTCATTCCGTGCCGGTGAGACGATGCCCTTTGCAGGATGATGTCCGGCGTTTTGACGACGATCTCATCGGCGGCATATCACGGGGTTTTTTGAAGGCCCCGGCTCCGGAAGGCGGCGCCTTACTCCATCCGGGGTGTCCGGATACGGCGATCCGGTGAGTATCTGATTTCGAGGTGGCGGGCGACAACGCTCATGCCGTAACAGCATATGAAATAGAGAAATGCAATGGCCGTATAAATTTCGAAGGGGTAGATCATCAGCCTGTTGTTCAGGGTCTGGGCGACCGTGGTCAGTTCGAACACACCGATAATATAGGCGAGCGAGGTATCTTTGAACAGGGCAATGAATTGTCCGACGAACGCCGGGATCATCATCTTGAGCGCCTGGGGAAGAACGACAAACCGCATCGTCTGAAAGTAATTCAGGCCTGACGCGCTGCTTGCTTCGACTTGCCCGTAGGGGATGGCGCTGACGCCGGCCCGGACGATTTCGGCGATATAGGCGCCGGAAAAGATGGTGAAAGCGATGGCGGCGCTCCAGAAGACATCGATCTGCATGCCCGTAACGATGGGCGAGAAGAAGTAGACCCAGAAAATAACCATAATGAGGGGGTTGCCGCGAATAATTTCTATGTAGAGGATGCTGAGCGTGCTGATGATCGTGTTGTTGCTCAATCTTCCCAGGCCGAAGACGAGACCGATGAAAAAACTGACGGTGAGCGATATCCCAGCCAGGACGACGCTTAAGCTCAAACCCCCCAGGCCGAAGAAAATTTCGCCGTTCCCTCCATGGGGGAATGTCCAGAAGAGAAGGGACGCCATGTTTTTCCAGATGTTACTCCAGTTGAATTTGAAGATCATTAATCCGATCAGCGCGGCAAAACCGGCGAAAAAAAGAACAAAGAGACCTTTCCACAGCAAGACGACCACCCTGGTCATGATCTTCAGGAAGCGCGACCACGCTGACAAATAAAGCGACTCGTCATGAATCTTGTCGGCCCTGCCGCGACCGAATGTCACTGCAACCCATGACCATCCCCGGATCAGAACCTCGCCCGCCAGGGAGAACGGTCTGAAAAGAAATGCCAGCAGTTTATCGAACAGGGAAAGCTCTTTGTCCCGGCCCACCTGGAGGTGATGATTGATGCTGTTCATGATCGCCGAGATGGTGATGGACAGGCCGAGATAGATGAGGGATGCCGCCGATGTCGCTTCAAATCCCCTGAAGGTGAATGATTCGATCTGCTGCGACTGCCAGCAGAGTTCGGCCACGCCGATGGTCATGGCAAGTGACGAATTTTTCATGTTGTTGAGGAATTCACTTCCCAGGGGTGGAATAATAACACGAAACGCCTGAGGGAGAATAACGAAGCGAAGGATTTGAAAGGCGGATAACCCCGATGAAAATGAGGCCTCAAGGTGACCGTGGGGGATTGCCTGGATTCCGGCGCGGACGATTTCCGCCACGAAGGCGCCCGTGTAAATGCTCAGTCCCAGGGTGGCTGCCCAGAATTCGAAATTGTGTTCGTTAAGAAATGTGGAAATCCCTTCGGGCAGGCCCAGGGGGAAGGCGAAGTACCAGAAGAAAAGCTGGACGAGCAGGGGCGTGTTCCTGAAAAATTCCACGTATGCCGTGGCAAAATAATAAACCGGCCTGAACCGGGAAAGGCGGGCGATGCCGAAGACCGTGCCGAGAATAAGGGCGATGACGGTGCTGATGAGTGAAATTTTGATGGTAAGGACGAGTCCCTTGAGAAGCCAGATTCCGAAAACTTCCTTATAGGTGGGATTGACTTCGTAAAGAACCGCCCAATGAAAATCGTAGCCGAAATCGGCGGTCAAAAAGATCATGGAGAGGACGAATGCAATGCCCGCTGTTACCCCGATCTGCTGTGTCACACGAGAAAATTTCATTGTCCCTGCCGAACCGCTCCATCCCTTGAATCATTTGCCCACATGAAAAAGTCTGCGGCCCCGGGCGGTTCGGGGCCGCAGAATGCATGCCGAAGGATACAATGATCTGGTTACGGCCAGGTTTCAATCTTTTCCGTCATGGGGAAATAATAGGGCGTATCGGGACCATACCATTTGTTGTATATCGTCATGTATGTTCCGTCCACCCACATATCCTGGAGCGCAAAGTTGATGGCGTCACGCCAGTCGCTCTGATTTTCCGGCACTCCGATACCATACGGCTCGTCACTGAAGAAATCGCCCACCAGTTCATACTCTCCCGGTTCTTTCGCGGCAAAACCGATGAGGATGGTGCTGTCGGTCGACCAGCCCGCCACCTTTCCCTGTTTCAACGCGAGGAAACAGGACGGTTCATCCTGGAAGCTGATGACATTCTTTTCCGCATCGGGGTCTCCCAGCTTCTTCAGGAGGTTGACGGCGTTCTTTTCACTGGTCGTTCCCTGCATGGACGCAATCTTCTTGCCCACAAAGTCTTCGAGTTTTGCGAACCTTCCTTTTTTCGCAAGAATCTTCTGCCCGTCAAAGAAATAGGTGATCGAGAAGTCGATCGTGCGGTCTCGTTCCCGCTTGTGGGTCATGTTGGCGGTGCTCATGTCGATTCTGCCCGAGGTGAGGAAGGAAATGCGGGTCTTGTTGTTGACCTTGACACGCTCAACCTTGAGCGTCTTGCCCATATACCCGCCGATTCTCTTGATCACTTCCTCGGCGATGTCCACGTCGAATCCGACCCATTCATTGTTTTCATTGAAATACGCCGCCGGAATGCTGTTGTACATCAGACCGGCTCTGACCACCCCGGCCTTCTCCACCCTGTCGTAAATATTCTGGGCGAGACATGGCGTGCCCGCCGCGAATATGAGAGAAAACGCCACTAACGCCGCCACTGCAATCCAACCGTGCTTCCTCATAGTCATTCCTCCTTTAACGTCTTTATTCATGACAACTGCGGGTTATTCCACAGATGCCGGTGTTTTTTTTGCCTTCAGCCGTTGGCCTATGGCCCTGATCCCATCTATCGTCAGTGCGACAATATTTTGCTTAAAAAGAGTTTCGTTCGTTCATGTTTCGGGTGTGAGAAAAACGTTGCCGGGGCCGCGCTCTCAATCAGCCGGCCTTCATCCATGAAAACAACCCGATTGGCCACCTCCCGGGCAAACCCCATCTCATGGGTTACCACGATCATGGTCATCCCCTCCCGGGCGAGATTTTTCATGACATCGAGAACCTCGTTGATCATTTCCGGATCGAGGGCCGATGTGGGTTCATCAAACAACATGATCTTGGGGCGCATGGCCAGTCCCCGGGCGATGGCGACCCGCTGCTGCTGCCCCCCTGAAAGCTGCTGCGGGTACGAAAGGGCCTTCTCCGAGATTCCCACCTTTTCGAGCAGTTTTCGAGCCGCTTCCTCCGCATCTTCCTTTCTCTGCTTTCGCACGTTGATCGGAGCGAGGGTGATATTTTCGAGCGCCGTCATGTGGGGGTAGAGATTAAACTGCTGGAAGACGAATCCGATTTCCTCCCGGAGGCGGCGGAGATTGATTTTGTCGTTATGAATCGGCATGTCGTCGACGATAATTTCGCCCTTCTGAATCGGTTCGAGCTTGTTGATGCAGCGTATGAGGGTGCTTTTGCCGGAACCGCTGGGGCCGCAGATAACGACCACTTCGCCGGGGTCGATATGGAAGGTAACATCATTCAGGACATGTAGATCACCGAACCACTTGTGAACATTTTTAAACGTTATCATGCAAAAAATAATCTCCGGATGGTATCAGGGCGTTGCTCAAATTCATTTTCACTGGGTCTATTCCGCTTTTTGATAAATCCACAGCTCGCTGCAGGCAATTCCAAAACTCACCCTTCGGGTTCAGCCAGCTGGAATTGCTTATCTTCCGCTTCGTCACGATTTATTGTCAAAAAGCTTCATGAAGACCGCTCCAATGAATTTTCGTTTGTGAAACAGCCTGTTATCTCCCGGGCCCCGTCAGGGACCCGTCGGGAGGGAATGATTGAAACGATACGAATTTTTAGAATAAATGAATTGAATTATCAAGGGAAAAGATGACACAGCCGGAAAAGACCGGTTGATTATGCATGGTCATACATGGGACGACGGAAAGAAGCTTACCGCAGAGAACACAGAGAGCACAGAGAATAAAAGGATGTGTAAACGGATACGGTCGCGGGATGTGCCGGCAACCTCAGTCCGGTTGCCGGTTGTGGCGTACTCGAATCGCCATGCGGGAGGTGCCGTCCCCGTGAAATGCATTTAAATTTCATGGAAACTTAAATTTTTTTGAGCAAAGAGTGTAATGTTCCTGTTCGATCGATACAAACGTAAAAGTGTAAAATATTCCGACGGTTTTCGGCTTGCTTTCTAAATTACTTCTTCCGTCAATAAATACAATACTTTGGCGGTGAGTTGGCGCGCATATTCCCCTCTTTTGATGAAAAACTGTCGGAATACTTTACAAATACAAACGGGGCGTCAGAATCAATAACTGATGATTGTTCAGTGTATTCAAGGTGTTAGATTTATGGCATTAGAATTGCGAAACTGTCGATGAAAGTAAGCACGAAGAAAAACTAAAATAGTAATTAGAGCCTCCTGAAAAAGTAAAACACATTGATATAGTAATTAGTTACGTGTATATTACGGGTCAATTGGTGCCCGGAAAATGAACACCGGGGGCCAAAAACCGTGCACGTGGATGGAC
>DSDU01000072.1 GCA_011056835.1 Deltaproteobacteria bacterium
CCACCGGCCTCGGCAAGGTTCATGGGAACTGGGTAATGGTCATTGCCAATGACAGCCGGGTAAAGGCGGGGGCATACTATCCCATTAATTGTAAAAAACACCTTCGTGCCCAGGAAATTGCCGATACGTGCGGAATCCCTTGTGTCTATATCGCCGATTCGGCGGGGGGCTTTCTGCCCATGCAGGACAGGATTTTTCCCGGGAGGAATCAATTCGGACATTTTTTCTATAACATGTGCAGAATGTCCGCCAAAGGGCTCAAACAGTATACACTCAGCACCGGGGGTAATACCGCCGGTGGAGCTTATATTGTCTATCTTGCCTGTGAGTCCGTCATGATCGATAAGATGTCCTATTCATTCCTCGCGGGTCCACCCATGGTGAAATCGGCTATCGGAGAAGTGGTTGACATGGAAACACTGGGAGGTGCCAGAGTTCACACTGGGATATCCGGCGGTGCGGATCATTTTGTTACATCGCAAGATGAAGGAATAGAAAGATTGAGGGAGCTTTTATCTCATGATCCAAAACAGAAGCTCTATATCGAACGACGTGATTTCAAGGAACCGAGAGTCTCTGAAACGCGGCTCTATGAAATCCTGCCGAAGGATACATACCGAGGGGTAAACGTTCGGGAAGTCATCAACTGCATAGCCGATGACAGTTATTTCAGCGAGTACAAGCACAATTACAGCCCCGGCCGGGGCGATAACATTGTGTGCGGCAAGATGTTTCTCCGGGGAATTCCCGTGGGCGTTGTGGCGGCCAACAATAACGGCGTCATCTATATTGATGCCGCGAGGAAGGCCATCGAATGGGTCATCAGATGCTGCACCGAGAAAATTCCCATTCTCTACATACAGAATTCTCCCGGATATATGGTTGGAACGCAGGAAGAATACGGCGGAATCGGCAAGTATGGCTCCGGCATGGTAAGAGTCGCCGCATGCGCCGATGTACCAAGGATTCAATGGGTAATCGGGCCGGATCATGGTGCCGCCAATTTTGGAATGTGTGGAAGAACCTTCGATCCGAATTTCATCTTTTCAAACATGCGTGCCAGGACAACCGTGTTGTCGGGACAGACGGCGGGAAACATTTTGACCACACTGGCACGAATTAACGCAAAGAAACGGGGCGAAGAAATGGATGAAGCGGAAGTCGCGGCGTATAAGCAAAAAATGATCGACAAATATGAAGAAGAAGGACACCCGTTCTATATGGAAGCACGGCTGTTTCAGGATGGTACGCTTCCTTTAAAGGAGACGCGCGATTACCTGTCGACGGCATTCGAAGTTACCCTTTTAAAGCCCATTCCGGAATCACATTTTGGAAATTTCAAATTTTAAGACAGAGGTCGAGTTGAACTCCGCAGCTCTTAACGTGATAATGATCCGGCGTTACCACTTTTGCTTGAGAGAAAAAACGATCAAGAAATATCGAGGAGCAATCTATGAGCAATAAATATGAACTAAGTTTTCCGAAGAAAGTACGGTTGGCGGACGTGTCTATCCGCGAAGGCCTGCAGCATGAAGAACACTTCATTCCGACCGATGCGAAGGTTTACTACGTGGAAGAATCCATACTTGCAGGTTTCAAAAGATTGGAAATTACCAATCTGGGAAATCCGGCATTCATGCCTCAGTTCAGGGACGCCGAGGAACTGCTCAAACGCGTTCGGGACAGCAGGCGCCTGTCCCAGGCTGGAATAAACTTCGATGACATTGAAATTACGGCTGTGGCCATACGAGAAAGCGGCGTTGATAGAGCAGTCGCTGCCAGGAAGGAGGGCTGGGGGCCGAATCGCATCGGCATGATGGTTTCCACAGACGAAGAACACCACTTTGCCAATGCCGGCACAACCCTGCCGGAGTACTGGGAAGAGGCAAAGCGCTGTATCGACAAATGTCATGAGGTAAATGTTAAGGTTTTCGGAACGGTAAGTACCATATGGGGGAGTCCGATTTCAGGTCCGACACGATTTGAAGATGCCCTTGAATTTACAAAACGCTGGCTCGCCATCGGTGCGGATGATATCGAACATGCCGACCATGACGGCTCTGCCCCACCGAATCAGGTCTATCGGTATTATTCCATGATGCTCGACGAACTACCAAATACGGATCTCCATGTAGCTCATTTTCACGTTACGAGAGGATGGGGACCGGCTAATGTCCTGGCGGCACTTCATGCAGGAGTCGATATTCACGAAGGTGTCCTGGGCGGCATCGGAGGGCAACCGACAAACTTCATCGACCGGGTACCGGTACGGGGAACAGGAGAATATTATTACCAGGACCCCAATATTGTCGGGCTTGGAAGCCTCGAAGACATGCTGGTAATGATGGATGAAATGGGTATAGAGACGGGAATTGATGTCGACAGGGTGCTTCGATTGGGAAGAATGTGGGAGAAAACGATCGGCCGCCGCCTCAGATCAGAGTCGATCCTTAACGGTAGGATACCTAAAAAGCCCCGGGACGAGTTCAAGCGAAAAGGTTTGGCAGAGAGAAAGGCAAAGCGGGGCGAAGAGCCCGGTCAGCGATATCCTGCGGACTGGCCGGAAAAAGTAGAACTTCCCCCTGAGATTACAGGCACACAATGATATATCAGGGCAACACCGCCTCATGGTGACAAACATTGCGGCGGCGTTGCCCGATAAAAAATGCCGTAGTCTATTTTTCCCCTTTACGGGCAATTTTCACCCATGAATCCCGCAATGTTACGGTTCGGTTGAAAACGAGATTCGCAGCTGAAGAATCAACAGAATCGACACAGAAATAACCAAGCCTTTCGAACTGGTACCGGCTTTCCGGTTCGGCATTTGCCAGGCTGGGGTCCACCCTGCATGACGTGAGAACCTCCAGCGAATTCGGATTGAGATGTTTCATATAGTCGAAATCATCCTCCAGAGGATCGGCCACCTGAAACAACCGGTCATAGAGACGTACTTCCGCCGGGATGGAATGCGCCGCCGACACCCAGTGGATGGTTGCCTTTACCTTCCGTCCGTCGGGAGCAAATCCACTTCTCGTTTCCGGATCATAAGTGCAGTGCAGTTCGACCACTTCTCCCGTATCGCGGTCCTTTACGACATCCACACAGGTTACAAAGTATCCGTATCGGAGCCGTACTTCTCGACCGATCGCCATTCGGAAAAACTTCTTCGGCGGGTCTTCCATGAAATCATCCCGTTCGATATACAGGACTTTCGAAAAGGGAACTTTCCGGGAGCCCATGTCGGGATTCTGGGGATGGAAGGGGCAGTCGAATTCTTCAACCTGGTCGTCCGGGTAGTTGTCGATGATAACTTTGAGCGGACGGAGCACGGCCATGACGCGGGGCGTCGTTTGATTCAGATCGTCCCGAACGCAGTTTTCCAGTAATGCCATATCGATCATACTGTCATTCTTGGCCACGCCGATACGGTCGCAGAAGTCCCGGATTGCGGCCGGCGTGTACCCCCGCCGCCGCATCCCCGTAATAGTCGGCATCAACGGATCGTTCCATCCTTTGACAATCCCTTTGCTCACCAGTTCTATAAGCAATCGTTTGCTCATTATGGTGTAAGTAAGGTTGAGGCGGGCAAATTCGATCTGCTGAGGACGATAGTCGGCGTTTACCGCTTCCAGAAACCAGTCATAGAGGGGTCGGTTGTTTTCAAATTCGAGGGTACAGATGGAATGAGTGATCCGCTCCAGGGAATCGGAGAGACAATGGGTAAAGTCGTACATGGGATAGATGCACCATTTATTCCCCGTTCGATAATGGGCTTCTTTTTTAATCCGGTACATGATGGGGTCGCGCATGGTGATATTGGGCGATGCCATGTCGATTTTGGCCCGAAGCGTGTGAGTTCCCTCTTCAAATTCCCCGGCACGCATTCTTTCGAAGAGGTCGAGGTTTTCTTCAACCGGCCGGTTGCGATAGGGGCTTTCCCGACCAGGCTCGGTAAAGGAACCCCTGTGTTCCCGCATTTCATCCACATCGAGGTCGCAGACGAAGGCCTTGCCCTCTTTGATCATCTGCACGGCGTACTCATACAGCCGCTCGTAATAATCGGAAGCAAAGAATAAGCGATCACCCCAGTCGAACCCGAGCCATTGTATGTCCCGGATGATCGATTCCACATATTCCATGCTTTCGCCGCTGGGATCGGTATCATCCATGCGCAGATTACAGGTTCCCCCGTACTGGGCTGCAATGCCGAAATTTAGGCAGACGGACTTGGCATGACCGATATGAAGATATCCATTCGGTTCCGGCGGAAATCTTACGGCCACACGGCCTTGATGCTTGTTGGTTTTGAAATCGTCGTCTATGATATCTCTGATAAAATCGGAGGGGCGAGATGAATTGGTTTGGTCCATGGATCTTGTTCCTTTCTAACACTCTCAGTTACACTGGAACGAGCGGTCGCTCGCTTTTTTTATTATCCGCGCAATATGATTTTGTCGGGACCGGAGACGGCTGGCGGAGGGTGGAGTTTTGGACGCATTGGTCGGGTTATCTTTTCCCTTGTCCCGTTTTCGTCTTTCCATATTATCGGCACTGGATGCCGGCGTCAGAAAGCCGCCGGATTTCCTCTTCACTGTGCATATTGCAACCCGTATAATCCATTACTGTTTCCCGACCGATTACATCAAGTATCTTCCTGACAACACCAGGAAAACATTCGGCCGGTTGCCATCACCTTTACCACATTTTATGGCAGCGTTCTGCCATTTTTATTACCGAGTATCTATTTTTTTGAGTTTTTGGGTTACGATGGGTTGTCAATCGAAGCATACCGATCGGCTATACGGATAGACCTTTGGTTGTGTCAGCCCTGTATCACTTGTTGGAAAACCGGAAAGTGCTTTATAGATATGATCCATGTGGCATCTGCGCCATAATTGAGTGACCTGCTCGCAGCGGATAAGTCAACGAATGGAATCTTCTCGGAAACAACGTGGTTTTTAATAACGCTCTGAATATCTGAACTGCACGAAAACATGACAACGTCGGAGAGATCCGAAAAATGAAGTCACTGTCGTCTGCCGGGAAGACCTCGGTTCCGCTCAGCTTGCCCTGCTACAGCGTTGCATCAGTCGATCAAGGATTTCAGGTTCCTCATCAACCATGAGAAAGAATTCATTGACCTTGTTCCTGATGTTCGGTTTTTTCCTCATGTTATCGGTAATTTCGTCATAGTGGTTGATGAACAGATCAAGGTAGCTGCACCAGATTGTGATCACCTCTTCTCGGTTTCCATAGACCGGAATCGGGACCTTTTCAAGAAGTTTTCCCGTATAGTCTGTTTCAAGATCCTTGATGAGTTCCTGTTCCGTTGGTCCGGGAACTCCTGCCAGACAGGACTTCAAGACTCTGATCCCGTCCTCATACCGTCTCGTCCGTTCCAGATGATCATCAGAGGTCGCCGATGTCTGCAGTAATCTGACGGCACGTTTTATCTCTGTGGGAATCTCTCGTTTCATGGGCTTTCTCCTTTGGCTGATTTGATATAAGGTTATGCTCGCTGCCCAGATTCCCCACCGGCCCCATTTTGCAAGGATAAAGATAATAGTATTTTTCAAGCATAGGTATTCTACGGGAACCGGCACCCTATATCAATCGGTGCGATGCTGAATTTGATTTAAGACTTCTCCGGCATCTCTTTTCAGAAGAAGGAGCAACCCCGGATCGGTCTTTCTCCGATAACGGAACATTCCGATCGGGATCCCCTCATTTTAATAGTGAATTTTTATGTCACACATTGTATGACTCGTCAAGGGAGAGGGGGGCACCCGATGGGACATATCATAAATCCTGACCGAGAATATCGACTCCTGCAGCGTCGATTGGACAGACATATTACCGGGGCTCCCGAGTCTGAAGCATTCATCAAGATTCTCAAGTTGCTTTTTTCAGCCGATGAAGCACTGCTCGCGCAGAATATTCCTATCAAACCGATTTCCCTGAACGGACTTTCCCGCAAGCTCAATATCTCCCGGGAGGAACTGAGCGATAAGATGACCGACATGGCATCCCGGGGACTGGTCATTGACATATTCTTTAAGAACAAACAGTATTACTCACTTTCGCCGGTTGTCATCGGATTTTTCGAATTCACTTTCATGCGCACCCGCGATGATCTCCCCATGGCAGAACTGGCCCGCCTCTTTGACCACTATATGACCGCCGATGACCGGTTCGCCCGCGCCGTGTTCCAGGGTGATACTCAGCTCGGCCGCTCCCTCGTCCGCGAGGAAGCACTGCCCGAAAACGATCATACGGAAATCCTCGACTGGGAAAAGGCAAGTTATATCATTCAAACATCCACCACGGCGGGAGTCTCGCTCTGCGCCTGCCGCCACAAGGCACAACATCTCGGCACGGCGTGCGACAAGCCCCAGGAAGTCTGCCTTTCCCTCAACTTCTCCGCAGAGACTCTCATCAGAAGCGGCCTTGCCCGGTTGATCACGATGGGAGAAGCAATGGAAATTCTTGAAACGGCGAAGGAAGCCGGTCTGGCTCAGACGGGAGACAATGTACAGCGTCATGTCGGATATATCTGCAACTGCTGTGGCTGCTGCTGCGGCATGATCGAAGCAATCAAATTATTCGACATGCGTACCGCCATTGTCACATCGAACTGGATCATGGAGATTGATACGGCACGGTGCACCGGATGCGGTAAGTGTGTAAAGGCATGCCCCCTTGAAATCATCGAGCTCCGCCAGGAGGGTGAGGGCAGGAAGAAGAACAAATGGGCACAGCGGGACGGTTCTCTCTGTCTCGGCTGCGGCGTGTGTTATTCATCCTGCAAATATGGTGCGATAACCATGACGCCCCGGGAGCAGAGAGTCTTTACCCCCGAGTCGACCTTCGATCGCCTTGTGGCAATGGCGATCGAGAGGGGCAAATTGGCGGATCTGCTCTTCGAAGACCCGAGACGGCTCAGCCACCGCGCATTGGGACGAATCGTCGGCGTCCTGGAAAGGACACCGACATACAAGGCGATCATGGCGGTGAAGCCCCTTAGATCGGCCTTCTTCAATGCCATTGCTGGCGGGTTCGGAGGAATGCTGAAATAAGAATCGGCGGGGACACTGGAACGCCGCCTGATGGAATTTCTCAAGATCGACTCTTTGTAATGATGCGGTGCACAATGAAGGTAAGAAGATATGCCATGCCGGCGATAACGATGGTCGTTGCGCCGGCGGGAATATCGGGGCCGTAGCTGAATGCAAGCCCCGCTGTTGTAAACATGACGGTGAACACGGCTGAGAACACCATCATTTGCCAGAGTCGTTTCGCAAAAACACCGGCAACGGCAACGGGAAGCGTCATCAAGGCAATAACCAACACAATCCCCACCACGGATACCAGCAGGACCACCGTCAACGCCGTGAGGCACAGAAGCAGCAGATAGTAAAATTCCACCCGGATACCCCGTAATCGGGCAAATTCTTCATCAAAACAGACGGCCAGCAATTGATTGTAAAACAGAACGCCGATCACGATTATCAGTGAGTCAAGCCCGGCGATCAGCCAGAGATCGTCCGCCGATACCATCAGGATATTTCCGAAAAGGTAACTCATCAGATTTTCATTATATCCCGGCGTCTTATAGATAAACAGAATGCCGATTGCCATGCCGATTGCCCAAACGGCGCCGATGACCGTATCTTCCCGTTCCCGTGCATAGATGCTGACCAGCCCGATAATGAGTGCCGATACGAGCGCCGCCATGACAGCCCCATATAAAGGATGGAACCATCCCCAGTGAAAAACGACCTGGCAGTATCGCGCCGCCCCTAAACCTGCCAGGACGCTGTGGGCGATGCCCCCGGCAATATAGGTGATCCTTCTGGTCACGACATAACTCCCGATGACTCCGCAGGCGATACTTGCCAGAAAACCCGTCAGGAGGGCGTACTGCAGAAATGTATGCTGCTGTAAATCGATAAAAAACTCAGACACAGGGGCCCTTTCCATGAACCGAATGATCATGGCGCACCATATGGACATCGGTTCCATATATATCGTTAATCAGTTCACCGGTGATTTCACTGGTCGGATGGACAATAACGCGACGATTCACGCAGGCGACATGCTTTACAAAGGATGAAACAAACCCAAGGTCGTGCGTAACCAGAACAATGGTCTTTGATTGATTCAGCTCGTGTAAAATCTCAAATAAACCGGTTTCAACGGCAACATCAATGTTTGAGGTCGGTTCATCAAGAAGAAGGATTTCAGGATTCGATGCAAGAGCCCTGGCGATCAGCACGCGCTGCCGCTGGCCTCCCGAAAGATCCGAAAACGGCCGGTCGTCAAAACCGCTCATTTCCACCATTTGAAGAGAGTCCCGGGCAATGTCCCTGTCTCGTTTTCGAAAAAATCCTAGTTTGTTTTCACCAAGACGCCCCATCAGCACGACATCGAGGACATTAACGGGAAACATCATATCGAGAGACGTGTACTGAGGCATGTAGCCGATGTGCTTTCGAGCACTTTCGGGAGAATTCCCAAGGACGCGAACCGTTCCGCTCCGAGGTTTGAGCAGTCCCAGCATAAGCTTGAGAATCGTTGTTTTCCCCCCCGCATTGGGGCCGACAACGGCTAGAAAATCACGATCTTCTACCATGAGACTCACGTCCCTTAAAACAGGAAGGCCATCATAGGAAAAGGTTACGTTTTCAAATTCAATAACAGGAGTTTCCATAACTCACAGCCTGTGTGACGTTGCGCCGCCGTAATGACGAAAATGGCGTAAAACGGTTTTGTTAACCTTATCAAAAAGGACGCATTTATTTTCTTCCGATACCCTTATTTTTTGAGGTCATTTCCGGGTCGTTTCGAATGGGATAGCGCTTCTTGAATCCGATTCGCCATTATATCAAGGTTATTCAGGTAATCACGGGCAAGCGGATCCATGGGAACAACGGCCCCGCCGATTGCCTGTGCGATCACCCCGGCATTTTTCGTTGAAAATTCAGGTTGAACAAAAATCACCTTTACGCCATCCTTCTTTGCCTGACCGATCAGATGGGAAAGCTGCTTCGGACTCGGTTCTTTGCCGTCGACCTCGACGGCAACCTGCCTGAGCCCATAAGCATCGCAGAAATAACCAAACGCGGGATGAAAGACGTAAATCGTCTCTCCATGGACAGGGGCAAGTATTTCCGCAATCTTCGCGTCAACGGCATCGAGATCATCCTTGAAGGCCCGCACATTTTTCTTATATGTTTCTTCATGGACGGGATCTATTTCCCTGAGGGCCGCATAAATGGTATCAGCCTGAATCTTCACGAGTTTGGGATCCAGCCAGATATGGGGGTCCGGGTTGTCCTTTCCCAAAGATGCTTCAAAGTACCGGAACGGAACATCCCGGCGGGTGTCAACGATCTTTACATTCTTCAAAATTCCCGATATCTTACCAATGAAGCCCTTTTCAAAAGGAGTTCCGATTCGAAAATACACCTGCGATTTTTCGAGTTTGGCCATTTGTTTCGGCGTCGGTTCATATGTGGCAGGCGAATGGCCCGGTTCTACCAGCACATCGACATCGACATGGGAACCACCGATCCGTTCAACAAAGTATGCCTGGGGTAAAATGCTGACAAATACATTCACGGTATTGGAGTCCGCTTTTGCTGCCGACAAGACACTGCACCAGAGCAGAAAGGAAAGCAGCATCGTCAAACCTTTCAATCCGGTTTTCATACCATGCACCCCCTGATACCTATTTTGAACACACCAATATGCGTTCCTGACATTCATCACACGTTTGAACCGAGTGATCCGTCGTAAAATTATCCCAGTGCCGCTTCTGTTCGGGATTCAACATCCCCGTCCCGTTGCAGAGCGGACAAATGCTTCCGAGAGCGTTGATGATCGCCGACCGGATGAATTCGGAACGATTGGGAATATCCTTGATAATCGCATGCAGCGATTCATCCACCTTGAACGTAATGACTTCTGGTTTTTTCTTCATGTCACAACCGCCCCTTTTCTTTCGTCTGTATGATAAGTCGTCCTATGACCATTACGTCTCTATTTTATCCCCCCGACAGGGTCTTAAAACCGTCCAAAAAATAATACAGTTACATACCATGTATTATTTTGTAATACGAATGTTACTACGTAATACAGAAAAGTCAAGAGGCTGGACATTCAGAAAACGACTATTTAGGGCTTGCTGAAAAAGTCATAATCCACACATTCATCATCAGGCAAGGCATGATACCGTTTATATTACACACCAAGCGCCATACTCCTGATCAGGCATAAATGCTGCCTGATGATGAGATA
>DSDU01000037.1 GCA_011056835.1 Deltaproteobacteria bacterium
TCATCAGGCAGCATTTATGCCTAATCAGGAGTATGGCGCTTGGTGTGTAATATAAACGGTATCATGCCTTGCCTGATGATGAATGTGTGGATTATGACTTTTTCAGCAAGCCCTAAGTAATGATATTGAAGAAACCGCTATTCTGGCACCAGGGTCTGTTCCTGCAGCCGCAACATTTCCAGTATATGGATCTGTACTTTCAGTCGTTGCTGTCTCCTCTTCTCGAATATCAGCATCCCTATTTCTGGGGAGTTGTCGATATGGAAGTCAACGTAGCAGCCTTGGGAAACCGCGCATTTGAATTGATCAAGGGGGAGTTTCTTTTTCAGGATGGGACTGCCGTGGCTCTTTCCGCTAATGCTGCGATACAGCCCCGTTCTTTCGATGATGCATGGGTGGAAGGGGAACGTCCGTTTACCGTCTTTCTCGGGTTGCGCAAGTTTGCTCGGGAAACGCAGAATGTTACGGTTGTCAGTCGGCTGGAAGATGTGTCCGATGTCATCACGCGGTTTGCTGCGACTGAACATTCGGAAGAAATGGCCGATATGTATAAGACGGGACCGGCGGCCCAGGTGAAGCGTCTCCATTATGTCTTGAAGATATTCTGGGAGAATGAGCTTGATAAACTGAATAATTATCATTTGATTCCACTGGCGCAGTTGGAACGGGACGGTATGGATATAAAGATATCCCGAAATTTTATTCCGCCGGTCGTGACAGTGTCGGGATCTGATGAATTGACGAGAATGCTGAAGGATATCAGGGATCAAGTAACCGCCCGGTGCCGTCAACTCGAAGAGTACAAAAGTCCGAGAGAAATTCAGGCAACAGAGTTTGAACCGGGGTATATGATATATCTTCTGGCCTTACGGTCTTTGAACCGCTTTGTTCCCGCCCTTTTCCATCTGACGGAAACATCGTCGATTCACCCTTGGGCATATTACGGCGTCCTCAGGCAACTGATCGGGGAACTCAGTACCTTTTCAGATCAGATTGGTGCAACGGGGGAATTGTACGACGGAACGAGAGTGTTGCCTCCATATGATCATCAGGAGTTATGGTCGTGTTTTTCCACTGCCCATAATCTGATAGGAAATCTTCTGAATAGATTGATTATCGGTCCGGAGCATATCATTCGTCTCAAACGTGATGGAGCGTATTTTAACGGTGATATACCGGCGAGTGCGTTTGACAGCCGCAATACCTTTTATCTTATAGTACGAACGAATGTTGATCCCGAGGATGTGCCTGAAACAATTCTGACCATTGCCAAACTGAGCAGTCACGAACATATCGGTACGCTCATTTCACGGGCTCTTCATGGGATACCGCTGGAGGAAAGTCACGTTCCGCCTCCGGGAGTGCCGCGACGATCGGATTCTTTTTACTTTAAAATCGATCATTACGCCACGCAGTGGAACGATGTACAGCGGTCACAAAATATTTCACTCTACTGGGATACCGCACCGGAAGACGCCATGGCGGAAATCGTCATTCTGCGTGGAACGTGATGCCGGCAATTCGCGTTACGGGTTTCAACTCTTATCTACAATAAAAGCAAGCTGGGGGAACGTATATCCTGTGTTGAAGGGAAGACTATGCGTTTAATCGATTGTTTTATTGAAATCATCACGTATACATCCATTTTTTTGAAAACGGCGGTGGATGACCGGGCCGAGGCATCCGAAATGGCTCATGAGTACGCGGTTCTCTTTAATCGTGCTGAAGATGCAATGAAAAAGGGGAAATTCAGCAGTGAAGCGTGGGATAACGCACGATTTGCCGTGTGCACCTGGGTTGATGAAATGATTTTGTGTTCTTCGTGGGAGGGTCGTTCAGAGTGGCTTAACAATCAGTTACAGCGCATTTACTATAAATCGACTAATGGGGGAGAAGAATTTTTTGAACGTCTGAATCAGCTCGGACCGGGAGTGAGAGACGTCCGTGAAGTCTATGCCTATTGTCTGGCCCTTGGATTCAAAGGGCGATATTTCAGAAGAGAGGACGAACCGATTCTGGGAAACATACAAGATAAAAATTTGAAATGCATCCGCGAGGAAAGACTATTTGATGCGAAAAACGACGATGCGGCGACCCTTTTCCCCGGGGCATATAAAACATTGCAGGAAATCGGCGGGTCCGGACATCGAAGGGCAGGGGTGCTGTCAGCCTTTACCGTTATATTTCTTATCTGGCCTCCCGCGCTGTTTGTCATATTGTTCATCGTCTATAACGATATATTGAAAAGGATTGTAGCCGACTTCTTCGGCTAGGGAGAAAAGTGTTGTGATGGTGTGATATTCACCATTTCCATGCATCCATAAAAAAGAACCTGCAGAGACAGAGGTAATGATGAAGGGTGTTGCTCATACGATTTTAAAACTTCTGCTGTATTTTTTCGTGACAGGTCTTCTTGCAGCCGGTGTCTTCTGGGTGGTCATGAAACAACACTGGCCTTGGTGGGTCGGGATCGTCATATTAGTCGGTATATCCGGGCTGTGGATCGGAATTATTTTTCTGAGAAAGTATTTGTTCAGACGGCGTGAGAAACACTTTGTCAGGCAGATCATCGATCAGGATAACTCGGTAATAGCCGGCGCGCCCATTCATGAGCGTCAGCAGCTCAAGGATCTGCAGGCGCGCTGGCAGGAATCCATTACCCTGCTGAGGGGATCATATCTCAGGAAGAAAGGCAATCCTCTTTACGTGCTTCCGTGGTATCTCGTGATTGGAGAATCGGGAGCCGGAAAGACCACGGCGATCAAGGGTTCCCGGCTGACGTCACCGCTTACTGAGATCGCCAAAACACCGGGGATAACATCGACAAAAAACTGCGACTGGTGGTTTTTCGAAGAAGCGATTATTCTTGATACGGCAGGCCGCTATACGATTCCGATTGACGAGGGCCCGGACAGTGAAGAATGGGAAAAGTTCCTCACCCTTTTAGCCAGGTACCGGCGAAGAGAACCGATCAATGGTCTCATTGTCGTTGTCGCCGCGGATAAAATTCTGAGGAGTGACCGGGAGGACCTGCTTGAAGAAGGACAGAGTGTAAGAAAGCGTATAGATGCGCTGATGCGAATTCTCGGCGCCCGTTTTCCCGTATATCTCATGATCAGCAAAGCGGATCTCATATGGGGGATGACCCAGTTCAGTTCCCTGCTGCCCCAAGGCGTATTGAATCAGGCAATGGGACACCTCAATGAGAGGCTTACCAATGACTGTTCAGAGTTTCTCGGTGAAACCCTGGAAGTCGTTTCTGAGCGACTCAAGGATATTCGTCTCGAATTGATCAGTTCCAAAGAAACCGTTGACCCCGGTGTGCTCATTTTCCCGAATGAGTATGAACGTCTGGAACCCGGCCTTCGGGCATACGTTGATGGCGCTTTTCAGGAAAGTACCTACCAGGAAACGCCGCTGTTGCGGGGTATTTTCTTCAGTAGCGGACATCAGGAAGGGAGTCCTCATCCTCCGCTGTATCAAACGATTCTCATGGAAAAGCACGGGGACGACAGTGATGACGGGAAATAAAGGCTATTTTCTTCACGATTTTTTTAAGCGCATACTGCCCGGTGACAGGAACCTGTTTACCCCGATCCTTGAATTCATTAAATGGCGTCGCCTGACCAAGAACCTCGGTCTTTTGTCGTGGGTTACCCTCTGGTTGGCCTTCTGCGGGCTTGTCAGTTTTTCGTTTGTGCAAAATATAAGCGTTCTCAAGGGGTTTACCGACGATTTTGCCGAACCTCCCTCTTTAACAGGAAATATGACGGAAGATCTTCTTATTATGGAGAAATTCAAAAACGAACTTCTGGATTTTGAACAGGCAAACAGGAACTGGTGGATACCGCGATTCGGCCTCACGAAAAGCATTGAGGTGGAAAGGCTGCTGAAAAAGAAATATCTCACAATGGTACACGACAGCTTTTTAATCCCCATGGACCGTAAACTGGAGAAGAATCTCGGAAACATAACATTGGAAACGCCCGGCAACGAAGTAATGATTTACGTGGATCACCTGACGGCCCGGATCCTTCTTGCTCAGGCCCATATGAAGGGTCAGAAGTTCAAAAAGTCCGAATATGTATTTACCATTCTACCCCGGGTTCTTACGATTCTGAACCGGGGCATCCTTCCGGAAATTGCCGCCATGTTCAGCGAGATTTATTTTTACTATCTCGACTGGGGGGGGCTACTCCTTCGTTAGGTTCAAAGGTGACGGAACTTCAGAATGCCTTGGTGAGGATTATTGAAAATGAGCAGTCAACGCTGTACTGGATTGTGGATTGGGTTAACAGTGATCCGAGAATTCAGGATGTTAATCTGTCCGATTTCTGGGGGCCGGCGGCTTCCAGGAATTATAGCAGTGACGTTGTGGTCAAACGGGCTTTTACGGTTCCCGGACAAAAGCGTGTCGGGGAGTGTCTTAGTTACGTTGAAAAGGCACTCAGCGGCCTAAGGGATGTTGCCAGTGAGAAGGATGAATTTTATGCCTGGTATCGCAAGAAATATATTCAGTCCTGGAAGGATTTCATATCATCATTTTCCGAGGGCCAGCACAATATCGACGGAGCGGATGAATGGCAGACCATGACTGCAAAGATGACGACGCCTCATAATCCCTATTTCGATCTCATTGAGGTGTGCAGTACTGCGTTGAAACCCTATGCCGATAACAGCGACAATCCTCAGTGGGTTTCACAAATGATCGAAGTACAGGCAATAATCGAAGAATCCAGAAAGGAACGGGATGTCAGGCACGGTGATACCATGCTGTCAAAGGCGACCCGTGAAGGTGAAAAACTGGTACAGAAAGTCATTACGGAGACAAAAGCCGTGAGAGACTTGAAAACGGTGGAACGGCACATGCAGGGGGCGAAAGCATTCAATAACTACCTTGAGCATTTAGAAGGGCTTCTGCCCGTTTCAACAGCCCGGAGTCAAGCGTATAAGGCGGCTTCGGAGTTCTTTCCATACAGTCTGAAACCTTCCGAAAGCAAGTCGCCTTTTTTTTCCGCCTATGGAGAAATTGAGAAATTCAAAACGTATCTGAAGTTTCATGGGGATAGTGCCATTGCCATGCAGCTTGTGAGCGGCCCTCTTAATTTTCTTATTTATTATGTCAGCATGGAAACAGCCTGTTCTCTCCAGCATGACTGGGAAGATATTGTCCTCGGGGGTATTCAGGGAGTTGCCCGGGAGAAAATCTCCGTGCTGCTCTTCGGTGAAAACGGTGTTGTCTGGAAATTCGTTAACGGTCCAGCCGCTCCGTTTTTGGGACGAAATCAACATGGATATTTTGCCAAGAAAGCCCGGGGAGCTCGAATTCCTTTTAAAAGTGATTTTTTCACGTTTATTACCCAGGGAGCCCAGGTCAGTACATCCGTTCAGGCCGATTACAAGGTCCGGGTGAGTGCGCTTCCCGTTGATGTCAATGACGACGCTCAAAAGGAACCCTACGAAGTGGCTCTGGAACTCCAGTGCTCAACTGGAAAGATACTGTTGGAAAATTTCAATCATCCCGTAAGCCGGGTTTTTACCTGGTCGCCGAATGAATGCGGCGATGTGATCCTGCAGATTTACTTCGAAGGGTTGGTTCTGACGAAGAAATACACGGGACACGATGGATTCCCTCAATTTCTTGCCGATTTCAAATATGGGAGTAAAAGCTTCACCCCCGACGATTTTCCTCAATCAAAAGGAATTCTTCAGGAGATGAAGGTGAAGGAAATCAAGGTATCGTATGAATTTGTCGATAATAACCCGGTGATCAAGTTGTTGGAAAAGATTCCCAAAAATGCACCGACGGTTATCGCGACCTGTTGGGATTGACAAAAAGAGGAAAGACGGAAGTCGCGAGACAGAAGTCATATTTTTATAGGATATTTAAATGGCTTGTTCTTCCTTTTGTGATATCTGAGGAAATAATGGAACTATTGGAACTTGGGAGAAATCCAATAAATGGGGAAAGTCCTGTCGGTGCCGATGCGCGGTATGAACCGGAATATGAGGCCCTGCAAAACGAGATTGACAAGCTGACATCCCCCACGTCGCAAGGCGGTATTAACTGGGATACGGTAGTTCAACTCGGAACGACAATCCTCGCGGAGAAATCGAAAGATCTCCTGGCGGCAAGTTATCTCGGCATCGGATTGATCCAGACACAAGGGGCTGAGGGCCTCGAAGCAGGATTGGTGATCTATCGGGACCTGCTGGAGAATTTCTGGGATACTATGTTTCCTGTGAAAAAAAGGATGAGAGGGCGGCTCAATGCTCTTGAGTGGTGGAAGGAGAGCATAACATCGGCCCTCAAATCCCTTTCGACGGGAAGGGGGGTGATCACCGCAGATCGGATTCTACGAATAAGTGAAACGGTTGCTGCTATCGATAACTTTCTGGCCGAGCATGTCGATGACGCGCCATCTCTCCGGCAGTTGCAGGAAAGTATTGCGAATCTGCAAGCTGAAGGCGTTGCGGAAGAGGGGGCATTGGAAGAACCTGCCGTAGCGGATCAGGAGGAACGTCGAGCCGACACGGTGAAACCCGTGGAAACGGAGACGGTTCGAAGGGGACAATCTGCCGCGGTAACCGATGCGGACCCCGATAAGATATTGAACAACGGCCTTGATGCGCTCCGGCATGCGGCATCGCTCTACATGATGAACGATCCGTCGAGTCCCGTCGGCTATCGATTGATTCGGTTTGCCGCATGGTTCCCGGTCAAGGTTCTTCCCCCTGCACAGGATGGTAAAACACGTATTCCCGGTCCGATGGCTGAGATCAGGAACGCTCTGAATAATCTGCATCAGCAAAACGAATTTAAAAGTCTCCTGGAATCAGCAGAAAGCAGGGTGGGACAGTTTCTTTTCTGGCTTGATTTGAGCCGTTATGTTGCTCAGGCATTGGAGCACCTGAATTATTCCGATGCTCATCAGGCTGTTGTAGAAGAAACGGCGATGTATGTGCATCGTCTTTCAGGAATTGAGGACCTTGCATTTTCCGACGGATTGCCTTTTGCCGACGATGATACCAAGGAGTGGCTGAAAGAAATCTCAATGAAGAGCGCCGGCGAAGCGGAAAGCGGGTTTACCATTTCCCCGTCATCTTCCGATGAATCAGATGAAGCAAAAATCGCCGATGTTGCGGCTACCGCTCAGACGTTGATAAAAGAGAAGAAAGTTGCGGAGGGTGTTGCCCTGATACAAGAAAACCTCACCAGGGGATTGTCTCACAAAGCTCGATTCCTCTGGCGAATTGCTCTTATCAGGTTGCTGGTATCGGCAAAAAAGTCTCGGGTGGCCCTGCCGCATATCTGGGAGGTTCTGCAGGATATAGAAAAGCATGAACTCGATACATGGGATCCAGATCTTGTATTGAAAGCGCTCGGAGAAGTTTATGCAACGTTGAAGGTTCAGACGGACAAGGACATACAGGATCGAGCGGCGGAGGCGCTGGATCACATTGCCAGGCTGAATCCGGTCGCGGCACTGCGGCTGACTACGTAAGGAAAGATATAAAAATAAACCAGCGATAATCAGACAAACCATGCAAAGGAGGTATGTCATGGCTAAAGAAGGTTCGGTTGCTCCCAAGGAACGGGTGAATATCGTATACAAGCCGGCAACGGGGGATGCGAAACAGGAAGTTGAACTGCCATTGAAGGTCTTGGTAGTAGGGGATTTTACGCTTCGAGATGATGATACGCCGGTAGAAAACCGCAAGGCGATCAATGTGGATAAAGCGAATCTGGACGATGTGCTCGGGGCGCAGAACGTCAGACTGCAAACGACGGTGAACGATACCTTATCAGATGAGCCCGGCGCGCAGATGACCATGGACCTTGACTTTAAGAGCATGAAGGATTTCGATCCCGATGCCATTGTGAAAAAAATACCAGAGTTAAAGAAATTAATCGATCTACGGGATGCTTTGAAAGCATTAAAGGGACCCTTAGGCAATGTGCCTGATTTTAGAAAGAAAATACAGGAATTGGTAAAGGATGAGGGTACCAAATCTCGATTGCTCAAGGAACTTGGCATAGAAGAATAGCAGCGGTTGCCGTGGTTGGCTGATCGCTTACGAATGATAAGGAGAAAAGAGTATGGCTGAAGAAAAAAAAGAAGCAACCCGGAAGGAAGCTCCCGTAACCGACGAGCAATCACTTCTGGACGATATTGTTCAGGCCACCAGACTGAAACCTGCCGATGAAGCCTATTCAATTACCCGGCGAGGTGTCCAGGCCTTCATTGATGAGTTGCTCAAACCTGAACGAGAAGGCGTGAAGATCAGCCAGGCCCTGGTGGATGAAATGATTGCCGGTATCGACCAAAAATTGTCCGCGCAGATGGATGCGGTCCTTCACAATGAACAGTATCAGAAGCTTGAGTCTGCATGGCGTTCGCTGAAATTCCTCATTGACCGGACCGATTTTCGAGAAAATATCAAGGTGGAGATAATGAATGTGAACAAACAGGAGCTTCTGGATGACTTTGAGGATGCCCCGGAGATCACCAAGTCAGGTCTCTACCGACTGTGTTACACTCAGGAATACGGACAGTTCGGGGGAAACCCTACGGTCTGATGGTGGGAAACTACGAATTCGGCCCCGGACCGCAGGACATAAAGCTGTTGCAGGATGTGGCAAGTGTGGCAACCATGGCGCATGCCCCGTTTATCACTGCCGCAGGAGCTCAATTTTTCGGACTTGAGGATTTTTCAGGGCTTCCCGGCCTGAAAGACCTGAAAGCCATCTTCGAGGGACCGCAGTATGTTAAGTGGCAGGCGTTCAGAGAATCGGAAGATTCCCGAAATATCGCGCTTACTCTGCCCCACTTCCTTCTGCGACTCCCCTATGGCCAGGATACACAGCCGGTCAAAAATTTCAACTATACTGAGAATGTATCCGATGGCAATGATTCATATCTCTGGGGGAATGCTGCATTTGCCTTTGCGTCTCGCATAAACGACAGTTTTGCCAAGTACCGCTGGTGTGCCAACATCATCGGTCCTCAGGGAGGTGGAGCCGTTGAAGACCTTCCCGTTTATCAATACGAGGCAATGGGGGATATTCAGACGAAGATACCGACGGAAATTCTTATTTCGGAGCGTCGGGAATTCGAACTTGCCGAGGAAGGTTTTATCGCCCTGACCATGCGGAAGGGAAGTGACAACGCTGCGTTTTTCTCCGCCAACTCGACGCAGAAACCGAAAACATTCGGCACATCCAAGGAAGGAAAACAGGCTGAATTGAACTACAAGCTGGGAACCCAGCTTCCCTATACGTTTATCGTCGATCGTCTGGCGCATTACATCAAAGTCATTCAACGGGAAAATATCGGAACATGGAAAGAACGCGGCGATCTGGAACGGGAATTGAACAACTGGATACGTCAGTATGTGGCCGATCAGGATAATCCCTCTCCCGGAGTGCGAAGCAGACGCCCCCTGCGGCAGGCTGAGATTGCCGTTTCGGATGTGGAAGGTGATCCCGGGTGGTACAGGGTTTCATTAAAGGTACGGCCCCATTTCAAATACATGGGTGCATCATTTACCCTGTCACTGGTCGGAAAACTTGATAAGGAATAAGAAAGCAGCGTCCCATGATCCTCGTTGACTTCGATACTCACATTGTGTGGTGCTTGCAAAGCGTATGAAATAAATTAAAAGGAGGAACATACATTATGCCTATGCCATGTCATTTGTCGGTAACAGGTAAAAATCAGGGCAAGATTGAAGGATCGTGTGATATTCAGGGTCGTAAAGGTACCATTCTGGTATATGATCTTGATCATGTTGTCGAGATTCCCCGTGACCCCGGCACAGGTCTTCCCACGGGCAAACGTATCCATGGACCCCTGTCTGTCTCGGCGGAGGTTGATAGAAGCACGCCGAAGCTCTATCAGGCACTTACCAGCGGTGAACAGCTCAGTGAGGTTGTGATGGATTTCTATCGCATCAGTCCAACCGGGACTGAGGAGAAATATTTCACCGTGAAGCTTGACGTCCTCGCAAATAGTTACACAGCCAAATCATCATAAAAGTGCTAGCTGGCGTGAGGGCAAGTAACAAAAGGAAATATCAACCGCCGACAGGCGGCAAATCGCTCTTTTACAATGTCA
>DSDU01000201.1 GCA_011056835.1 Deltaproteobacteria bacterium
GTCAACATGATGAAAGGGTGGAAAAACACTGGAGAGCAGGGCATAAGAACCCGGTGATCGTAATGACACCGCAGTGGTGCAGACCAGAAAAGGGCGAGAGGCAATCATGAAAATCAGAAAGGCGACCGACGACGATATCCCCGTCATAACGGGACTTGTCCGAAATTCATTTCAGGATGTGGCACAACGGTTTCATCTCACGGAAGCGGATTGTCCCACACACCCGTCATTCTGCGCCGATGAATGGATTCGCAGAGACCGCCGTGCCGGGAAGGGCTTTTTTCTCCTGGAAGACGAAGATCCGGTGGGGTGCGTTGCCCTCGAGGCGGCTTCCGGCGGCGCGGGGGAAATACGTCGGCATCGGCATCATCGACGAACAACGTGGGTTAAAACGGTGGTACGAAACCCTTGGATTCCGTTAGACGGCAATCAGGAGATTTCCCCATCTCCCGTTCACTGTGGCATTCATGACCTGTTAAATCGGGGACGCACTCAATATCGAGAGGGGGAATCAGCAAAAGAAACCATGGCGTTTGCCCGTCGGTTATGCTAGTTTCTCTGTAGCACTTTCAGGAGGTCTACCGTGGACGCATTTTTTAACTACTTATCGACTCATCCCATAGCGGCGCTTACCGTCGCCGTTATTATATTGTTCATGACATATTTCGTCGTAAAAAAACTGCTGAAGGTTGCGCTGATACTGGGGCTCGTTTTAATCGGGGTCAGCGGTTATTTCTATTATCAGGCCCCGGAGAAATTCCCCGATAACATGAAGAGCACCATCAGTGACGTGAAGGAGCAAACGGGGAAGATTGCCGAACAAGGCAGAAATGTGGTCGATGTCGGGAAGGAAGTGTTGGATAAAGGGAAGGTTCTCGCCGATAAAGTTGAAAAAAAGGTCAAAGATGAAGCGGAGTCAGGGACGAAGAAGTAACCGTTAGAGGAGATTTATTTCCATGGCCCGCGGCGGACAGGCGGTAACGCAGAGTTCGCATCCTGTGCACTTTTCCGGGTCAAAAAGCACCTTGAACGTTTTGTCCTCGATGTATAACGCACCGGTTGAACAAAAGGCCACACATGCCCCGCAGTGAACGCACTTGTCTTGATTCTGCGTTACCCTGTCTGAAAGCGGTTCAACGGTGACGCCGGCCTTTTTCAGATATCGGATTCCCCGGTCGAAATTTTCCTTTGTCCCCGTCAGGTCGAGAACGAGCAATCCTTCCCGCCGGGGGAAAATCCGGGCTTTCAGGATATTGAACGCGAGATCATAATCTTTGACAAGGCGATGGACGATCGGCTGATCGACGATGTCCGCCGTGTAATGGATGATTATTTTTTTTGAAAATTGCTCTTCTTTTAACTTCTGATCCATGAGCGCAATGCTAAGGCAATATACGGAACGTGTCAAGAAATTAATGAGTTTTCCCCGTTCCTTATAAATTGAGAAGCGTATCCCACTCCAATGATTCAAACCGCCCGTGCAGGGAATGGTCGTCATCGATGACGTGGTATTCCACATTCGCAAAGACCGTCTCGGCGATTTTCTTCACTGCGGGCACAGGAACAACGGCATCCGAAGCTCCATGATAGACAATCACCGGCAGGGAAAGTGTTTTCTTCAGACAGGAGTGAAATTCTTCCATATTGAGCGCCGGCGCCAAGAGTATAAGCTTTTTGATTTTCTCCTCATTTTCGCAGGCATACACGGCAGCCATTAAGCCGCCGTAGCTGGACCCGACCAGGATGACAGTGTCCCTTTGCTTCAGCAGAGTGTTGAGCTTATCCATTCGTTGCCGGAACGTTCCCGGATAGTCTTCAACGATCATGTCGGGATAGCGTTCCTTGAAATAGACTCCCTTGGTTCCCTGGCTGCTGCTTTCCAGTCCGTGAATAAACACCCGGGTAATGGATGGCATACTGGATTCCTTTCAATAAAATGTTCTTTACACCGGCAATCAAAAGAGTCCCGACATGGTGCCGTTCAGAAAGGTCCGGATACGAGATACCCGAGATCCTTGATACTCGGGACACATGGGCGTTTTTCAACGCTCTGCGGAATTTTCGATGTGCCGACGGCACAATGGCCGATCGGATATCGAACAGTATAATCGAGAACACGGGGCCGGAGTATGGCAGGGTGAAATCATGTATTGTATCGTTTCCAAACCCCACAAGACGCCAACAACGCCGAACTTGAGAACCCGGCCGTTTGACGTTCCGCTGCTGTTTTCTCCGTTACCGATGCCCCGTGTACATACTATTCAGTGAGGAATATTGCAAGAAGATCGAATGATCCCTGTGAAGAATATTGATTTATCAAGATCAGGTGTGTTAGTAAGACCAATTTCGGGAAGGAGTTTCCATGTGTACCGTGATTCCATTCAAGGCGCTGAGACCAAAAAAAGAATTCGTCAAGGATGTGGCGTCATATCCCTATGACATTCTTGATTCAAAGGAAGCGCGGGCTCTTGCGGAAAACAATCCGAGAAGTTTTCTCCATGTTGTCAAGGCTGAGATTGATCTGCCGGAAGACGTTGATCTTTACGACGACCGCGTATATGAAATGGCAAGGGAAAATTTCCATCGGTTTATCCGAGAGGGAATTTTGATTCAGGATTCACAACCCTGCTTTTATGTTTATCGACAGCGCATGGGTGATCACGAACAGTGTGGAATAGTAGGCTGTGCCGGTATCGACGACTATAATACGGGCCGTATCAGAAAGCATGAGTTGACTCGTGAGGATAAGGAGAAAGATCGTACGAAGCACATCGACAGGGTGAACGCTCAGACCGGACCGGTATTCTTGATTTATCGAAAACGACCGTCGATTGACAGTATTGTTGAATCCGTCATAACAGGTCGTCCCGAATACGATTTTACGGCCGATGACGGGATCGTTCATACTGCATGGATCATAAGTGACGGCGACGTGATAGAGAAAATCCGGACGGAATTTCAGGCAGTCGATGCTTTTTATGTCGCCGACGGTCATCACCGGGCGGCGTCTGCCGCCGCTGTGGCAAAGCTGAGAGGATCGGCGGGTCGCGATGATGAAACCGCCCCGTTCAATTACATGCTGTCGGTTATATTTCCCGACGATCAGTTAAAAGTTCTCGATTACAATCGTGTCGTCCGTGATCTGAATGCCCTGCATACAGGTGAATTTCTCAACCGTCTCCGGGAAGATTTCATTGTTGTCGAAGATTTCGAGAAGAAATTACCCCGAAGAAGCCATGAATTCGGCATGTATCTCAAGGGGCGGTGGTATGGTTTGACCGCAAAGGAACATCTTTATGCGGGAAAAGACGTCATTGATCAGCTTGACGTTTCCATTCTCCAACTTCATGTTCTGGCCCCTTTTCTCGGCATCGGCGACCCGCGGACGGATGAACGAATCACCTTTGTCGGCGGGATCAGGGGGATGGCTGAGCTGGAGCGGCTCGTTGATTCCGGTGAATATGCCGTGGCATTTTCACTTTTTCCTACAACGCTCCCGGAACTGATGAACGTTGCCGATTCATCGAGAATGATGCCCCCCAAATCGACATGGTTCGAGCCGAAACTCAGAAGCGGTCTGTTTGTGCATCTTCTGGAGTAACTATCGTATCCGGTTTGCGGCCTTCAAATTTTCCATCGCCATTGCGACAGCCTTTTTCATGACGAGACGGACGGAACGGAGGGCATATTCGTCACCGAGCACCCGCAGTTTATTTTCTTTATCTACTATTTGACCTGATACGGCTCCCACACCGATAAAAGAACCGGCCTGGTGGACGGGCACGGTTTGCATTTCATGAACCTGAAACGCCCAGTGGAGACTTTCCAGGGTCGCCTCTATCCCGCCGTTGCGCTCCCAGCCCACGGTCAGGGCAACGCCGATCTTGCCCCGCAAGGCCATGTGTTGCTGCTTTCCGAAGATGAAACATCGAGATCGGTCGACAAGGCACGCCATGACCCCGGACAGCCGCATGAAATAGACCGGCGACGCCAGGACAAGAATATCGCATTCTCCGATCTTTTTGAGAATAGGCAGGGCGTCATCATTGATGGAGCAGAGTTTGTCGGCGGTCTGTTTTGCCATGCACCAGTTACAGTGGATACAGTCACCGATGGAAAGACCTCTGAGGCTGATCGTTTCAGTTATAACGCCGCCTTCCGCAACTGCCGCCTGAAGGGCGTAATCAAGGAAATGCGCGACATTGCCTCTTTTGATGGGGCTCGAAGTAATCCCCAGAACCCTGCATGCCGTATTGCCCATGAAAACCTTCCTCCTTTTCTGTGGTGATCATTTCCCAATCGGTGTTTATCACTGAGTTCATGCGGTCGTGGCTGCACCATAGTACAGGAAGATCGGAACAGTCAAATATTTTCCATGATTATCGGGGCATATTCAATCTATTGATCGGGCTCAACAATCATGGTAATGTCCTTTTTCCAAATAACGGGACACGGGGAAGCATGGATAATCGGTTCTATAATCTGATCGTAATCCTGGGACCGACGGCGTCGGGCAAGACAAGGCTCGCAGCGATGCTTGCCAGGGATATGAAGTCGGAGATACTGTCCGCCGATTCACGGCAGGTCTATCGCGGGTTGGATCTGGGAACGGGAAAGGATCTCGACGAATTTACCGTTGATGGAATCAGCGTGTCCTATCATCTGATCGATATCGTGAATCCCCACTATGAATTCAACGTCTTCGAATATCAGCAACGGTTCTACGAATGCTATTCCCTTCTTTTGAGGAAGGGAATACTTCCCATTATGGTAGGGGGGACAGGGCTCTACATCGAAGCGGCATTGAAAGGCTACCGGATGATCGAGGTGCCTGAAAATGAAGAATTCAGAAAGAAGGCGGAAACCCTGCACATGCAGGAACTGCGTTCACGATTGCTTGCCGTCAACCCTGATGTCCACAATACGACGGATCTTGTCGACAGAAGCCGCCTGATCAGGGCTATCGAAATTGCGGAGTATTCTCGGGATCACTCGACATCCCGGCATATGAAACATCCCGACATCAGACCCCTTATAATCGGCGTCAGGTGGGACCGTTCCGTTTTGCGTCGGCGGATTACCGAACGATTACACAAGCGGCTCGACGCGGGAATGGTCGACGAGGTGAAGTGTCTCCATGATTCCGGAACGAGTTGGGAGAAGCTTTCGTTCTTCGGACTGGAGTATCGCTATATCAGTTTCTACCTGAAGGGAGACATCACCTATGATGAGATGCTGCGGACATTGAACACGCGGATTCACCAGTTCGCAAAGCGGCAGGAAACGTGGTTCAGACGGATGGAACGGCAGGGAATCATCATACACTGGATCGGGGGAGACGATTACGGCGGCCTGAAAGCACTCGTTGAATCGATGATTAATGCCGATGATGCCTGAAATCATACAAAAATACTGCGACAGATATGCCGTGGGCCCGATGTGGCGTGTCAATGCCGGTGATAGGGACAGTATCAATACCGTCATCGTGATTCCCGCCCTCGCTGAGAGTGAACGTCTTTTCAGAACCCTTGGGAGCATTTCGAGAAATCCAGAGCCCGAGCGCCTGCATACAATGGCGCTGTGCGTTGTCAACAATCGTCACCCTGCCCATGCGGGCCTCAATGATTGTGAGGATAATCAGAAAACATTGCGAATTCTGGATCGACTCATCCACGGCGTCATGCCGCAGGAAGGAGAACGAGAGCCCGATCTTTTTCACGATCTTGAGACAATTCTCGAAAACGACCTCAGGCTTGCCTGTGTCGATGCATCATCACCGGGCCGTGAAATGCCCGATAAGGTCGGGGGCGTCGGGTTGGCGAGAAAGATCGGTTTTGATCTGGCATTACCCCTGTTCGACTATGAAAATGAAAGGCTGCGACTCCTGCTGTCACTGGACGCGGATACGCTGGTGGAAAGAAATTATGTGAGTGCAGTACGGCGGTATTTCAAGACGGAAAATGTTCCCGCCGCGGTGGTAAGCTTTGCCCACAGCGAGGCGTCGAACCGGGAAGAGCAGGCCGCCATCTTGTGCTATGAAATCTTCCTTCACTACTATGTGCTCGGACTGCTGTTTGCAAAATCACCGTACGCCTATCACTCAATCGGCTCGACCATGGCCTGCACCGCCGAGGCCTATGCCGCGGTTCGGGGCATGAATAAGAGAAAAGCGGGAGAGGATTTTTATTTTCTCAACAAGCTGGCAAAGCTCGGTCCCATCGGAACTGTGACGACGACGACGGTCCATCCGGCTCCACGCCGGTCCGACCGCGTTCCATTCGGTACGGGAAGGCGTATTTCCCGGTTTGTCAGCGGAGGTTCCCGGGAATACATGGTATATGACCCGGCAATCTTTCTTATTGTAAAAGACTGGCTTACCGTTCTGGATTCATGGGATGGCGAGAATGAACGGACGCTCTCGTCGGCAGCGGCGGCCATTCATCCGTCCCTGGAGAGCTTTCTTCAAGAGCTTCACTTTGACGATATCGTTCTCCGGCTGAAGGCAAACAGCGGCGGCGCCGCCACGTTTCGAAAACATCTTTCATGCTGGTTCGACGGATTCAGAACGTTGAGGCTCATCAACTATTTATCAAGAAATGTCATGCCGCCGATGGATATGTTCAGCGCCGTCGAACGAATGGTGTCATTCATGGGCGGGACCCTGCCGGTTCGGATAAAGCCCGGCAATGTTCCGCTTCTTGACGAACAGCAGGCCATACTTGATTGTCTTCGGGCGGTCGAGAATGAATGCGGCGGTACATGTACCCTATGAGTGATGAGCGGTTGGCGAAAAGTGAGAAACAGAGTTGTTGTTTCCGATTGACGATTTCGCGTTTCCATATAAGTTTCCAGATTTCTCTTTAATGAACAAAACGTCATGATTAGACATTGATTGCTTTCAATCCTTCATGCTAATATGGTGCCAAAATGTGAAAACGAGGTGTCGAGGTTGTCGGAAGAGTCAGGAACGCCGAAGAGGAGAAAAACCAAACCTGTTTATGTCGGATCTGTTAAAATTGGAGACAATGCGCCGGTTGTTGTTCAATCAATGACTTGCACCGACACGAGAGATATAGAATCGACGGTTGACCAGATAATAAAACTGGAGGACGCGGGGTGTGAGATTGTACGGGTCGCCGTCCCCGATAAAGAGGCGGCAGCGGCTGTGGCCGAAATTAAGCGCCGAATACATATTCCGCTTATTGCGGATATCCATTTCAATGACACGCTTGCCATTCAGTCCATCAGGAACGGGGCCGACTGTATCAGAATTAATCCCGGCAACATAGGTAAGGACAGGCTGCCTGAGATTATCAAGGTCGCTCGAGAACATGGCATATCCATGAGAATCGGGGTAAACGCCGGATCTCTGGAGAAGGATCTGCTGGAGAAATACGGAGGCCCGGCTCCGCAGGCCCTTGTCGAGAGCGCTCTTCGAGGCATCGAGTATTTCGAAGACCGGGGATTCGGAAACTTCAAGCTGTCGTTGAAATCATCAAGTGTTTCCGCCATGATAGAGGCCTACCGCGTCATCGCGGACGAGACGGACTACCCTCTTCATCTCGGCGTTACGGAGGCGGGAACCCTTGTCAATTCGGCGATCAAGTCATCCATCGGTATCGGAACGCTTCTCTACGACGGGATCGGCGATACCATCAGGGTGTCCATAACGGGCGATCCCGTCAGTGAAGTATCGGTGGCGTACGGAATCTTGCGGGCGTTGAACATCAGAAAGGTGGGGCCCGATATCATATCATGTCCGACCTGCGGACGATGCGAGATAAACCTCTTCAAACTGTCGGAGGAGGTTGAACGGCGACTTGCGGGGATGAAAGAGTATCTCAAGGTGGCCATTATGGGGTGTGTGGTGAATGGCCCCGGTGAAGCCGCGGAAGCGGATGTGGGCATTGCCGGCGGGCGAAACCAGGGGTTGCTGTTCAAACGGGGAAAAGTGGTGCGAAAGATTCGGGAAGAAGAGTTTGTCGAAGCGTTGATCGATGAAATAAACACGGTGATATCGAAATGAATGAACGTTCAGTTGCACGCCCGCACCTGTCGATCGCTGACCGCTGTGAGCTGATTGCTGAAAGCTTACTATAAGGAGGAACGATGCGCTATTCAGAAATGTTTTTGCCGACGGGGAGAGAAACTCCATCCGATGCCGAGGTAACCAGTCACCGGTTGATGGTGCGATCGGGAATGATCAGAAAACTGACAAGCGGAATATACTCCTATCTTCCACTGGGATACCGCGTCATCAAAAAGGTGGAACAGATCATCCGCGAAGAAATGAACAGGGCCGGAGCGCAGGAAGTCTTTCTCCCGGCGGTCCAGCCCTCGGAACTGTGGATCGAGTCGGGACGATGGAAGATGTACGGCAAGGAACTCCTGAGATTCAAAGACCGCAATAACAGGGATTACTGCATCGGGCCGACCCATGAAGAAGTTATCACAGACCTCGTCAGAAACGAAATCCAGACCTATCGTCAGCTTCCGAAAAACCTCTATCAGATTCAGACAAAATTCCGCGACGAGATACGTCCCCGTTTCGGCGTGATGAGATGCCGGGAATTCGGCATGAAGGATGCGTACAGTTTTGACGTGGATGAACACGGGGCGGAGATAAGCTACGGGAAGATGTTCGAGGCGTACAAGAGAATTTTCAATCGCTGCGGTCTTCGGTTCAGACCGGTCGAAGCGGACTCGGGGAGTATCGGCGGCAGCTTTTCCCATGAGTTTCTTGTCACGGCTGATTCGGGAGAGGACGGCATGGTATACTGCTCCTCCTGTGAGTATGCGGCTAATCTTGAAAAGGCCGAAGTGACCCGTCCGGACAAAGAACCGGTTAATGAATCAGAATTTCTTCCGGTTGAGGAGATTCATACGCCCGATGTAAGAACGATCGAAGAGGTCAGCGAATTTCTTACGGTTACCCCCCTCGATATCGTCAAAACGCTTATCTTTGTCGCCGACGCAACGCCGGTGGCCGTCTTGATCCGCGGGGATGAAGAAGTCAATGAAATCAAACTGAAAAACTATCTGGGCTGTGATGAACTTGAGCTGGCAACGGATGATATTGTCCAGGAAGTGACGGGCGCTCCCAAGGGGTTTGCCGGCGGCATCGGAATCAAGGCTGAGATATTAGCCGATTATTCGCTGACGAACATGCGAAATTTTGTCATGGGGGCGAACAAGGAAGACTGCCACGTTAAAAACTGTAATATCGGCAGAGATTTCAAGGTCAAGGCCTTCGCCGATCTCAGGCTGGTGACGGAAGCTGATTCATGCCCCCGGTGCGGCCATCCCATCAAGTTTGCCCGGGGCATCGAGGTCGGTCACGTGTTCAAGCTGGGAACGAAATACAGCCAGGCGATGAAGGCGACGTTCCTCGATAAGGATGGGAAAGAAAAATTAATGATTATGGGGTGCTACGGTATCGGTGTGGGGCGAACGGTCGCCGCATGCATCGAACAGAACAATGACGAAGACGGGATTGTCTGGCCGATGGCGATTGCGCCGTATCATGTCATTATATCACCGGTGAATATGAAGGCGGATGAGTTGTCCCGGGCGGCTGAGGATCTGTATGAAAAACTGAACGCAATGGGTGTGGAAGTGATTCTTGACGATCGTGACGAACGGGCAGGCGTCAAGTTCAAGGATGCCGATCTCATCGGAATTCCGTTGCGTCTCACCATGGGACCGAAAAAATTCGCCGAAGGTAAAACGGAAGTGAGATTCAGGAAATCCGGCGAAGTCCGGGAACTCGATCTGAACGGAGCAGCGGAGTACATTGCGGATATTGTTGCCGGGGAGTTACGGAGCAGTAA
>DSDU01000078.1 GCA_011056835.1 Deltaproteobacteria bacterium
CCTCCAAAAGAAAATTTTCTTCTGGAGGCCCATTGATAAATGGGCCGCGCGAATGCGCGGCAAAGTCAAGTATTTTTTATAAATTTTAACCATTTTTTACGTGGAGACTCTAAACTCTAGTATTATTTATGAATCGTTGTTATACGATAAGCGTATAAATTTTATATAACGTTAATATAACGATAACAATCCCGAAAAGCTGCTTCAGCCGCGCTCCCGGCACGTACAGACTGGTGATCCGCGCACCCATGAATGATCCGACTGCTCCGACCAGAAGAAGCGTTGTGGTCAGAGTTACATCGAAGTGAGCTGTGGGAAGGTGCGGAATAAGCGCTGAAAACGATGGCGGCATGACGGCAAAAGCGTTGATGCCGGCGGCCTTTTTTGTTTTGAACCCCAGAATGATCAACGTAGGCATGAGCAAAAAGCCGGGCCCGATGCCGAGAAGGCCCGCCAGGATTGATATTGGCACAGCCAGGATCATTGCCAGAGAGAAATTCTCCTTTCCTTCCCGTTCCTTCGTCGGTTTAAAGAGCCGATAGGCCAAGTAGGTGGCCGATGCAAGATAGATATACCAGATATACGACTGGTGGATAAAATGACCCAGGTATGCACCGATGGGTGCGGAGACAGTTGTTATAACCGACAGGAGAATTGCTTTCTTCCAGTCCACAAAACCGCTTTTCGCGAATCCGAAGGTGGCAAAGAGAGCGGTGATTCCGTTGAGAAGAAGACTCAGCGGCTGTACCTGATTATAGAGATCGGGCATGAACAATCCCAGAAACGGTACCGCCGAGAATGCAACGCCCAGTCCCAGCATGCCTGAGAGAATAGCGAGGATCGCCAGGCCGATGGTCATGATGTAAAGTGTGTTCATGTTTCATCCTTCCATTGTGCCGTAAAAATAGCCTCGCAAGAGAGCTGTCAATTCATTGTGTCTTGTAATTGCTGCACGTCGCTTCATCCTTCTCAATGACCACCATACATAAACGTATCACTGTCACAGGGCCGAGATGAGCAGTTACCCCGTCAATTTCCTGTAGAGTTCCTGCAGATTGGTGCGGTCGATCTCCCGTATGGTTTCTTCTTCATGTTTCAGCGGCGTTACCGGGATCAGATCAAGAACCTCGGACGGCGACAACCCGGACTCGAACAGTGTCTCAGCCGTTCCGGTTACCATGCGAAAGATCGCCGCTGACGCATCATCGGCGCTCAGCCCAAACGAACGACCCAGTTCCTGCAACGCAAGAAACTGAAACCAGAGATACGTCAGCCCCATGGCGGTGAGAATTGCATAGGCCTCGATCGTTTGTTCCGCAACCTCGGGACTGTCGCCCAGTTTTGCTACAAATTCACGAAATGCTTGTTTCGCGTCGCTTCCGACGGCGTCGGAAAACGCAACGGGATTATAGCCGGCGTTCACCAGGGAGGGAGCATTGGGAATCATCCTCACGATCCGTCTGTATCCGCCCATTTTTTCTGACATGGCATCGATAGTCCACCGTGGTGCAAGAGAGATGATAAGAGTATTATCCTTCAGAAAATCTTTGAGAGTCGAGAGAACGCCGATCATGACCGGCGGATGAACGGCAAGAAACACAAAATCCTTTGATGCCGGAATATCCATACGGTCGGTACATGCAGCCTCAGGAAACAGTTTGCTGATCAACACCAGCGCATCGGGATTGGGGTCATAAACGGCCACGTCCTTCGGCAAGGCATCGGCCTTTTTCAGGCCGGTGAGTATGGTCCGGGTAACTCTTCCCCCTCCGATAAAGCCCACTGTCATATTCATGGTTTTCTCTCCTTTCGATAGCATCAGGCAAGGTATGTCTCTGACGGCTTCAATCCGTGGCTGTCTTTCCCCGTGACGCCGGCCCGGTAATCGCTAACATCCCCCGGTCGAACCGATAAATATGCAGGGCCATCGCCAGAAGGCTGAGATCCCGAATCAGATAGAGCCAGTTAATGCTTCCGGTGCTGGGTGCCGTGGAAAAACATCCGCAGGAGATATCGAGCCCCCGGGCTAGGTTTATCGCCAGAGCCAGGGCAAAGGCCCCGAGAAGAAACGCCGACACAAGAGCGGCGCCATGGGTTCCCGCACCCAGGATCAATCCAGCGCCGATGACGATTTCAATCCAGGGAAGGAGCATGGCTATTACGTTGACCATGCCGTCAGGGACAAGTTGGTAGTTCCTGATGGCCAGAGCAAATCCTGAGGGATCTGCCACCTTTATAATGCCTGCATAGAGAAAAATTCCTCCCAGCAGGAGGCGAGAGATGAGAATCATCGCCGGATGGCCGAGCAGTTTAGTGACGTTACGACGATTCATTGTCCAACCTCTCTTCCGGGTGTCCCGCTGCGCGCCACCGGCTCCATCCGTTGATGAGCACCTTGACGGATTGAACCCCCTTCTCTCTCAGATTTAGTGCCAGTTCTTCTCCGAGGGGGCATGCCACACCGTCGCAGTAGCTGATAATCGTCTTTCCGTCATTCTCAAATGCTCGAATGTCATCAACCCAGTTTTCGGCATCGGGCGGCGGAATGTTCAGTGCGCCGGGAATATGGCCTTTCCAAAAAGTGTCGGGACCTCTGGCATCCAGAAAAACCGCTTCCTTTTGCCGGTAAAGCGACCACGCGTCATCGAGGGAAATTTCCTCAATTCCCTTTTCGGCGTTCAGTGATGAAGATGATTCAGGATTCCCGAACCATGGAAGACCCGAAGGGGTCACGAGATGATACGCCATCCCGATAGCGATGCCAACAAGAAGCAACAGCATAGCCTGACGAAACCCCACTGTTGTATGCTTCGTCGGTGATGCCGCCGGCATGGATGGTCTGTCTTTCTTTGTTCCTTTTTTTTCCATACTGCTGCAGCCACATTTTCAATTGATAAAAAAAGGATTGCCGATGAAATACAGACCGAGCAGGATAATGAGCACCCCAGCCCCTTTGCGGAACCAGGTACCGGCACCCGTCCAGAATCCGCTTTCAAGGACGCCACGTACCGCCGCGGTGGAACTCCCTGCGATGACAATGGGAATACAGTGACCCACGGCAAAAAGAACGATCAGCAGAATGCCCGTGAAGATCTTCTGCTGAACGGTGATGATTGCCAGAATGGGGGCAATAAAACCAAAGGTGCAAGAGCCTGAAAGGATGCCGTAGGCCAAGCCTAGAAATAACGCACCCCAGATGCCCTTCAGGTTGAGGCGTTGTAACGGACCACTGGAGATGGAGCATGCCTCGACACCGAGCATACCCAGGGCAACCCATATGAGGATCAAACCGACCAGTATCTGCCAGTACGGACCCACATCCCCCATCATCCGTCCGAGCAGTGCGCAGATAATACCTACCAGGGCGATGGAAATGAATAGCCCTGTGGAAAACATGATTGAATATCCCACAGCCTGCCTCGGTTTGAGCAGTTCGCGTTGCCCTCCCACATATGCAACCATCAATGGTATTGAGGCCAGGTGACAGGGGCTGAGCATAACGCTGACGATACCCCACAGGAAGCATCCCACCGCGGCCAGGACCGTTGCGCCTAATCGTTATGAATGCAGTCTCCATCATTGATATACTCTCCTGCTCAGTTCCGCGCTACTGCGAGGTTTCATTCTTTTCTTCAGGACCAACTGGCTCCACACCCATCTTCTTCAGCTGGGCGACAATGGCTGCTTCCGCCATGAACCCTTCATGCCGGTAGAGTTCTTTTCCTTTCTCATCGAAGAAGATCTGCGTCGGGATGGCCCGAATGCCGAAACGACGGGCCTGGTCGGGATTCTCCCACACGTCGATGAAGACAACGGCCGCCTTGTTTTCATACAGCTTTTCGATCTTTTGCATGATCGGAAACATAAGCTTACAGGGAATGCATCTGGTCGCACCCAGGTCAAGCATGGTCACCATACCCGGTACGGGGACTTCTTTATAGTCCGACGCTTCTGATGTGGCCCCTCCGTGCCACCACGCCAAAATCAAAGTAATTGTCACGATATATATAAAAGTTCGTTTCATTATATGCTCCTTATCTATGGATGTGTTTCTCGTTATTGATTTGTTCCGCCCATCATCAGTCACAGCATGAGGGGGGGCTTAACTCGTTAACCCATCACGGAATGATCATAAGGGGACGAACATGACGGAGCGCCACCGATTCCGCCACACTTCCTACAAGGGAATCTTTTATCTTGTTCCTTCCGTGAGATCCCATCATGATCATTGAAACATTCTCTTCTTCCGCAATCCTGTTGATTTCTTGGGCTGGGTATCCGTCCCGCAGTATCGTCTTCGTGGTATATCCCCAGAATTCGATCTTTTGTTTCAATCGAGACAGCCGGTCACCGTCTATTCGATTGAATTCATGCCTCTTTTCAGTTGAAAAGTATTGGAAACGATCCGCGTCCTGGATGTGAGCAACATAGATTGTTTCAATGCCGACACTGTTCATCTCACGCAATACCTTGAGAACAGTGAGTGAATTCTCGGAAAAGTCAGTCGGAAAAAGAATACTGTAAAACATTGTGTCCGAGACAAACTCAAGACTCGCGGACTCATCGCTTGCCTGATATGTGAATTTTTCAATTATCAGCGGTATGCCTGTCGTTCGAAGAACGTTCTTGGCTACACTGCCAAGCAATGCCGTCCTGACAAAACCGTGACCGTGGGAACCCATGATGATGAGTGAAGCCTGCTCCTCATGGGCAACCCGAACAATTTCCTGATAGATGACGCCGATCTCGATTCGCTGCCGTGCCATGATGCCATGGAGTGACATCACATTTGTCACGACGTCATCCATGCTCTTTCGGGCTTCCCTTTTTGCTTTTTCGATAATCTGTTCATCCACACTGATCCATCGGGCCGCCTTCATTGGATTAATGACGTGAACGAAAACCGCCTCTTTCATTCCGTGGCGCCGAAGATCGGGAATACACTCCAGAATCTTATCGGCATGCCGGGAAAAATCGGTGGGAAAAAGTACTTTGCTGAACATTGTTTATCCTACTTTTTCATATCCGTTCTCACCTGTATCGGCTCAGGTACGGAGGAATGCGTTTTTCTTCGTTCATCCGCCACCGTATCTCTGAATAATCTTTTTCTCGATTTACGGGCAGCCCATACGAGAGCGAGCATGACAGGTACCTCGATCAGCGGTCCTACCACCGTAGCCAAAGCTACCGCGGGGCTGAAGGCGGTAATGGCGATGGCAATGGCTATTTCAAAATCTCTTCCCGTTGAATTAAATGCAACGGCAACGGAATCTTCATATGAAAGTCCGAGTTTCCAGCTTATCAGGTACACCACGGTGAACACGCCCCAGAAGAAGAGGGTCATGGGAATCGCCATCTGGATAATAATTGACGGCTTTTCCAGAATAAGATCTCCTTTCAGAGCAAACATGACAATCAGGGTGAAGAGAAGTCCGATGATTGAAAGCGAGTCGAGATACGTCTTGAAGTGTTTGAATCCATCTTCGCCCATTTTGTTGACGGCGATTCTTCGTGTTACGAATCCTGCTGCCAGGGGGATGCCGAGATAGAGAAGAACACTTTCCCCGACGAGGAACGCGTCAAAAGATATATCGCCCAGCAGGAGTTTTGCATAGATGGGGATCAGGATCATCTGGGCAATCGAGTTGATTGCGACGAGGACGATTGCCAATGCATTATTGCCGAGAGCCAGAAAGGTGAACACAATGACCATGGCAATGCATGGCGCCAGACCGTACAGGACAAGACCGACATAGAGGTCTTGGTCGCCTGACAAAAACAGCTTTGCCAGCAACAGCATGAAAAATGGAGCCATCAGAAAATTAAAAAACAGCACAATGAGCAATTGCTTCGGCGAGCGTGCGGCTTTGCCGAGGTCTTCAACCTTAACATTCGTCATGGCCGGATACATCATGAGAAAGAGGCCGATAACGACTCCGAGGGCGAGAGTGTTCGCCAGCGTAAATTGATACGTTCCATTTAAAATCGATTTAATGGCATCGATCGGCGGGGTGAGCTGGAAATTTGAAATGCCGTAATATTTGCCGATACCGATACCAATGGCCATACTGATAATGACAAAGAGCGGTAATAAACGAAAATCCTGGACCTTTTCTAAATACTTTCTCATCTTTCTTTCTCCCTTATTCTTCCAATACGAAATGAAATCCTGCACCAGCCCACTTATCGGGAAAAAGGAATTCTTTCCATTCGAACACAATCTTTACGAGCTATTCGCTGTATATAAGCATTCGAATAACGGCTCGTTGTCAGTGGTAACGTTAATAACGGGGCAGACTTTTGCCTACCCCGTGATTCCATGATCGGAGTTTACACATGTGTGTGTATTCTACTGTGCCTCGGAAATAAGTTTTTTTAATTCATCAACCGTTGGTATCTTCCCCGCAACAACCACTTTGCCGTCGATCACAACGGCGGGGGTAAACATGATACCGAGTTTTGCAAATTCCTTCATGTCTTTCAGTTTGGATACATCGGCGTCAACGCCCAATTCCGTTACCGCTTCCATGACATTCTTTTCCACCGCTACGCATCGGGCGCACCCCGGTCCTGCAACTTGAATTTTCATATGTGACCTCCTTACAGAATATAGTTTCCGAAAAACCACCCCATCAATGTACCAAGGATGATGATGGTAATTACATATACAATGGCTCTTTTAATGCCGAAGACCCGGGCGATGGCAATCCAGTTCGGCAGACTCAACCCCGGTCCGGTGAGCAGGAGCGTCAGGGCCGGACCTTTTCCCATGCCCAGTTTCATGAGGGTATCCACGAAAGGAGCTTCCGTCATCGTGGCAAAGTAGCTGACGGCCCCGATAAGCGTGGCGAAGAACGAAGCCGAAATGGAGTTTCCTCCAAGCCATGTTTTGATCCACGCTTCCGGGATAAGCGCCCCTATAATTCCGACAAGGAAAACGCCGCCAAGGAGTAAAGGCAGAATGATTTTCACAAACCACCATGTTTCTCTCAGCCAGTCATAGATCCGTTCCCGGGGGAGAACTTTCAGGGCATAGACGGCAGTAATGACCGTCACCACTCCCCACACCAGCACCTTGGTCAGGTACGGTCCTTTCTGGACGAAGTAATTCGGCGACAGCAACGAAATAACAATCAATACCAGCAGAATGATTTCATGCCGGGAGATGAGCTGGATTTTCTCTCCGTCGTCGGAGAACGTCATGGTTGCCGCTGCTTTACCGGGATTGTTTTCCCTCCCGAAAAAGGCGGTCATAACTGTCCCGACGATGAAGGCCATGAGAAGAGCGGCGATAATTCGCGATATCACCATTTCACTGCCGAGAATCGTTCCGGTATAGGTGAGGGCGAGGATGTTTGCCGCGGGGGCCACCCAGAGAATGATGAAGGCGACGCCCACACCGGCCCCGCCGTAGAACAGGCCGCTTGCCACGGGAATAACCGTACATGAACAGGCGGCGATGAGGAAACTCGATACACTTGCCAGTGAAAAGGATTTGATCTTGTTTGCACTTTCACCCAGATAGGTGATGATCGCTTCCTTCCGAACGAATGTCACGATTGCTCCGGCTAAAAAAAACGCCGGGACAAGACACGTGAGGACATGCGTCGCAATGTAGTCTTTCAGCGCCGCAAGACCCGCAATAAATAGATTTTCAACCATAATACCACCTTCCTTTACAAGATGAATAGTCGTGCTTTACGCATGATTCTCAAGGATAAATGCTTATCTTACCGTTTTGTGATCTGAACGGTGTCGACAGTCTGCATCCTTTCCATTGTCTTTGTAACTTCTGAGTCTTCATTCAGCCAGTGTCTCAGATTGCCCATCAGGGTGGCAGCATAGGGACTGCTCCTCCCATCGGAAAGATGGTATTTAACCCACAAACCCTGTTTCTGAGCCGATACCAGCCCTGCCGTCTCGAGAACTCTGAGATGCTTCGAAACGGTCGGTTGGGCGATTCCAAGGGTTTCTTTGATTTCGCACACACAGCAGGCTCTATGCTGAAGCATTTTCAATATCTTCAATCTATTCGGTTCCGACAGTGCTTTCATGACTTTGACAAACTGTTTCATGCGGTTCGACTTACACGTATATATTTATGTATGGCAATATAGTTATGAACACTTTCTTTGTCAACCATAAAATTGCCGCTCTGATAGTTTCCGGGCACTCCCCTCATGATACGAGTTCCGTTACGAAGTCGGACAGTTGATTCAAATTCCTGCATGGTCTCAGTTCATGACAATAGGGTCGATAGGTCTTTATGTCACTGTCCGCCGTATCCCATAAGTGCTCCGGTTCGGGATTCAACCAGATGATCCTGCGGCATCGCTGTCGTAATTCATCGAGCAAGCCTTCCTTTGGATTCAAATAATTGGAACGGCCGTCTCCCATGATGATCAACGTTGTTTTCTTGTCCAGGACATCAAGATACTCCCGCTGAAAATGGGAAAAGGTTTCACCGTAATCCGATATTTCCGGGTCGGTATCTATGGGATCATTATCCTTTTCATCGCCGTAGACCGCATTGTGGGGATGTTCCAGCTTGAAGTCGGCGAGAATCCTGTCGATTGCATCGATAATTTCATGATTATCAAACACCTCGCTGACATCGACTACCTTCGCGATAAAAACGAAGCTTTTTACCTGACTGAAGCATTGCTGCAGCGAATAGAGGATGTTCAGCATGAACGGGACGGCTGACCATACCGAGTATGATACATCGCAGAGGGCTACAATCTTCGTTTTTCTGGGCGGCCGCTTCCGAAATGTTATTTCCATGGGAATACCTTCATAGCGGGCAACCCGCCGTAGCGTCTTCTTGATATCTACAGCACCCCTCTTTTTTCTGTTGTAACGACGGGCAATCATATCTTTCAGTTTCCGAACAAGTCGCTCGATTGCTTGATGTACCTCTTTGATTTCTCGTTGGCTAAGATGAGCAAAGGGTAATTCTCCCAGATTATCAGGACTGGTACCCCGGTGCTGCCCTTTCTCGGCAGAGAGCGTACGGATGAAGGGATTATCAGTGAGCACCTGCTCGGCAAGGCCCAGGCGTTCCATCAGGTAATCCCCGAGATGACGGCGATCCTGCTCGCTCAGGTCGACATGTTCGCTGTTCAACAATTCATCGATCCCTCGTCTGAGTTTGCTGACCGTTGTCATGAATTCCTGCTTCTGTTGTGAAGAAAGAATACGTGACAGCGAAACCTCGGGGAAGTCCGGCTCCAGAGAAAGGATATTCTGGAGTTCTTTCAAAAAGGCCGCAGGATCTCCTCTGAGAAAATCGAACAGTGCTTCCGACGTGCCTGTTTCATCAGTTCCGTCTCGAAGCTTCTCGACGATATCGATAAGATGATCCGACAGCGAGTGAAACTGATCATCTTTTATTCCCATTCGCAGTTTGTGAAAGAAAAGATCGTAGATGCCATCGAACTGGTCATGATCTCTCTGGCTCTTCACGAAATTAGTTTCCAGTGTTGTCCTGAACTGGGATTCGTCACCAAGGTCAATCAGTTCACAATGATACACACAATCGAGGACCTCCGATGTGGAAATTCTCATATCCGCCGCCCGACAGAGATTGGCGAAATTTACGATTGTTTTCAACATGATCTTACTTCCTCAGGCGCGAGCCATATCACTGGGGGGTATCATTATCTGTTACATTCATCTGATTGAGGTCAGTAATTTCCGGTTACGTTTTTGCATATGACCCGCAAGGGAACTGATCTTTGATATTCTGCACGTTATCTGAAGCAGCCAAGCCCGTCATTCGCAGCTCATTTTGAATTTGAATGCGGAGC
>DSDU01000080.1 GCA_011056835.1 Deltaproteobacteria bacterium
CCGTATAGCAACGGAGAACGGCGACACTGAGAGAGGTGTGCTTCCCGTCGGTCAAGTTACAGGTCTTCTTCATGATGTCCCGACCGTTTCCGAACTTATGGAACGGATCGTTGAGGAAGCCGGGGCTGCTCGAGGGCGATTGGACAGAGTTATGAAGTAATTGATCTCTGCGTGTGGATCGTCGTTCGTGATTCTCGAGAACATCTCATGCGGAGACCAACCCTGCGAAAATCATGGACCACGATCCACTACGCACCAATCAATGCTAATCCTTAACCATGAGGAGCAGCGGTTCTATATATTTCGGATCTTCCTGATCAATTTCATCAATAATGTGCTTATGAAGGCGTCGCTTCATTTCACCGAAGGTACCGCGGTTCTTTGTAAAGGATTTAGCAAATTTCATCGTTTCATCCAGTAGTGCATCTATATTTTCACAGGCCTTGTGGATAACATGATGTTCTTCCATTTCCCGAGCAAAATAACGATTTCCCGTTAATATCATTTCGTTGAATTTATAAGACGGAATCACTTTCCTGAGAAAAGCGGTCATCCCCGGAAGCAGGGGGATACCGATATCGACCTCGGGGAAAAAAAAGAATCCCTGATCGGCTCTCATAAACCTGAAATCACAGGCACAGGAAAGAATCAGGCCGTTTGCCACGGCATGTCCGGAGATACAGGCAATCACCGGCATGGGATACAGGAGAATCCGTTTAAAGACCTCATTCATCCCATACATGAAGCCTCTGATTGCTGCCAGATCACCCTCCTTCATCCGCCCTGACAACCACGCCAGATCAATTCCCTGAGACCAGTTTTTTTCATCATTCGATACAATAACCACGGAGGAAACCGACGTATCCTCCTGAATCTCATCGAGTGACGCCATCATGGCTTTGCAAAAGGCGGGATTGTGACGATTTTCGCCGTTCGCCATGGTTATAACTGCAACGGTTTCTTCTCTTCTCCACTCTAAAACAGACAGGTGCTCCTCCTTCGTATACATTTGATTCCTTTTTTACTCTCTCCTATCCGCAGCGGTCTTGTATTCAACCATACGAAAGACACAATCCGCCACGTCATAATAATCGCCGGGTCCTCCGATTGCCGGAATTGTCGACACGCCATAATCAATCAACAACCGGGATACCTTGTCTATAAACAGCGTGCCCGGCTCTTTTTTCTTCGAAACAAGTTCCTGCATGCGATGATCCCCGTTAATACAATTAGTTGCCGATGTACCCTCATCAACAAGAATCACAGATGAACCGACTTCGAGAAATTCGATAATATTGCCGGCTGCGATGTGCTGCCACTCGCATTATCACTCAAAAAGGCCTGCGTATTCCTGCCGAACGGCGAACTAATTATGAAAGAAGAAATATTAATCTTCTCAATCCGTCATCCGCCCTGATTTTTAAAGCGGATGGATTTGATTCAACCCGTTTTCTTCCTTCTCCCTGATATGGTTATAGACACCCGATTCGAACTCCCTCATCTGCAGGGTCGGTTTGCCGTAATATCCTCCACCGACCATAAGGGTCATATATCGAGGGATACCCATCCTCGAAACGGCGCCGCTGTTCGGTGTTTGAATTGTTACGACGGAAACCCCATGATAAATCGTGCTTCCGTCGTATTCACACGAAATGAAAACGGATGTCCGCTCCAATATTTCCTGCCCCGAAGGATCGATGATATTGGCACCGTCTTCTAAGGTTTCACGGTCACCACGACAGCATAGCACCGTTGCAGATGCAGATTTTCTTGTCGGATGATCTCGAAGCGCTTTCTCTCGGCCTGCGTTGTCATAAAGCCTCGACCGAAACCGAGCTATCGCCTGGAAAACCATGACGCAAGCCTCACTGGAAAACGCAAAAGGATCACCCTGAACAAGATCGATGAACAGGTGATGTCCCCGACACTTATAAATACCAATGATATCCTGATATGCTTTGTATCCACGACCGTCTATTCTTTTCAGAAGATTTTTCAGATCGTCGCATCACCGGTCTCGGCTTTTTACACGGTCATGCACACGAATCTACCCGTCCCCGGGGGAAAAAGCAAACCTTTTCCGACACGGATAATTGATCCTTTGTGGAGGCTTCTGAGAATTCCACCTATGATATTCTCATGAACGCTTGACAGGTAGAGCAAATAATGATATCTTTCCAAGCATGGCAGCTAGAAAAAAAGAAACCGAATTTAATGATTATTTCGATTTCCTCTGGAAACATGCCCGATCTCAAAAAATGAGCAAAGGGACGTTCATGAAAGCATCAGGACTCTCTCCGCAGCGGTTCAGCGAGTTTTCGCAGCAAACTCGAAATATTACCGGGGAATACTTCCTTAAAATGATCGGTGGTTTGGGATTAACCCCGGAAGATGTGGAAACACAGAGTGGAATGCGCTTTTCGGATGAGCAGAGTATCCAGCTTCAGTTCGATGGTTTTGTGAACAGCCAGCGGTCTTTTATCGAAGAACTCATGAAAGACCCTGTAAAGCTTCAAGTCTGCAAGACAATCATAAGGCTTAAAGGCGTGTGGAATAATCCATACGTTAAAAAGCTTTATTCGGCCGTTGCCGACATGGGAACACGCAGTCGCACATCGGAAGCTTCCTGAGGATTATTGATGATGACGTAGAGGCTGGACCGAATCAAGGATTCGTGGTCCTAGGGGGATTTTTTTGACTGTTGTTTCCCTTTATCGTTCATGATGAGCGTCAGCACATTTTTGTTGCCTTGGCGCTGATACTTGATATCATCAGCTATTCGACGTATGAGTAACACACCAAGCCCTCCCAGTTCTCTGTTTGTAATATCGGCTGTCAGATCTGGTTCAGATACGGTCAGTATGTTAAACGGCTTTCCGCCATCGACAATTTGAATAATCAACTGCTTGTCGTCATCTGTACTGCAGGCAACTTCCATATCTCCCTTGATATCATTATAGGCATACCGGCAGATATTCACGAGAGCCTCCTCGATCACCAGTTCTATGCTTTCTATATTTCGTCGACTAAAACCTTCTCCATTCGCGAAGTTTCTTACAAATTTCGTGAATTGTTTTACATGCTCGATTTCAGCCGGTAACTTTATCCGTCCATCCATATATTGTACCACCATCGGACAATCATATTTCCGACAAAGCGTCTTCAGTGTTATCGTATATGGTAAAGATTGAAACAAATTGTGTTATTTCGAACACTTCTTTCACTGCACCGGTGAGACTGGAAAGAACCATCGTACCATTCTTATCCTTAAGCATCTTCGCTATGGCCAATATGCTTCGCAATCCGGCACTGCTGATATATTCCAGTTCCTTGAAATCAACGATGAATTTTATTTTTTCATCGGCGATGTATTTTCTCATCTTTTCTTCAAATGCCGGCGCAGTTACTTCACCCATTCTGCCCGTAACAGAAACAATCGTAACGTCCCGTTCCTTTCTCGTATTTATTTCCATAATTTCCCCCGCGGTTGGCGTAAACAATATTATTTCAAGCAGTTAGAATATATAATCCGCAGCATCCCGAAAATCACCGTGTGAATGTTACATATCAAATCCGCACCGTCGTTACAACCAATAACATAGGTGCCTGTTGAATTCCCGGTTGCATTATTCCTTTACAAGGTTCAATTAAGGAATACATCTCATATTCAACACAACCTAACAGTATTCGCAAATATTAAGTACTCCTAATGAACAGCCGACTTGAGAGCCTCGATTTTCTGTGCTAGAATCCTTTCCCAGTGCTGAAAGACAAAAGAATGGCAATGGCAAAAAACAAAATCCCTATGACACCGGCAATTCGAATGCTTAAGGAAAACGGTGTTGATTTTATATCGTGCCCCTATAAATATGAGGAACGAGGCGGTACCAAGGCAGCATCTCGGGAACTCGGCATTGATGAGCATGTCACCATCAAGACAATCGTCATGGAGGACGATGTAAAAAACCCTTTTATCATCCTGATGCACGGTGATAAAGAAATCTCGACAAAAAACATGGCCCGTGCGTTAGGATCAAAAACGGTTGCTCCATGCAATCCCCAGACGGCACAGAAACACACAGGGTATTTGGTCGGAGGGACGTCTCCGTTCGGAACGAAAAGGAGGCTCCCCATATATGCCGAAGAAAGTATTATATCATTGCCGAAAATCTATATTAACGCAGGTAGGAAGGGACTCCTTGTTGAAATGTCACCAGAGGACCTTGTTAAAATTCTCAATCCCACTCTTGTTTCTGTGGGATATTAATGTACAAGAGGGAATGATATGGATCATAATGGTGTAATTCTACGGTGTCCGACATGTAATGCAAAAAACCGTATTCCAGAGCACCGCCTCTATGACCGACCGGTATGCGGAAAATGCCGCACACCATTGCCGACAAACATGCATCCGGGCCGGCCCATCGACATTACCGACGGAACATTTAAAACAGAGGTTCTCACTGCCCCTGTGCCGGTTGTTGTCGATTGCTGGGCCCCATGGTGCGGTCCCTGCCGTTTAATTGCACCGATCCTCGATCAGCTTGCATCGGAATACGCGGGCAGGATAAAGATAGCAAAACTGAACGTTGATGAAAATCCTTTGACGGCATCGCAATTCGATACACGAAGCATCCCTACCATGCTCTTTTTTAAAAACGGCATGCTCGTGAACAGACTGGTCGGTGCTCTGCCGAAAGCGGCAATTGAGCAACAACTGCTGTCGCTCATTGAAAAGTCATGACAGTACCTCTTTCAGATATATAGATATCAAAGAGTAACTAACGGACATGATTATGATATTCGATAAGCTTTTTTTCGATAATTCACATGGCAGTTAAATTTAACATCACGTTTGTGGAAAGAACGATTCCGAAAGATCCGAGACTGGCGGCTCTGAAATACTGGTGTGGCAGATTTCAACGCGTGAACCTGACACCATTGTATCACAATCGATCGCTGGGGAACCTCAGTTTCAGGCTTCATGAGGATGGTAACGCGTTCGTTATCACCGCAGCAGCCCTTGCGCTGAAAGATACGTTAACCGACGACTCCTTTGTCATTGTGCACTCATACGACAACCTGAGTCGGACCATTATCGCATCAGGAACAAGAGAACCTTCTTCCGAGAGTGTCCTTCACTACGGCGTGTATGCGGCGCGACACGACACAAATGCCGTGTTCCATGGTCATTCAGGAAGAATTCTCCGGACATCCGACGTGCTCGGACTGACGACAACAAGAAAATTCGAAGACTACGGGTCGTTAGAACTGGCGGCAAGTGTTCTTGAGGTTCTTGACGACGAGTCGTTTATCGTCATGAAGAACCACGGATTTCTTTCCCTCGGTCGGACAATGGATGAGGCGGGTACCCGTGCTCTAGAGATATGGGAACGGGCAAAATCAATCAAGACGGCACGGGAAGTGTAAATGCGTCAAAGCAGGAAAGCGGAAAGAACGGGACACATTGAACCATGGAACATAAACAATTTTTCAACCTTTATCATCAGGGTTTTATACGGGTAGCCGTCTGCATTCCCGACATCAAGGTTGCCGATCCGACATATAATAGCCGAACCGTTCTGTCATTGATTAAAGAAGCCGCCGGACAGAATGCCGTTATGGCGATTACGCCGGAACTGGTTATATCGGCATATTCGAACGACGACCTTTTTCAACAGGATGTGTTGCTGTGCAGAGTCCTTGATCAGCTGCAGTTCATTATCGATGAAACAATCGATATACCATGCGTCATTGTCGTGGGAGCTCCTTTACGGGTCGATTACCTCCTTTTCAATTGCGCTGTTGTTATATACCGGGGAAACATACTCGGTATCAGTGTAAAGTCCTATCTCCCAACCTATCGTGAATATTATGAACTGCGTCAGTTCAGTCCCGCAGCGGAAATGGTGTCAACCACCATTGACCTTTGTGGACAGAAAGACATACCGATCGGGGCGGATCTTTTATTTTCCGTGAAAAATATCAGGAACTTCACCTTCTACGTTGAAATCTGCGAGGATGTGTGGGTTCCCATTCCACCGTCAAGTTTTGCAGCCCTTGCCGGCGCCACCGTCATCTGCAATCTTTCCGCATCAAACATAACTGTGGGCAAATCGGAAGATCGACACCGACATATTGCCGATCAGTCGGCACGGTGTATATCTGCGTATCTGTATTCGTCGGCAGGATTCGGAGAATCGACGACCGATCTTGCCTGGGATTCCGATGCCGTAATTTATGAGCTCGGGACCTTTCTGGCCGAGTCACATCGATTCTCGAAAACATCTCAGATAATTTATGCCGACATCGACCTTGATCGACTCGTTCAGGAACGACTGCGCATGCGAAGTTTCGGACACAATGTCCGCGACTTCAAGAAAAAGCTGAAAACATTTCGTACCATTCAGTTCGATGCAACACCGCTTCAGAACGACGGCAAGCAACTCCCTGAACGAGATATACCAAGGTTTCCCTATGTCCCCGATGATACTCAGAAACGTGATGAACTTTGTTACGAAGCATATAATATCCAGGTTCATGGACTTGCCAAAAGACTGAACTCGTCGGGCATTGAAAACATTGTGATCGGTGTCTCCGGGGGCCTCGATTCGACCCACGCATTGATTGTCGCCGCCCATACGATGGATCTGCTGGACCTGCCGCGGACAAACATAAAAGCATATACCATGCCCGGTTTTGCGACATCCGATAAGACACATACCAATGCACGGCGGCTTATGGAAGCACTCGGCGTCGAATCAAATGAAATCGATATCAGACCGAGCTGCATGCAGATGTTCAAAGATATCGGCCATCCCTATGCCGACGGTCAGCATGTTTACGACGTAACCTTCGAAAACATTCAGGCGGGGGAACGGACATCTCATCTCTTCCGCATTGCCAATCTTCGCGATGCTCTCGTAATCGGAACCGGAGATCTGAGTGAACTGGCCCTTGGCTGGAGCACCTATGGCGTCGGTGACCACATGTCCCATTACAGCATCAATGCGAGTGTTCCAAAAACACTTATCCAGTATTTGATTCGTTGGGTTGCCCGTCGTGGGCACTTCGGCGTTGATACGTCGGCGGTATTGACTGATATTCTTGAAACCGAAATCAGTCCGGAACTTATTCCCGGACTCACCGACGATCAACCAGGTCAGAAATCTGAAACGACAATCGGACCCTATGAACTTCAGGATTTCAACACCTATTATGCGACACGATATGGTTATCTCCCTTCCAAAATCGCATTTCTCGCTTACTGTGCGTGGCACGACAAGACGAAAGGACGATGGCCCGACGTGCCGGAAGACCGGAGGAATGAATACTCAATAGGTGAGATTAAGCGCTGGCTTGATGTATTTCTGTATCGCTTTTTTAAAACGAGCCAGTTCAAGCGTTCATGCATTCCGAACAGTCCGAAAGTCGGATCCGGCGGTTCTCTCTCGCCACGGGGAGATTATCGTGCACCGAGCGACAGCGAGGCAACGATCTGGCTTGAAGAAGCGAAAAAAATACCGGAAAGCGACAACGAAAAACAGATTGTGGATCGTCGCTCATAAATCATGATCGGCATTTACGGCAGAACAAAAAAACCGTCACGGCAATCAATGATGGCCGATATTCAAAACACGTATTCAGGAGATAACAACATGGCACAACAGGATTCTTATGGTGATTTTGATGCGACGGAACTGTATTGCCCAAAATGCAAGCGCGCCGTCCCGGTGAGAAAAAAACTGCTGCTGGTTCTGTCCAACGGAGACAAGTACGATTACAGTTGTGTTTTCTGCGGAACCTCGCTGGGAGATAAAATGGATTTGAGGAAAAGACCGTTCACCGCCCTTATTCGATAACTCCCGCTACACGGAACGAAAACGAGGAACATCAAAAAACCGGTCCGACCAAAGCTCAATAAAAAAGCCATGGCCTTGCGTGCCATGGCTTTTTCTTTTCTTTAACTGATCGATTATCGTCCGATAACGTAACGATAAGGATCGACTTGTTCTCTCAGAACAGTAAGTTCCTTCTGTGTCGGAGGATGGGTGTCTTTTATCTTTTTGGCCTTCAGGAGCTCAAATCCGCAGTTATCCTGAACATCTTTCTCGGAATATCCTGGATTAATCGATATGATTCTCATCCTCTTGGATTCCGGCTCAAAGTCGAAGACGGCCATATTGGTAATTATTCTGTAAGGCCCGGTGCCTTTCGGAAGACCTGATTCATCCCTTGAATTTCCTCCCTGCAGATAGCCGGGAGTTGTAATGAAATCACACTTTTCCGTAAACCGCTGGCTGTCCTGAGGAGTCATAATCATCATATTCCAGCAGAAAGAACCAAAATCATTGGCTCCACCACTCCCTGGGAATCTGACCTTCGGTTTCTGGTGATCCGGCCCTATCCGGGTTGAATTTAAATTACCATACATATCGATCTGAGCGCCACCGAGGAATGTATAATCCACCATACCCCGGCAGAACGCCTCCATGGTATCGGTCATACTTGTCGCTTGAGAGGCCTTCCAGATGGTTCTGGAATCACCGACAGAAATCGGCATTTCGGGAAGCTGTGGATCGATTCCCCCAGCCTCAAAAATGATGAGCAAATCGGGTGCGTGGGTTTTCTGGGCCAGCATTGCCGCCGCACAGGGAGCACCGGTTCCGACAGCAACGGATACACCGGGAAGAAGCTCCCTCGACCCAGTTACTATCATCTGTTCCATTGTATTATAATCAGCCATCGCTTGTTTCTCCTCCTTTCTTATCTCTGGTTCGAAGTCGTCATCAGTTCTTTATCCCGCAAGGCCAGCATTTTTTCCATTCCGCCATGCAACCTGATATAATCGAAATGGGTCTTAACATTGTAGATATTCTTATCGAGAAATGCTTTAAATGCCTCGGGATCTTTTTCAACTGCCATCCACTCCCTGAGATGCTCTTCATCAGAGAAATACTCATAGGCCATAACTCCGGGATAGGCGCCGTAAGGGACTTCACATACTGCATCGACGCAGAAGAAAGGAATCACCACGCGAGACGGATCACGACGGATTTCCTCATTCGGAACAAGTCTCTCGCAGGTGATGATCAAGCGTTTTGAAGCTTTCGCCAGATCAAGATCCGAAACGGTGATATCACGAATTCTGCAGTTACCATATATATCCGCCTCATGGACATGGATAACTGACACATCAGGCCAGAGGGCCGGCATAGCCGCATATTTCTGGCCGGTGAAGGGGCACTTAATTACCTTTGCCCCGCTGAACTTAAATGTATCCGTCCCCATGACGTTCCTGATGGGAACGAATGATATTCCCATTGCGGCCGCCTTAAGACGTGCAGACAGGCAGTAGTTTGTCCATTCAGATACCTCAACCTCACCGCTTTGCATATACCTTCTTGCATTGGGTGATAATCCCCGCGCCTCCAGACCGACAATGTAAGCGATATCTAATTTGTCAAACACCTTTCCGGCAGCAAGAATCTGAAAATCGTGGGTAGACGTATGACCGGCAAACGCCATGTTTTTCCTACCCTGCCTGACAATTTCATGACATGCGGCGATGGGGGTTCTATTGGCACCAAATCCACCGATTGCCAGGTATTCCCCGTCATGTACGAATTTTGCAACCGCATCCTTCAAAGACATCAATTTATTTGTCTGTGATCGAGCCTTCGCCTTGAAAAACGCCCTTGCGTTATCCGCATCGGGATCAGTAAATACCTTGCCAATGC
>DSDU01000063.1 GCA_011056835.1 Deltaproteobacteria bacterium
TCATTGAGTAGTTGGCACTCTCATTGTAGGAGATTTCATTTTCCCCGTCACTAATCACGGGCAGAGCCATTATTCATACCACTGGCATGCCAGTGGATTATTCCTCCGATTTAGAAAATAAATAACTTGACAGTCTTTTAAAATACTATATATTGTGTAGCCAAATTGCCTCTGCAGCAAATAAGCAGCGGGGTAGTATAAAGTTAGGATTGAAACATTTTAAAGTACGAAGTTAAACAGCTGCATTTTAAGTCTCCTGTTATTTCTACATGTAGGCGATCCAACTTTAGCAAAAACATGAAAGGAGGATTGCCACATTGCAGAAAGGTACAGTAAAATGGTTCAATGAGAGCAAAGGCTTCGGCTTTATCGAGAGCGATGAAGGTGGAGATGTTTTTGTTCATTACAGTGCAATTCAAAGCGAAGGCTTCAAGGTTCTGCGCGAAAATCAGCGTGTAACCTTTGAAGTTGAGCAGGGCAAGAAAGGCCCGGCTGCAGCCAACGTCAAGGCTCTGTAACAATTAATAATGGCGATGAAGAAGGCACTCTGTGGTTGTGACAGCAGAGTGCCTTTTCTGTTTTCTGTGAGGGGATAATAAACGTATTAAATGATGTATCTAATTGAATCAGGTCATGAATCAAGAAGACCCGGACATACATCAGGAGAATGATGGGGGTCGCTCATCGTTTTTCCTGGTTCGTTTCGGTAGTGTAATCTTCCTTTTTTCAGGTTCGCTATGCTGTTTATAAAAGATTGCCGTATGACCGATCACGCCAATGAGGCGTGAACCCGATTTATCTTCAATGATGGCTGATAAGTCCTGTTTCTGAGATTTTTCCGTAAAATCGACGAATTTAACTTTGATCAGTTCATGTCTGTCAAGCTCTTCCGCAATTTCTTTTAAAAGTGAGGGCGTTATGCCTTTCCGCCCGACCATGACAGAGGGTTTCACCCCATGGGCGAGACTCCGTAAATATTTTCTTTGATATCCCTTGAAATCAGTCATGCAATGGAATACCCCCGATAGTTATTCTCATTGAATTATTCTCACCAATGATCACATATAATTTTAAGTTCGATTGTTTATCGTTTGGAACCACGGGGGTGTTTGTTTTTTTCAATGGAATGGTTGAATCAGTAATCCCCGTATAATAAATCTTAACATTTCATCGTAGGAATGACATCAAGCTTTATAGCAAAATAAGCGTGAGTATGCTATGAGCAAGTATGAGTTTATTATGAATTAAGGGAGGAACAGACGGTCCATGTTGCAGTTTTTACCCGGTCCCATTCGAGCGACGTTATCATTAACGCTTTATGCGCTTAATACTTTTTTCTGGACTCCTATGCTTTTTATAATTGCATTCCTTAAACTCATCATACCTGTTCAAAGATGGAGGAAAATGTGCAACGTCCTCCTCACGGGAATTGCCAATAACTGGATAGCCGTCAATAATTTCAATCACTGGCTGACGAACAAAATCAGATGGGATGTATCGGGAATAGATGACCTTAAACGTCATGAATGGTATATGGTCCTGTCAAATCACCAATCGTGGGTTGATATTCTCGTTTTGCAGAAGATCTTTTACCGAAAGATACCATTCTTAAAGTTTTTCATTAAGAAGGAACTGATCTGGGTGCCTCTGCTCGGTCTTGCCTGGTGGGCACTGGATTTTCCGTTCATGAAACGGTATTCCGCCGCATTTGTCAAGAAACACCCTCACTTGAAGGGAAAAGATATGGAGACCACAAGAAAAGCATGTGAAAAGTTTAAGACGATTCCCGTTTCAATCATGAATTTCGCTGAGGGTACGAGATTTACAGCAGAAAAGCACAGAAAACAGGAATCACCCCATAAAAATCTGCTGAGGCCGAGAGCAGGCGGAACAGCTTTTGTTTTTCAAGTCATGGGGGAACAGATTTATAGAATACTGGACGTAACAATTGCATATCCCGGAGGGGCGAAGAGCTTCTGGCAGTTTCTCCGTGGCAAGGTCAGTGAGGTAACAGTGAGGGTGAAATCGTATCCTGTACATAAGGACCTGCTTGGTGACTATTTCAACGATCAACAATACCGCGAGCGGATTCAAGCCTGGTTGAATGCACGTTGGGAGGAAAAGGACGGTCAGTTAGAGCGATTGCTGAGTGCCAGGGCGCTGCCCTCGACGGGTATGTCGTGAAAGATGTTTTTGACAATGGGCTTATTTGACGCACTTTAAGATGTCAATACAGCGGATTTTTCCATGAGGAGGAATATATATGGATATCAGATTTGACAACAGGGTGGCAATTGTAACGGGAGCGGGCATCGGTCTCGGAAGGAGTTACGCCCTTCACCTCGCATCCCGAGGTGCACGTGTCGTTGTGAATGATATCGGAGGCAGTATGGACGGTTCCGGTCGTTCAGAGATGCCGGCACAGAAAGTTGTGGATGAAATCAAGACTCTGGGAGCAGAAGCAATTGCGAACTACAGTGATATTTCAACGAATGAAGGAGCCGGGGACATTGTGAAGACCGCCGTTGACGCATACGGAACCGTTGATATACTGATTAACAGTGCCGGGATATTACGCGATAAATCATTGGCCAAAATGGATTTAAAAGATTTTGAGAAAGTGCTTGCCGTGCATCTGCTCGGGACTGTCTATATGACCAAAGCCGTGTACCCGATAATGGCTGAAAAAAATTACGGGCGCATTGTGAACACGACATCGGCGGCGGGTCTCTACGGCAACTTCGGTCAGTCCAATTACGGTGCGGCGAAAATGGGGATCGTTGGGTTTATGAATACCATAAAGCATGAGGGGAAAAAGCATAATATTCTTATAAATACGGTTGCCCCGATTGCTGCGACGCGTATGGGGGAGGGAGTATATCCCGCTGCGGTCCTCTCAGCGTTAAAACCTGAACTTATTGCTGTTCTGGTGTCGTATCTTTCAAGTGAGAATTGTTCCGTATCGGGAGAAATAATTGCTGCCGGCGGAGGATATTATGCAAAAGTTCAGGTCGTCGAAAGTCCAGGTGTTAGATTTAAACCGACCGATACCGTGACACCGGAAATGATTGCTGAAAAGTTTTCCGACATAACCAACATGGAAGGAGCGGTACATTTTGACAGCGCTATTGAAGAAGTCATTACCATGTTTCGACATCTCCTGTAATTAAGTGACTGAGAACGGTACCTCTTAAATGTGTGCCATTTTTATCTGGTGCATTCTTTTTCATTTGATCCACGAAAAGGTGCTATAACCCAAAGGCACATGCAGGCGATGTGACAACAAACTTTCGGAGGCGGGTTTTCCGTTTTATCAGCACTTTCCATTGTGCATCACGAGACCTGAACGGTTACCCATCAGGTCTCGTGATGACGGATTTATCTTTATGAACGACCAACGGCAGTCGATCATCCGTAACCGGGGTACCTGTAAAATTATTATCTCAGGAAAAAATATTAACAACATATGCGTCGATAAGCCTGTCCGGTAAAGGCGCACTCAGGCGGAGAAGGTGGCTGATCTGGAAGGTGAGGCTCCCCGGCAAAAAAAGGATTCAGTGAAAAAAAGCCCCGTTGTTTCATTCCTCTTGTCTTCATTGAAATTAAGCGTCATTCTCTTTCTATTGATCGCCTTAAGTGCGGCTGTGGGAACCATAATGCCCGAAAAGGAGGCGGCGGAATCGCTGTCACATTGCCTCGGTCCGGGTGTAATATCATTTCTCAGTGCCATACAGTTATTCGATATCTACCATTCCTTCTGGTTTTTCATGTTGGTAGGCGCTCTCTCTGTTAATATTGTTATATGTTCTCTCTTCGGGATGAGAGTATACGGGAGGCGAAGGATACCCGCCATGCCCGAACGTTTCACTGAAGAAAGAACTATCGGATGTAATGAAGCATTCATTGATTGTGTAGATCAGATTAAAGATATCCTGCTTAAAAATTATCATCGTGTTGAAAGCAGCGCTGTGCAACGGGAGAGAATTATTTACGGTGAACGGGGCTATCGTCGGCGATTTTTCACATATTTCATTCATGCGGGCGTTCTTATTATTATCGGGGGGATGTTCATCGGGTACCTGTACGGAGTGGAAGGAAATGTGGAAATCATCGAAGGAGAGTCGGCAGACAAGATATGCCTTCGGGATGGCGGCAGCGAGCTTAATCTGGGATTCTCCGTCCGGTGTGACAGATTTGGTATGGAGTACCATGGTAACGGCATGACCAGGGAATATCGATCGGATCTGTCATTTCTGAAAGACAATAACGTACTTTATAGAACACCTGTTCTGGTAAACCATCCAGCTTCGTTCGAAGGCATGCGCTTTTATCAATCGAGCTATGGAGTGGTTCCTGAAGCACACATTACAATTATCGAGGGGACAGAAACAAAGCGCTTCACCGTCAGGACCGGTTCAACGATAGAACTCGGAAACGACGGTACAACAGCACATATTCTCGGGTTGGGGGATAATCTCATGCGATTGGGACCGGCTGTCATTATTGGTATCAGTTCTGCCCGGGGTTCATTCACGCTCTACATTTTTCAAAACATTGCAAAGATACAAAAGGGGATACCGAAACTTCTTTTGTTGTATCCACAGCTTAATCCCGCCTCCTTCAAACCATACGAGTTTGCTTTGGAGCGTATCGAAACGCGTTACTACACAGTATTGCTGGCCAGCCGCGATCCCGGGGCGGGCATTGTTGCGGCAGGGGGCATATGTCTGTTTCTGGGACTTCTGACAGGGTTTTTTTCTTCACGAAAGAGAATCTGGGTTGTCATAGACGAACAGGAGAACGGGGCAAGAATACGAATTGCCGTTGATGCCGAGAAAAACGGCGTTGGTGTTGACAGGGCTATTCTTGGATGGCTTGATTCAAAACATGTGGGGGTATTATGAATACGACAGTATTGAGTGGGGTCCCCTTCATATATTTCATAGCGTTTCTGTTATCGCTTGCCGGAGGAATCAATCGCAATGATCGAGCGGCGAAAATTGCCTCGTACGTAATTCTTGCCGGGCTGACCGTACATACGGCAGGTCTTATTATCAGATGGATGGAGTCGTATGCCCTGGGATCCGGCCATGTGCCGCTTTCCAGTCTTTATGAATCCCTCATTTTCTTTTCATGGAGCATCATACTGTTGCTCGTGATAATCGTATGGAAAACAAGGAGAGAAGAGTTGAGGATCTGTGCGCTCCCGGTAGCATTTCTCCTCACATTTATTGCATCGTTTGCGCCCGGTTTGGAAAGCAAAATTCAGCCCCTTATTCCAGCATTGAGAAGCAACTGGCTTGCCAGTCATGTTATTGCCTGTTTACTCGGATATGGAGCCTTTGTTATTGCCTCTCTGCTCAGTTTTATGTATCTTTTAAAAGGAAGACGGAATCCCGGCACAATCATGAGTATATTCCCCGATGATGAGACCATGGGAAACCTCATTTATCAGACGCTTTTCATGGGATATGTGATGTTTACCCTGGGGATCATAACCGGGTCGGTCTGGGCTCACGCAGCCTGGGGGTCATACTGGAGCTGGGATCCGAAAGAAACGTGGGCGTTGATCACATGGCTCATCTATACGGCGGCGCTCCACGTGAGACATGTGGGAACGAACAGAGGTAAGAAAGTCGCCGTTCTGGCACTTATAGGTCTTGGGAGTGTCTTGTTTACCTACCTGGGAGTAAACTATCTCCCGGGTCTTCACCGTTATCTATGAACGAACAGGGGGGATGCGAAAAAAGGTACGATTGTGAATGTTTATTCGAACAGAATGGAGTCGTCAACGGTCGGGTACTCGTATGAAATAACAATGCTAAGGAAAGGATCAGAACATGAAAACCATAACGTATATTATCGTGTATACCATCTCGATACTGTGGATCATTGCAGGCACATCGCTTGTCATCTACACGGATAGGACGAGGAAATTTATCAGGCAATTTTCATCTCCGGAGCATTATATATTATGGTCTGTCATCGCAATTGTCCTGGGAGTTCTCCTCGTTGTCGGAAGCTTCTTCAGCGGAAAGATTATATGGCTCGCGATGTTTCTCGGTGTTATTTCCCTTGCCAAAGGAATATATCTGATGAAGGGATCGCCCGATCAGGTAGAGCGTCTTATCACCTGGTGGTATGAACGGGCAAGTGAGGAGGCGACACGTTTCTGGGGGCTGGCGACGCTGCTGATTGGTATTTTCGTTCTTGCATACCTTTTGTAATGAAGAATATTGTAGGGTGGTGTAAGGATGGGACCCCTCATAACACACATGGCGGGTATAAATGGAGATAGGTGCGATGGCTGATTTCTATTTCGATGATTTCACCAAAGGTGATAGCTTTTCGTCGCCGGGTATGACCGTTACGGAAAGCCAGATTATTGACTTTGCTATGCGGTATGATCCGCAATCATTCCATACCAATGTGGAAGCCGGCGAAAAGTCGATTTTCGGGGGGCTCGTGGCGAGTGGGATCCATACGGTTGCCCTCACGTTCAGATTATTACTCATGACAGGGATGCTTGATAATAACCTCGGCTCTCCAGGATTTGACGAGATGCGATGGCTCAAACCGGTCAGGCCGGGTGATACACTGTATGCAACGGCTGAAGTTCTGGGTACATCACCATCAAAAAAACACCTCGATCGCGGCACGGTCCGTTTCAGATATTCCGCCCGCAACCAGCATGGTGACGAGGTCTTTTCCGTAGTGGGGATTCAGATACTGCGGCGACGTATGGAATGAAGGAGCGTTAAACTGAGAGTGGAACCGAAATCCTCAGCATGCAGGGATATACTAATCGGAATGTTAGCTTTGCCAGCGAGGGGAACATCTATAAGCCAAGCGCTATTTTGTATTTCGATATTCCATGGTCGGTGATGTATGTTATTGATGTCGGGACCAATGAAGGAGCAAATGTACGTGACATTGACCTGTGCACAGGCACAGATCTGAGACAAGCGGAGCGGCATCTGATGGAGCGATGAGTCGGCCCTGGTAAACCGCTCGGCCGGATGGCATTACTTCTTCTGGGTGGTCGAACCGGGAACTCCAGATTATAGATATCTCTATCGTGTATCGATTGAGAAAATATAAAAGCTGTTAACAAGATGCATATCAGGTTTGAGGATTCCTCTCGGAAATCTCGCAAAGCGGAAGCGGGGTCATTGACCCCGCTTTTCCCGTTGTGTGCCCGGCAGGGCGCACCCACTTGGAGGCGCAAGTTCTCCTCTACAAGCCCGTCAGGGGGAAGTGTTGGCAAAGCGGCAACTGCAGCATCGTGAGGTGTTATGGGGAGGAAGCCGAAGGCAAAGCGCTGGTCCGACGAACAGAAACCGCATAAGAGGCAGGCATGCCGGATAAGGGGGCAACCATCTCTGAAGTCCGATACCTGACCAGGAGGCATGCAAGTAGGTGCGGCGGGCATAAGCGTAAAGGTGGGAGCACATTACCCGGGGAGGCCTGGCAATATGCCGAGCTGTGCTACGGTCGCTGCGAGGTGGCGGGATATGTTGCCAGGAGTCAGCCGAGGTCATAGTAGCCCGAGACGACCACGGGCAAAGGACCGAAGTGTTAAGGGTGTCACCAACAGTGTTAAATGTACTCCGAATAGCGGAATAAAATGTCCTCCAGGATAAACAATTTGGTATACCTTCAGGGTATTGGAGAATACGTTGGAGGTAGCCGTTATGCTTACCAAGGAGGACTGGATGGATATTAAAGCACAGATTGCAAAAGGTGTCTATCAGAAGGATGTTGCAAAGCAGTTGGGCGTGAACCCGAAGACGATCAGCAGGGCGCTGAAACGAGACGGGCCGCCATCGGGGAAACGTCCCACGGCGAGAGCCAGCAAGCTGGATGTTTTCAAGCCGGCGATCGACGAGTTGCTCCGTGCCAACGTATGGAACGGGGAGGTCATTTACCGGGAGATTCAGAGCCGGGGATACACCGGCGGTACGACCATTGTGCGGGATTACATACGGCCCAGACGTTCGTTGCGGGAGAGCCGGGCGACGGTTCGCTTTGAGACCGATCCCGGCAGGCAGATGCAGAACGACTGGGGCGAGACGGTAACGATGGTTGCCGGTCGTCGTGAGAGAGTTTATTTCAGCGTCAACACCCTGGGATATTCCAGGAGGTTTCACTTCTGGTGCACCGACAGCAACGACGCCGAGCACACCTATGAAGGGATGATCCGTTCGTGTGAGCATTTTGGCGGTGTGTGCCGGGAGGTGCTGGTTGACAACCAGAAGAGTACCGTGATCAGCCATCGTATCGGGGACCGGGTGCGATTCAACGAGCGGTTCATTGATTTTGCCGGTCGGTACGGTTTCACCCCTATGGCCTGCCGTCCGTACCGGGCGCGGACGAAGGGGAAAGACGAACGGATGGTCGGGTATATCAAGAACAACTTTTTTGTCCGGTATAGGGCATTTGAGAGTTTTGCTCACATGAACGAACTGGCGGCGCGGTGGCTGGAGGACGTGGCGGACCTGAGGGTACACGGTACGGTCAAAGAGGTGGTAAAAGAACGATTTTCCCGTGAGGCGCCGTTTCTTGGACCGTTGCCTGCCGTTCGGTATGATACCTCCTACCGGGATCATCGGACAGTACACTGGGACGGGTACATCGACGTCCGGGGAAACCGGTACAGTGTTCCGTCGGCACTGTGCGGCCAGACGGTGGCGATCCGCATCAGTCTGGACGGAAGGCTTACCGTCTCTGCCGACGATGTCACCGTGGCTGAGCATGCGCTCCGTTCTGTTTCTGAAGGGTGGGTGAACGTCCCTGTTCATCATGCTGACCTCTGGCGCAGGGCGTTCCATGTGGAGCGCCGGAAACTGTCGGCATATGAGGAGGTGATCGCATGCAGTTGACCGGGCTCCTTGAAAAAATGAAAATGGATCATCTGTCGTACCAGTTGGACGCCGTCTGCGAACAGGCGGCGAAGCGGGATCTTGGGTATCGGGAGTTTCTCACCGAGGTCCTGCAGACGGAATGGAACGGCAGGTACCAGAAGGGGGTGGAATCCCGCCTTCGGACCACCCGTTTTCCCTGGGTGAAAACCCTGGAGCAGTTTGATTTTGCCTTCCAGCCCAGCATTGACAGGAAGGTGATCCGTGAACTTGCCACCCTCGGATTTGTGGATCGTGCTGAAAATATCATCATCCTGGGACCTCCCGGTGTGGGGAAAACCCACCTGGCGATTGCCTTGGGGATGAAAGCCCTGGAGGCGGGGCATAAGGTGCTGTTCATGACCCTGGAGTCCATGATCACCCGTCTCACGAAAGCACGGATGGAAAACCGCGTTGAGCGGCAGCTGCAGCAGCTTTTTTATCCCCGGGTGCTGATCATTGACGAGATGGGATATCTTCCCATGAGCAGGGACGAAGCGGGACTCTTTTTCCGGCTCCTCACGAGACGTTATGAGAAGGCCTCGACGATCATCACGTCGAACAAGTCGTTCGTTGACTGGGGAGAAATCTTCAACGACCAGGTGCTGGCCACAGCGATTCTTGATCGACTGCTTCATCATTGCACAACGCTCAACATTAAAGGTGAAAGCTACCGGTTAAAGGAAAAACGCAAAGCTGGCATCTTGGGAACTACACCGAAGACTGTAGACATTAAAGACGAAACCAATGAGGATATGTAACGTAACCGCTGGTCAGGGGACATTTTATTCCGTTAAAAAAAGGACAAAGTTATCCGTTGTTGACAA
>DSDU01000127.1 GCA_011056835.1 Deltaproteobacteria bacterium
CTCCGCATTCAAATTCAAAATGAGCTGCGAATGACGGGCTTGGCTGCTTCAGATAACGTGCAGAATATCAAAGATCAGTTCCCTTGCGGGTCATATGCAAAAACGTAACCGGAAATTACTGTCGGAACTCAGCGGATTTTCTCTCAGGGACAACATGGAACACGCCCTTGTCATAGCGGTAACACAGTCAGGAACAACGACCGATACGAATCGGGCTGTTGCACTGGCAAAGGAACGGGGGGCTCGGGTCATAGCTATTGTCAATCGGCGGCAGTCAGACATCACCCATGTTGCAGACGGTGTTTTTTACACAAGTGACGGTCGGGATATAGAAATGTCCGTTGCATCAACGAAGGCATTTTACTCTCAGATTGTAGCGGGTTATATTCTTGCGTTGTACGTTGCCAAGCTCTTCGGAACGATGTCGGACAGTGCCATAGCCCATGAGCTGACCGATCTGGAATGCGCTCCGAAGAAAATGAATCTCGTTATTGCAGGAAAGGAAAAAATTCGAGAATCGGCATGGGATATCGTCAAGAAAAAGAAATACTGGGCGGTCGTGGGAAGCGGTTCCAATAAGGTCGCTGCTGATGAGATTAGAATAAAATTGAGCGAACTTTGCTATAAGACGATATCTTCCGATATCATAGAGGATAAAAAACATATCGATCTTTCTTCCGAACCGCTGATTATTGTCTGTGCCGCCGGCTACCCCGAACCGGTGCTTGAAGATATCGTAAAAGATGTGGCTATCTTTAAAGCACATGCCGGTTCGATCGTTGTAATCGCCGATGACGGTGAATCGAGATTTGATGATTATGCTGATTCTGTGCTGCACGTGCCACAAGCGACATTTCCCATATCAGTCATCATGAACACCCTGACAGGTCATATCTGGGGCTATTATGCCGCCTGCGGCATTAACGACGACGGAGAATTCTTTAAAGGTATAAGAACTCAACTGTCAATGAAGGTTCACGATCTGGATACAAAAAAGCAATCTCTTTTTGACAAGATAAACGATAGGGAGCTTCGCACACTTGCGGAAAACTTTACAAAAGCATTCAACGAGAGAAAAGATAAGGGATTTTTTTCTTCTTTGAGTACGGAGCTTGCGGCGGACATACCGATTCTTCTCAAGTATTCAGAGGGAAAACTCCCGCTGGAAGATTTCTGGAAAGAATTTGAAAGTAAGCGTCTGTCATCATCGCCGCTTGATATGCTGGACCTGAGTCTCGGGCGGGCCATCGACGAACTGTCGCGGCCGATTGACGCAATCCGTCATCAGGCAAAGACGGTAACCGTTGGAACCAGCAGAAAGAGTGAGGTCCTCACCGGAATTATCTTTGATTTTTTAAAGGGGCTTATGTTCTCTTTAGAAAACCTGACGGCCCGGGAAGGAACGGCAGTGCGTCGGCTCCAGCGGTCCGTTTCCCATATTCGCGGGCATACCCTGTACAAGATTGAACATCTTGAAATGGACGGCACTCCCGGAGAGCAAACAACCATATCGATCACCGAGAAAGGAGGCATTGCGCGGGCCATGAAGTCACGGGTTGAAATGCCCGGTATGCTCAGCGGAACGAAACGAACAATTATAAGAACCGGTGAAATCTATGCCGGACTGGGAAAACGCGATAAGGCGCCGATAATCATCATGCCACTGCTGGGCCGGAATCACAGTGTCAGGCATGTCCTGCTGCTTCACGTTGTCTTCAGGGATGATCTGACCGCTTCAGAGAAAAAAGATATTCTCGGTGACAAGTTCAAGAAGATCAACAATCTCGTCAACGAGTACGATTTCACTTGGAATGATGAATATCTTGAAGGTCTCCCTATCGAAATCCTTCTCGGCGAGGGCGTAGACGTTATTGTCGGTGAAATGATGAAGTTCATGGGGGTTGAATCGTAATAGTGCAATGATAGCCATCATCGATTACAAAGCAGGAAACCTGACGTCCGTTGAGAGAGCGTTGGTTCATCTCGGAGAATCCTGCAGGATTACCGACAGGCCGTTGGAGATACTTTCGGCTGATCGGGTTATCTTTCCCGGCGTCGGTGCCGCTGATGCGGCAATGGGGGTACTACAAGCGAGGGGACTTGATGCCGTCATCCATGAAGTTGTCGGCCGGAGTATCCCCTTCCTGGGTATTTGTCTGGGCACACAAATCATCCTCGGAAAAAGTGAGGAGGGGGATGTCGTCTGTCTTGGTCTCATCGAGGGTTGTGCAGAGAAATTCCCTGACAGGGAACGGAAGGTTCCTCACATGGGGTGGAACTCCATTTCAGTGCTTCGCCACCATCCCGTCCTAGCCGGTATTGATGATAGGGCGCAATTCTATTTCGTTCATTCATATTACCCCCGGCCGGAACGGAAGGAAAACATGATCGCTCAGACTGAATATGGGGTCGCTTTTGCCTCGGTAATAGGGAAGGGGAATATAATTGCAATGCAGTTTCACCCTGAAAAGAGTGGACGACATGGACTCGATATTTTGAAAAACTTCTGTCAATGGGACGGGACGACATAAGCATGTTGAGTAAACGTATTATTATCTGCCTGGATGTTCGAGGAGGCATGACGACCAAAGGGGTTAAGTTTCAAGAGAATATCGACATCGGAGACCCCGTTGCCATGGCACGGGATTATTATGAGCAAGGCGTGGACGAGCTGGTCTTCTACGATATAACGGCTTCCTCGGATAAGCGAAATATAATCATCGATGTCGTCGACAGTGTTGCAAAGAACATCTTCATCCCTTTTTCAGTGGGGGGAGGAATACGTTCCCTTGACGACATGTATGCTGTTCTGAATGCCGGTGCTGAAAAGATCAGCATCAATACAGCCGCCGTCTTGAATCCCGATCTGATTGCAGAAGGCGCGAAGATTTTTGGAAGCCAGTGTATTGTCCTGGGAATAGACGCAAAGCGCTTAGCGAAGAGAAAAGAACTCCCCTCCGGTTATGAAGTGTGGATAAACGGAGGCAGGACTCCCACGGCTATCGACGCACTGGAATGGGCGAAAAAGGGTCAGGATCTGGGAGCAGGGGAGATTTGCCTGAACTCGATTGATGCGGATGGGACCAATGACGGCTACGAACTTACAGTGACATCTTTGATTTCCAGGTCTGTATCGATACCGGTCATTGCATCGGGCGGTGCGGGCAAACCGGAGCACCTCAGAGATGTTCTGATAAAGGCGGATGCCGATGCGGCGTTGATTGCGTCAATGGTCCATTATCGACATTACACGGTAGGACAGATAAAAGCGTATCTCCAGATGGAAGGTGTTCCCGTCCGGTCGTTTGTGTAGTCCCGAAACAAGAATTTTCAAGAACCTGTTAATTCAATAGCTTCTAATTGCTTGCCTTTTTCCCCTCCATGGTATAAATACACAGTCGGTACGCAAGGACTCACGACGGTAGTTACAGCAATATCCAGCATATATGGGGGAAGCTGATGATTTCGATCGTGACTGATCTCAGGCTCTGTGAAGTGTGCCGAACCGGTTCCGCCATTGTCTATTGCACCGGCTGTGGCATACCGCTGTGCAGGCAATGCCGAAGGTTCGATATGTACGCCCATGACTGCGGCAGTGTCGATACACTTGCCCTGTGCCATATATGTTTTGATGATATCGACATTAATCCCTGGGGCGGTAAGCGGCCCGATTAATAATGGAAAGCTGGGGGGTAAGACGAATGATAGTTGTAAAAGGTACGGTAACATGCGGTGTCTGCAAAACCGGCGCCGCCGTCGTTTATTGTGATGGCTGTGAGCAGCCGCTTTGCAAGGATTGCCGAGAGTTTGATATATGGTGTTACGGATGCGGCCATGGCGATACAAAGGCATTCTGCAAAAGCTGCCGCGATGATATCTCTATCAATCCATGGGGTGGCAAGGTGCCGGAGTAGTTCGTCATGAAATATGAAGGTATGATTATACGTCCTCCAAGTGAAGCAAAAAGCCTCTTACTCCAGGTGACCGTGGGCTGTTCCCATAACAAATGTTCATTCTGCGGGACTTATACGGGGGTTCGCTTCAGGATAAAAAGCTTTGAAGAAATTACGGAAGACATCCTCGAAGCGTCGACATACGGCAGGATCGAGCGTGTTTTCCTCTGTGACGGTGATGCGCTGATAATACCCCAGAAGAAGCTTGTCCCGATCATGGAATCCATAAGAGCCAATATCAAGAGTGTGAAACGGATCGGTCTATACGGCAACGCGAAGAGCATCATGAGAAAGACACCCGATGAGCTGAGACAGTTACAGGAGTTGGGGCTGGGGATTGTGTACCTCGGTGTGGAAACGGGGAACAACGAGCTCCTCAAGAGAATAAATAAAGGGGTCGATTGTCATACGATGGTCGAAGCGGGAAAGAGGATCAAGGATGCCGGAATAGCATTATCCTGTACGGTACTTCTCGGTATCGGCGGCATAGAAATGAGTTCACGACACGCCGTCGATACGGCACGGATACTGACTGCAATTGACCCCGATTATGTCGGAGCTCTGACAGTGATGCTGATTCCCGGTACACCCCTCTATGATGACTACCTTTCGGGAAGATTCAAACTTCCCGATACATTCGGTTTTCTCGAAGAACTGGGGATCATGGTGGCCCATTCCGACTTTACAAACTGTTTTTTTACATCGAACCACGCATCGAATTACCTGCCGATCAGAGCTCAAATGCCGGGGAAAAAGGATGAAATCATAAGACTGATCCACGAGGTAATCAAGGCAAACGATCGCAGAGTTCTCAGACCGGAATTCATGCGTGCGTTATAAAAGGAGAGAATTATTTTTAAGAAGCAGAATAGATCGTGGATATACACCTTCCTGTCAAAAATAGGGAAGGAAAAAGAGGTCGGTGATCTGGAGAGAGAGATTAATGCTGTTATCAGCGAGGGGAGGGAAAAAGGCCTGATTGATGAGCGCTCAGGTGAAATGATCCAGAGTGTTCTTGATCTCAGGCAAAAAGTCGTACGCGAAGTCGTCGTTCCGAGAACCGAGATCATTGCAATCACCATTGATGCATCCATCGAAGAAATTCTGGACCTTATCAACAAACACGGGCACACGAGGATGCCAGTATATGACGGAAGTATCGATAACATCATCGGAATTCTCAATGTCAAGGACCTGCTCCAATTCTGGTCCAAATCATTGGAAGATTTCAATATCGCGTCAATTCTGAGGAAGGCATATTATATCCCCGAGACGAAAAATATCCATCTTCTCCTTCACGAACTGAAGGAAAGAAAATCGCACATGGCGATTGTCATTGATGAATATGGTGGAACGATAGGACTCGTTACCTTAGAGGACCTGATAGAAGAAATCGTCGGTGAGATCCATGATGAGCATGATGTTGAAGAAGATGTCTTTACGGCAATGCCTGATGGAACTGTTCTCGTTGACGGCAGGGTTGAAATAGAAGAGTTTGAAGGGTACTTTAACATAACGATTCCGGAAGGAAAATTTGAAACCCTCGGTGGATATATCTTTCATCTCATAAGAAAAATCCCTATTCCAGGCGATATAATACGAGACGACAATTTCGAAATGACAATCGAATCGGCTGATGAGCGAAGCATAAAAAGGGTTCGCGTTGCAAGGCTTACCTCAGAAAAAACATCCGATTTTGGTCTTTGATACCTGGAAAGCACAAAGGTAAACCGAAACGATGGATAGAAAAACCCTCCTATTAACGGTAAGTTCCGGTATCCTGCTTGTTCTTTCCTTTCCCATGGTAGATTACGATTTTCTCGTCTGGGTTGCCGTCGTGCCCCTTCTCATCGCACTGAAAGACAAAACACCTTTTCAGGCGTTCATGGCGGGATTAATCACCGGGATTGTCTACAACATCGGCATTCTCTATTGGGTCGTATTCGTCGTGGTTCAGTATGGCTATCTTCCTATCTATATTGGAATTTTTGCCATGCTGCTCCTGTCTCTGTACCTGAGCTTATATGTCGCGGTCTTTTCGGCGGGCGTCGTATTTTTCCGAAAGCGGGGATATAGTGAGAGTGTAACCGGCCCGTTACTGTGGACCTGTCTTGAGTACGGCAAATCTCATCTCCTGACGGGGTTTCCATGGGAAAATCTCGCATACTCACTCCATAATAACCTTCATCTTATCCAGATCGTCGACATTACCGGTATTTACGGCGTGACGTTTCTTATAGTTTTTATAAACTGCGCTATTTATCAATTACTGGTGATTACCGCTGACACGAGACGACAGGTTATGGCAAGCGGTGCCGCCGCCCTTATAATTGGCGGAATCATCTTGTCATACGGTTTCCACCGTCTCGAAGCAATCACGGAGATGCAGAGACAATCGGAAGTGAAACATGTTGCCGTCATCCAGGGAAATATCGATCAAAGCGTTAAGTGGGATCGTGATTACCAGTTCCAGACGCTGAACATATACAGAGATTTGACGCTTTCAGCGTCAAAAAAGAAACCTGATTTGATGGTATGGCCCGAGACAGCCGCTCCGTTCTTTTTTCAGAATGTAGATGAAAAACAAAGGTTTATTACGAGTCTCGCCAGAGAAACGAATTCTCATCTCCTGTTTGGGAGCCCGAGTTATACCACCGATGGGGACCGTCAGTATTTTCAGAACAGTGCCTATCTTGTCAATCCTGACGGAACAATCGCTGGGAGATATGATAAAGTTCATCTTGTTCCCTATGGCGAGTATGTTCCGTTGCGTCGTTTTTTTTTCTTTCTTGACAAACTCGTTGTCGGTGTCGGAGACTTTAAACCCGGAAATGAGCTGAACCCTCTCATAATCGGAGACAATACGGCGGGCGTACTGATTTGTTATGAGGCAATTTTCCCGGCAATCAGCAGGAACTACCGGAGAAAAGGAGTTTCACTCCTTGTCAATATAACGAACGATGCCTGGTTCGGCACTACATCCGCACCATATCAGCATCTGACGATGACTGCATTCAGAGCCGTGGAAAATCGTCTCTATATTGTCAGGGCCGCCAATACGGGAATCAGCGCTATCATTGCTCCCACCGGCGAAATCACGGCTCGGACGTCTCTTTATGAGCAAGCTGTCCTTGACGGAGCAATTCATTTTGTGAGATACAGAACATTCTATTCTCAATATGGCGACATATTTGCATATGTATGTTTTGCCGCAGCGGGGATGATGATTATCGTTACACGAAGGAGAAAAGGTAGTGATTGACGACATTGCGGATTTTATCAAAAATCTTGAGCAAAGGATTAACAACCTCCGAGGTTGTCTTTGACATCGAAACAAAAGAAGAACGGCTCAGTGAACTTGAGAAACAGGTGATTAAGGAGGATTTCTGGAACAACCCTGATAATGCACGGATCATTCTCAAGGAAAAAACTCAGATGGAAGCAGCCATCGATTCCTGGAGGGAAAAGAATGATGCCCTCAATGATCTGAAGATGCTTGTTGAGATGGCCCGGGAGGAAGACGAAGACGAAGAAATCCTCAGAGAGATCGAAAAGGATGCGGAGGAATTGGAGAAATCGGTTCGTGATGAAGAACTGAAAACCATGTTGAGCGAACCGGAAGATCACAACAATGCTATCCTGGTCATACATTCCGGTGCAGGTGGTACGGAAGCGCAGGACTGGACGGAGATGCTCATGCGCATGTACCTGAGATGGGTGGAAAAACGAGGGTTCAAGAGCACAATTATCGATTATCAACCCGGTGATGAAGCAGGCGTCAAAAGTGTGACAATTACGCTCGAAGGAGAGTATGCCTATGGCTATGCAAAGGCCGAGGTGGGAATACACAGGTTGGTCAGGATATCACCATTCGACACGGGTGGAAGGAGACACACATCCTTTTCTTCTGTGTTTGTCTATCCCGAAGTAGAAGATGATATCGTAATCGATATCAATGAAAAAGACTTACGGATTGACACGTATCGATCAACGGGAGCGGGGGGACAGCATGTGAACAAGACCGATTCCGCCGTCAGGATCACACATATCCCCACGGGTATTGTCGTTCAGTGTCAGAACGAACGATCCCAGCACAAGAATAGGGCGGTGGCAATGAAGGTTTTGAAATCAAGGCTTTATGAAATGAAACTTCAGGAGCAACATGAAAAAGCCCAGGAAATGAATAAAACGAAAAAACAGATTGCATTCGGAAGTCAGATACGATCGTATGTGCTGCATCCCTATAAAATGGTAAAAGATCACAGAACCAATGTGGAAGTCGGTAATGTAAACAAAGTGCTTGACGGTGACATTGATGAGTTCATAGAGGCATATTTGATGAGTTGACAGGCAATAAATAGAAAATTAAAGAATCTGATCAGAAAGAACGATTAAGTGGTAGGAGAGGAGCGGAACGTAAAACTCATGCAGAATCTACGGTATATATTGATAGGCCTCATTTTTGTTTCATTGTTATCATTTTCCTGTTCACTACCGGCTCATTTCATCCGCGTCGAGACCCTGCATGATAATGCAAAAGGAACTGGAAAGGTTTCGCAATCTACCGAGACATCGGAGACTTATCTTTTAACAGAAAACCTGTCTGAAGATGAAGTAACTGCCGAGGAGGATACAGCGGCAAATGCCCCGGGAAAGGCGGATGCCGTGTCAGACAAAGAACAGCAGCGTAAGGCACAAGAACAGGAAAACATGGATGAAGCATTGGAATTTCTCGCACAGTCTCAGAGTCTCTGGGAAAAGGGAGAACTCGATAATGCGCTGAACCTTCTCGATCAGGCATTTTCCCTTATACTGGATGTAAATGGGGAGCCCGACATTGCATGGCAAAAAGATGACCTGAGATTTCTGATCGCAAAACGAATCGTTGAAATCTATACGTCACGAAGTCTAGTCGCCACAGGGCATCAGGGAGAAATTCCACTGCCGATGAATGCGGACGTTGAAAAGGAAATTCTCCGGTTTCAGCGAGGAGACCGTCGATTCTTTATTGAATCATACCAACGATCCGGGATGTATCGACCCACCATCGTGAAAATGTTAAAAGAAGCCGGTCTGCCGGAAGAACTTTCATGGTTGCCGCTGGTTGAAAGCGGGTTTAAGGATAAGGCTCTTTCGCGGGCCCGGGCGCTCGGCCTCTGGCAGATCATACCATCGACGGGGTATAAATTCGGTCTCAAACGTGATCACTGGATCGATGAGCGGATGGATCTTGAAAAATCAACACGAGCCGCTATCGCCTATTTAAAGCAGCTCCACGGAATTTTCGGCGACTGGATGACCGTTCTGGCAGCCTATAATTGCGGAGAGGGGAGGGTTCTCAGGGTTATTTCGAGGCAACATATGAATTATCTCGATAATTTCTGGGATCTTTATCGGCAGCTTCCCTTTGAGACGGCCTGCTATGTGCCACGTTTCATTGCAACGCTTCATATTATTAAAAATCCGGATAAATACGGCTTTGATCTTAAGAATGCTACTGTCAATAAGCCCATCCCTCATGAAGTTGTTACGACAAAAAAGTGCATGCAGCTTAAAACGATAGCATCACATTTAAAAATATCGTATGACGATCTTGCATCGCTCAATAGTGAGTTGAGATTTAAAACAACACCCGATAA
>DSDU01000192.1 GCA_011056835.1 Deltaproteobacteria bacterium
CCACTGTTGACAAACGGCATAAACCTGGTCAATGACTATGTCCGGTTGTCCCTTCCCCCGGAGCATAACTTCCCACGGCTATTCCTCCATCATTCAGGCGCTTAATAATGGCGCGACATCGGCGGAGGAATTTCTTGTCAGATGACCACGGGTGAAGACGTGCATAATGTTCACCCATGCCGGCAAGCATCGTATATGCGAATCTTCTCAGCTGTCCCTGGCGAAAATCCCGCAGTGTCCTGCAGATGTGGTCGTCATCGTACGATTTAATGCAATCGTCGATCTGTTGTATGTTTGCAAAACCCATTGTTTTTAATATGTCGGCCACAACATTGTACGAAAACAAGGTCATACGGCCATCGGAACCGAATCGGGCATCAAGATATGCTTTAAGCGTGTCCGGCAGGATTTCAGCCTGCTTTAGATTTCCACTGGAAATGGACATGACTGCCGCGCTGCGCAGCTTTTCATCTTCGTCCTGAATCGCTTGAAACTCGCGGTCTGCCATCTCAATCGTTTCAGCGAGGGCATCAAAACGCTTTCGTATCGACTGAGGAATGGCTCCCGCAGGTTTATAACGTATATCGTGTTCCATTTCAGCCCATGCATGCTGAAGAATGGTTCGAACCTGTACCTCTGCAATGAGCTGTGCGAAACACTTATATTCGGGGAGGGCTGATCGTTTGGGGTTCAACCTGATCAGGTAGTGAATGCTCTGGTAACCGAATCGATTTCTGACCGGTGAGTGATTCCGTTTGTCTTTCTTTTTGATAACGGTAAATTCAGCCTGGATTATGCTATCTACTTCATCAAGGGTCTTCGGGAAAAACGTAATAACACGGATACCTGCAATGTCGGTTATTTCCGCAAGGGGATCTCTATATCTGGGTTTGCCGGGGTCGGAGTATGATGGCAGAACCGCCTTCTTTCCAAAGCTTTCTATACTTTTTGCTCTGGCCTCAATAGAGTGAATTTTTACTGAGGCGGCATTAAGGGCTTCTCCGATGATGTGTCGGAGGACTTCTGCAAATTCTTCGTATAATCCTTTAACAAATCGATAGCGGCGCATTGCCGCTTCCCGATGTTCGTCAATGTCGAAGACTTTATTATGAGATGATCCGTTAACCATAATGTACACTGTTCCTTCAAAAAGGTGTTCTGTGCAGGAGTTTCGATTGCTTGTAACCTGCTGCGGCAACCGAAGGATTGAAGACCAACGGTTGATGACTGTAAACAGATGTGAGATCGAATATCGGATTCGTTATCGTAACGGACACTTGGTTCCCGCCGTTATCCTCTGCCATGTCAACCCGATGCGGCGCCGATATTCCGGTAAAAATGCGGTTGTTATGAGTAAAGAAAAGAACCTCCGTGACTCTCATCAGGTGTGCGGGGTGTCGAGAACGGGCGGAATGGGGGTCTCGTCGGAACGTTCATAATTGAGGTTCGCTTGTACGGCGACTCCGGCTGCAACACCTTTTTGATACATAATACGGCAAAGAAAATCAAGGGAAACCGCTTTTGTCCGGAGGATAATTTATCGTGAGACGTCCGGGAGATCATGGCAGGATATGTCATAGTATTATGTAATACATCTATGGATCCATTGCCCGGCATGTCATCCATCGTATCGACTTTCTCGAAAATGCCTGTTCACTTATTCTACAGCACATGGGTGGGGCATCAACTGAAAGCCTTTTCCCCTAGGGTCGTTTCTTCAGCGAAAGCAAGAGGGTAAACGTGGCAACCGGTTCATCTCCCTGTTTTTCCGGCACGACGGCAGTGACGTGAACGGGCATTTCGATCCTGTCGGGCGACTGTTCCGCCGCCTTGACCAGTGCGGATATGTCTCGTCCTTCATCACAGATGAAATACACATCACCTTCTGCGCGTTTCAGAAAATCCGCGGTGAGTGTTTTGAATACCAGTGATATTTTACAGGGGCTTTTTCGAATCTTTTGCATGGCGATGATGCCGCCGGCGCAGTCTGCGCCGATTGCCAGTGCGCCGAAGTACATGGAGTGTAAATGATTCCGGGTGCGTCGACGAAGGGGGATCTTTACGATGACCCGTTCTTCCGAGAGCTCGACAACCGAGGGGCGGACATACAGCAAAAGAGGAATTTTTGTCAGGCCGAACAATCTAATTGATAATGTGTTGATTATATGGGCGGGGATATATTTGGAAAGACGCTGCAGCATGGGCGGTTCCTCCCGTTGACTCAGAAAATCCTTTTCGTGAAATTCTTATATGGGAACGATGAAATAATCAATAATAAAAGGGGAATTTTACAGAAAAAGGTATGTTGTATCCGGCGATGAAGGGGAAGGGGATGTGGCGCATATCCCCTTCCCCGACGTCTTATGCGATTCCGTATTGTTCCTGTACGTAGGGCAGGAATCCTGCCTTGTCAAGATTCGACAGCGGCGCGAGGAAGGTAACCTGAATAACCCCTGGAAGGCGACCGATTTCGATCGCTCCGTTAATGGTGGCTCGATTTCTGACTTCAGGGATGCTCATATGAAGGATTTCGGCCGCTCGCCGGAGGCCGTTTTCAGTTGCCTTGTTTAAATCGGCGCCGGTTCCTACAATGGAAATCGGTGCCGATTCTTCGAGTCCTGAAAGTCCCCATTTCTGTGCCATCACCTGAGCCCGTTTTCTTTCTTCCGCTCCGATCGGCCGTGCAAGATAGGGAAGATCTTCTAACAGCGGGAAGATTACCGGACCTTCGAGCGGCCTGTTCTTGATGATGTTAACCTGGAGGGTGATCGTTCCGGCCACATCCATGGTATGCCCGGCGATTTCTCCATCTCCCTGGAGAGCGTGCATATCCCCCATGTAGATGCCGGCACCGGGCACCTTCACCGGGGCGACGACAATTGTTCCCGGCCTGACCGCGTCGATATCCATGTGTCCGTCGGTTCTCATTTCAAGCTGTTGCTCCGTCAATGCGTAGTCGTGGGGAGCCCCGATGAGAAACACGCCGAAGTCGCCGGCGTTATGTGAATCGGGCATCCTGACGGCAGGGGTCGTTCCCAGTTGACCCATGAACGGCCGCATCCGGGATATCGTGCCGACGAGATCATGGGGAGCGAAGAGCAGAATGGAATGTTGCGTGCACGACTCGGAAAGCCCCGCATATGTTCGGGTATCCCCGGCAATTCGTTCGGCCCCGTCTTTATCGATGGTTACGCCGATGGTTCGCGCTTCATCGAAAACGACGGTGTAACCGTGTTCGAACTGAAAGGGGGTCAGGGGGGTTCCGCAGTTAGCACATCGTATGGCGTCCTGCCCGATTCCTTCAACCGTTGATTCGGGATGCATGATTCCGCATTCGGGACACTGCTTTGCTACAAAGGGATCACCGACGAAATGACCATCGACCATACGATCCTGTCCCGAGGCCGTAGCGGCGGAAACAACGGTTATCTCATGTATTCTGATGGCAACGGCATCACCCGGTTCGGCGTTTTCCACAGCCACGGGCTGGGTTACCTCATGGCCTCCCCGAAGATGAGGTGTGATCATGGGACCCCAGCATCCCGGTGCGGTCGTGGCCTCAACAATTCCGCCGTCGCGGACGGGACCGAGCATGGGTCCCTCAGGATCTAAAATCCCGTTGGTATAGGTTGAAACAACTATCTTGTCACTGCTTCCAGCCATGGCTTCACCTCCACAAATAGTTTATGGTGACGCAGGATTGTTGCTCAGATTCATTTTCACCGGCCCTGGTTCGTCTTTTTATGCATCAACAACGTATCCCAGGTGAATCATAAACCGTATATTCGATCTTGCGCAATTGGAATCCCCGTTCGTTCACTGTGCTGAAATGTATTGGAACTCAAAGTTTCATGAAGACCGCTCAAATGAATTTTTGTTTGGGCAACAGCCCGTCACGTTGTTACCGGCGAGAAGCCCGATGCTTTCTCGCCGTGTGTTGGATAATCAATGAGAACGTTGCCTCATGCCTCATGATGATGTCATCAGGGGTACTCGTTCGGCTTGCACTTTTCATTCGGTGCTCAATTTGAAAGAGATGATCAGAAAAAAACACGATGCTGATCGACAGGTGGATTAGAAAAGATAAAGAAGACAGTGCTTTAAATCGTTCTTGCAGGGGAGCCGGTTTTGTTTCTCGGGTATCATGATGGTGTGTGACAATGATCAGGGAGAAAAGTCATGTTCGAATGTATGATGTTGAAGGAATATTACCATAAAATTTGCATTTATGAAAGTCCCGGGACATCACACGAATTCAATGGTGAGATCGGGGAATTCCTTCTGGAATTCGGTTTCGAGATTTTTCAGAATAGATGCCGAGAGTGCCATGGCGATCCCCGCACAGGTGAGACATCCCGGTTGACGGCTCACAAAATCCGTAAAGACATAGAGTAATTTATGCTCCTCGCAGTAACGGATTTTTTTGACCAGTCCGAGTTGAGCGACGGATAAGTCACTCTCGGGATCTGTTACACGGTCAAGGACAGAATCGATTTTATCTTTCATCATGGGGTCCATCATATCTTATCCTGTTTTTTTCTATGTATTTTACCTGACATCACGCCGTCATTCAATCGAAGAAATACCGCCAGACCGTTCCATCCGATTGAGTGGTGAGCGGCCGTTCAAATAAACCCACCATGGGACTTTTTCGAAAGGAAAAGCGGAAAATTGAAAGCGGGGAAACGTATATCGTATATTGGAAAGCTGGACCCGGGAATCTGACACCGTGCTCCTTGTTTCTTGACCTCTTCATACGGTTTCCTGCACCCTGCAGAGCGTTCTCCGCCTTAAACTCATCCCGACGTGACAGGGAGGGTTTGCCCTTTACGACAGTCTTTACATTTCACTTGACCGGCACGAGCTGTTTCACTATATTCATCGATGAAGGATGCAGGGAAGTGAATCGAAATTTCCTATGGAGCTGGATTGCCATGAAAATCAAGGTGGAAAGAGATAAAATCGTTCAGGCCGTAAAGAAAATGGAAGGGATTGAGCTTGTCATTAATGATGCCGATGATGCCCGGGAGGCGCTCGACCTCATTCTCAGGCGGACTGAATTACTTGGGGGTAATCATTACCAAATACTTAAGGATCTAACCGTGACGGCGCTTCAGGAATACAAGACCTCGGCCGTTGATTACACCATTCAGTTCGTGTTGGAATTCATTTTTGCAGATGACGTCACCCTTGACCGGAAGGCGGGATTTATCAAAGATCTTCAGGGTTTCTTCAATAAATTATAGACGAAACAGGGCCGCGGTATCTGCGTCACGTTATAATTTGTCCGCATCAGCCATTATCTTCAGGGTTCCCTCATTTATCATTGCCGCTTTCGTTGCCTCAAGCCAGCGTCGGAAGTAGTCTTCCCCCTTGATTTGCAGCAGATAATTTTTCAACTGATCCATCTCGGTGTCCACGTCCTTAACGTTGATCTCTTCCCGTTCCTTAAACGCAACGATGAAATAGTTGCCGTTGATATAAAAAGGCTTTTCAGGATACGGTTCTTTTTGGGAAAGAACGAACAGTTCCCGAGCGAGTTCCGCTGATGTCCCGATGAGGGGAATCGTAGAGCTCGGCAGGAACGGACCGGTCTGATTGAGTTGAAGGTGTTCTTTCGTGGCGATATCTTTGAAATGTTCTCCTTTTTTCAGACGGCTGACGATTTCTTCCGACTTCTGCCGTGCCAGATCTCTGCTTTTGGCCTGTACATATTTATTCCGGACTTCATTTTCTACCTCTTCAATGGTTGGAATATACGACGGCTCAATCTTCTGCACCTTTACAATGTAAAATGCATTTTCATCCGAGAGGACGGGAGTCGTTTCCCCTTCCTTCATGTCGAAAATGTATTTTTCCATATCCTTTATCGGAAGGATATCACGGCGGGAAACCGGTGGAAACGTTTTGATTTCAAGCTTATTTTCTCGAGCATATTCTTCAAAATTCTCTTCCTGGTAAATAATATCGTTTGCGCTCCGTGCCGCCGCCGCAGCCATGTCCAACCCTTTCGACAGACTCAGTTTGTCATGAATATCGTCCCTGACATCCGCGAACGGCATTATTTCTCCCGTTGATGTCATAAATTCGCTTTTGTAACGATTATAATAGTCTTCAATTGACTCTTCGGGTACAGCCAGCGTGCCGGCATAATCTTTTCCCGAGAAAGCAAGCGCTGCAATCTGAATTGTTTCAGGCATCCGGAAGATTTCCTCATGTTCTCTCAGGTACTGCTTCAGCTCATCGTCCGTCGGATTGATGGTGCCGGTAAAGAGTGTTTCCGGGATCTTGATGAAATTTATATTTATCTTTTCGTTTTGTATTCGGTAAATATCATATATTTCCTGATCAGATACCTTGACTCCTTCCCTGATGAGCCGTTCGAGCTTTTCTATTTTCAGGACTTTCTTCTGCGTCAGTTCGAAATCTTCGGGTGACATCTTACTGTATCGGAGCATTCGGTGATAAAGATCGGGGTCGAAAACGCCGTCACGTTGGAACAAGGGATACGAATATAATGAAGCACGAATTTCCTGTTCGCTGACATTAAGGTCGTATTCTTCCGCCTTGGCGAGAATAACCGCCTGGTTGATTATTCTATCCAGTGCCTGCTGTTTCAGGTTCAGTGAACTCAGTATTTCATCTGTCAGATTTTCTTTATATTGCTCGCGATAAAACTCCAGAAGCCTGGTGTATTCGTTTCTGAAATCGTGATAGCCGATTGCCCTGTCGTTGACGATAGCCATGGTTTCAGCCTGCCTTCCGCTTCTGAGCGATCCGAAATAAAAAATGAAGACGATGATAATGATTCCCAGAAGAGCCTGTACAAACCATGACCTGGCATGCTTTCTCATGAGTCGCAGCATAGAATAATATTCCTTCCGTGTGGTATCGAACCTGTTGTTTACACCAATAAAAACATGAAAGGTATACGTAGTATAGTCCCCTCTAAATTGCAATATTTTTTTAGAAATACGTTGATTAGGGAATATAAATGCTGTATAGGAAACTCTGGTAAAAAAATGAGGGGGATAGAGCATTGCTGTTCGATTTTATTTTAGGAATGTTTTCGAATGATCTGGCGATTGATTTGGGAACGGCGAACACCCTGGTCTGCGTCAAAGGCGAAGGGGTTGTTCTCAGCGAGCCGTCTGTCGTGGCAGTCCACCGGGACGCCCGGGGCATGAAAAAGGTCCTCGCCGTTGGAGCGGAAGCAAAAAGAATGTTGGGAAGAACGCCGGGCAACATCGTCGCAATCAGGCCGATGAGGGATGGAGTCATCGCTGATTTTGAAATAACCGAGGCAATGCTCCGGCATTTTATACTCCGGGTGCATAATCGAAGAGCACTGGTCAGGCCCAGAATCATAATCTCGATACCGTCCGGTATTACTCAGGTTGAAAAGAGGGCTGTTAAGGAAACAGCTGAATCGGCGGGAGCCCGTGAAGTATATCTTATTGAAGAACCAATGGCTGCCGCAATCGGTGCGGGTCTCCCCATAACGGAGCCGATCAGTTCAATGATCGTAGATATCGGTGGCGGAACAACCGAGGTTGCCGTTATCTCGCTGGCAGGCATCGTGTACGCAAAATCTGTTCGGATTGCCGGGGATAAACTTGATGAGGCGATTGTTCAGTATATGAAGAGGAAATACAGTCTTCTCATCGGAGAACGAACAGGAGAAATGATAAAGACGAGTATCGGGTGTGCGTATCCGGATGATGAAATACGAACCGTCGATGTAAAGGGGAGGGATCTTATCTCGGGTATACCGAAGATAATAGAAATCAACTCGGAAGAAATACGAGAAGCGATCATAGAACCGGTCAGCATCATAGTAGACGCCATAAAAGACGCTCTTGAAAATGCCCCCCCTGAACTGGCCGGTGACATTGTCGACAGGGGCATAGTATTAACGGGGGGAGGTGCCCTTTTAAGAAACCTGGATGTTTTGCTTCGCGAGGAGACCGGCCTTCCAATCTCCATATCAGACGATCCCCTTTCAACGGTTGCCAGAGGGGCAGGGATGGCGTTGGATGAGATTGAACTGTTAAAAGAAGTTGCCATTCAACTGTAAGCCGATGTTGTTCCCTGTTGATGATGTTCGTGCAATTCCAATCCAACGGCTTATGTAACGTAATCCCTGGAGGCAGAGTGTTGCGCAGGAATCTTCTGGTAGGGTAGCCCATGTCGTTTCATAGGAAATATCGATCAATTATCATTATATTAATTCTTGCCTTCATATTCCTCATAACCCTTTCATTGCTTTTCAAAACTTCCGGGGAGACCGGCTTCTTTAAGAAGCTGGTACTTGAAACGGTGGCCCCTCTCGAACAGGCGGTCAACGTTTCCATTCATGGCATCAAAACGGTATGGCAGCGGTATATTTTTCTGGTCGGATTGGAAGAAGAAAACAGGAACCTTCGGGAAAGGCTTGCCCTTCTGGCCGGTCAGGTCAATACATGGAGGGAAGCACAACTGGAGCATGAAAGGCTGAAGCTGTTAATGGGGATTCGCGAGAGGCTGGACGTTCCTACTATTACCGCACGCGTCGTGGGCCGGGAACGCTCATCCATGTTCAAGACGGTGTTGATCAACCGGGGAAGTCTGGACACCGTGACTGCAGGAGCCCCTGTTCTTACCCATGAAGGAATCGTTGGAAGGGTTACTGACGTGTCGTGGAATACATCAACGGTTCTTTTGCTGATAGACTATAACAGTAATATAGATGCCCTGGTGCAGGATGGGAGGGCGCAGGGAATTTTGCAGGGCGCCGGTTCGATGGAATGTATCCTGAGATATGTGCAGCGCTCGGAAAAAGTCAAGGCTGGTGATCTTGTCGTCTCTTCCGGGTTGGATGGTGTTTTCCCCAAGGGATTACCACTGGGAACGATTACGAGTATCGACAGGGAAAAAGCGGGGTTGTTTCAACGAATCAGGGTTATTCCGACCGTTGATGTATCAAAACTTGAGGAAGTGCTCATCGTTTTGAAGAAAGACGAAATGGAACAATGATATATTACGTTATCGTCCCTGTTTTTTCAGTTCTCCTGGTGATATTCCAGTCCACTTTTCTTGATATTCTGTTTCTTGGGAAAATACGACTGGAAATAACACTGATCGTCGTTATTTATGCAGGGTTGTATATGAATGTCGTCAAAGGTGGGGCGTTGTCCGTTCTTCTGGGTTTTTTGCTGGATTCAATGACAGGTGTGATGCCGGGACTTTATGTATTTCTTTATGTAACGATCTTTGTTCTTTCCAACCGTCTGTCCTATCGGGTTTATTCTGAAGGAATAACCTTTATCATTTTATTTACCTTTCTGTGCTCGTTATCCGAAGGAGTCATCATCTTC
>DSDU01000095.1 GCA_011056835.1 Deltaproteobacteria bacterium
ATGGCTGTTATGGGGATTTTATCCCCCCACAAGTATAACCCGGCAATCACCCTGTTGAGGATTCTGTTGAAGGTAATGGAGCTGATTCTCGTGGTGAACTTTATGCAACGTGGTATAATGAGGAACGGTGTTCAGATCCTGTTTTTCTCTCACAGAATCCATTATGGCGAGTAATTCGACGGTATCCCGGTAATCCTCCCGGAGATAATCCTTGAACAGGATGATCACCATCAGCTGGTGCTGATTGTAGGTCTTTTTGGAGAATCTGGAGGAGTAGAGAGGTATTCTTGATGCCTTGACTGCATCCAGAGCTGCATCAATAAAACTGATATATTTGTTCGTCGATCCAGGTACCGGCTCTTTGGTTTTTGTAGGCATACATGATTCAAAGAGCCACCGTACCTTTGATCTTGCGGTCGATTTTTAATTCCGGCTTAAAATAGCATTTCTACAGAGCCGATTTTTCATCCCTTCATGTATATGCATTTTTTATTTGATATTGTATCGCAGCCCTTTCCTAAATTCATCATAAAATCAATAATTATGGACCACCTTAAGCGTCAGGAAAATTTCCCCAATCCGTGCAAATATTTTTTTCGCGATTTTGTGCGACTATACAAGGATTTGGCTCAAACCGGAGGGACCATGCAGTTTTTCAGACCTTCTTTGATTTGGTTACTATCACCTCTGACATGTTCTCTCGTACAGGGATGTTGAACGGCGTCAGAATCTGCATTGCTAGACATTTGCGCCTGACACAGCAATTTATAATAAGGAAACAGAGGGGGCGCTATAAAAAAGGAGTGATGAAACCTGATGATGAAAAAACTACTATGTGCCCTAATGGTGATAGCCATGTCAGCCGTTCTCATTATGCCGGTGGCTGCCAGTGAATTTGCTGAACCGGAAGTGGTCGAAGGCAACCCCGCTTGTGATGACATCATAAGCGACTGGATAGGATTTAAAATCGAACCCGGCCCATGGGAAGGGACTCACGAGATTGACGGCCTTGGCTCAATTACCATCGAGATGGTGAATGAAACCCACTTTAACTTCACGGCAACAGGGGTTCTCATAAATGCGGTGATTGTCAAAGGGGGAAATTATGCAGTCCTCTACAACTACCATGTGTATAATGACGGCCCGGTATCAGCAGATACCATGCTCGGCCCGGCACTGAATCCAGTTAACGACCAGTACTTCGACATCAGCCACATTCAATTCTGTTACATTGTTGATGCAACACCTACGCCTACGCCCACACCTACGCCACCTCCAGTGCCGGAATTCCCGATTTCCGTGCCAGTGGTGATGTCGGTATTCGCCTTGGCTATGGGTGCTGTCGTGCTATCCTTGGGTAAGAACCATTAATCTTTTTTTTTATTTTCAGACTGGTTGTGACATTTTTATCTTTATTCTGGCTGTGGTCCGGGGATTCCATACAGGACAGTCCACGGTTGACAATCAGCCCCGGAGATGGTTGTTCACCTTTACGGTCACAACAGAACGACCCCATTCATTACAAAGCAGGCTGCGTTGATGAGAGGATTTTATTTGCTCTCATATCAATGCCGCTATATTCCGGGTTTCCTATCCCTCAGGCACTCCCCGGAATATCTGATGGTGTGCTGCATTGCTGCATTGCTGCATTGCAGCTCCGGGGTCCCGGGGGGAAGAGCAGATACATAACCTGAACTCATCTTTCATCCCGCAAACGAGATTACATTCTGTCATGTACGTATCTGATACCATCCAACGTCTGGTGTCCTCAGGTTGCACCCATTCATGACAACATTTAACGATAAATGTCGATGTTTGCTCACAGATCCAGATGATGGTGGGTGCATTCAGAAAAATACCGGTAGAGAAAAAGCAGGAACGCGCTCACCAGTCAATGGGTGAACGTGTCCTGACTGTGAGATGTATCCTCTTTTTCATGGAAAGAAGGATCTTTTCGCCCTTTGTTCTTCAGCAGGAATATTATGTATATCATGCCGACGAGAAGGCCTGCCGGAAGGGCAAGCGTCGGGAATTCAGGGCTTGGCATTGAGGGGGGAGGATTGTCATCCTCGAGAGCATTCAACGAGAGGCTGTCAGTGGCCGCAGATACCTGGCCTGCACTGGCGGATATCGCCATTATCCCCACAATAGCCAAAATAAAGGGAATAATCCACAGGCTTCGTTTCATAACCAGTTATCACCTCTGGGCTTTTTTCAACTTCAGGGCGGTCCTGAGGTATGAGCATGCCGTGTCCACGTATTCATTGTCCTATCGGATCGTATCCGGCATACCTATCTCATCCGGCCCTTGGACAACAGTGTCATTTTGAATATAAAATGAATAGCCCGGCGTTTGTGTCCAGCACTTTGACGATTGCAGAATAGACGGTCCTGTTCTTAACAATCCATTGAAAACAGCCCGGATTTGGCTTGTAATATCTCGATGTACGCCTTTGGATTAGTGGTGAGGATCTTCTTACGAGAGATCAGAATTCATGCGTCCTTGTGTTTTCACGGTTCTGCGAATATAATTATCCCGTCCCGGACGATTGCGTCAGGGTAACTGCTTCCGGAAAGGGTCTACCAATACCGAACAGATCCCCTGGTGCCCATTCGAGACCCGAAGATACATGAGATCACTTCCGGGCAATGTGCGAAGAGAGCATCCTGGTGGTTCCCGATTTTTTATAAGTCAGTGGTTTTCGAACGATAAGCGGAATGTGCCCCGCACAAAGATTCTGGAATACATGCACTGGAATTGACCACTGGAAATGGCATGGGCCACGGAAAAAGCATCATTTTGGCAATGAAAAGACAGGGATTGGATCACCGTCACCTGTAACAGCCATATGCACATCCTGAAATGACGGGAAGAGACGTCGGTGCGCCCTAAAGCCACCATTGGCACATTCAGATGGACTGCCTACTATATGGACGCCGATATCTGAACAGGAAAAATGAGTCTAAACGGAGATGCAGGCGGTTCTTCAATGCCTTGCAATAAAAAAAAGAATTTGGATTGGACAGTTATCACTCCTTTTTCAGGACACTTGCTGCAACCAGCATGCTGCCAACAAAGAACACCGGAATCATCAATGTCGGGAATTCGGGAGTAGGTATGTCATCTGGTGGGCATGGCAGTTCAATGATCAGGTCCTGACTGTCTACTTCGTCGTCGTCTACTGCTACAACCAGAACCGCCCCGATATTCCCGGGTGAACAATCATTGAAATTTGGGTCGGCAGAATTTACAAGGTCCAACACAACAGCAGTGTCCGATCCTGGCGTGAATCCCTGACCGAGTACTATCCAGATGGCGGTCTGGATCTCCCCGGCGGTTGCGCCGCCCTTGTTGTTAAGGATCCAGTTTACCTTGTTCCATTCTTCTGATTCTCCGATGGTTGGAGCGAGTGTTGCCTCATAATTTGAGTTTTTAATCGAAAGAGCACCTGTTTGAGTGCACCATCCCGGATAATCCTGGCCTTCGTCCACAAGGGTAACATCAAAGTACGTGCCTAAATCGTGTACATATGGGTATTCGATAAAGACAGTTGCTGTACCTGGTACATCGTCCCAATCCAATGCAATGGCCGGCGCCGCTACCATGCAGAGGGCAGCAACCAGTAATGCAAGGATAAGTTTTTTCATTTTTGATACCTCCACTCATTTACATGCAAAACCATTGACACCATTCTTGTAAGATGCCAAACGCTGTCTTACATATACGCCTCCGATTAATCAATCCGGTTATATACCAATGTGCCAGATACCAATGCACAACAAATATGAATGTATCAGGTAATAGGACCCCTCTGGAACGATATTAATCAGTTATTTATAAATTTAGCTTAAATACTATTTTTTGACTGATTTCTGGCTGAATGCAGAAGCGTTGTGTACCTTGAATGCAAAATCTCCTGTTCCGGTTTGGTGATGCAAACAATCCCCTGCCAACCTCCGGATTTTTTAATTTGGCATCATTCAACGTGCCAATCCATAGATAATAAAAATGAAGAAATCAATTCTCTAATAAATCGCATTTAAAGCCCAAAGTGCGATTCCAATCCCCTCATTTATGCCGACCATCCAATACTCTTCTGTAATGCCAGACATAGTTATATATACTATATCGGTCATTCGACACCTATGCCCGGCGAGCAGGAATTGCTCGATAGAATATTGAACATCCTGAAGTTCAAGTCAAAGGGAATGACGATAACAGAGATATCTCATGTTACCAGCATTCACCGGAATTCTATCGCGAAATATCTCCAGGTGTTACTCGCATCGGGCAAAGTTGATGTACAGCTTATAGGAAATGCGAAAGTCTACACCATATCCCGCCGGCTGCCGGTCACCTCAATGCTCCATTGTTCACCCGATTTAATCATTCTTCTCAATCAGGAAAGAAGAATAATTCAGGTCAATGACAAATACCTCCAATACTTCGGCCTCGACGACAAAGAAATCCTGAATAAAGGCATTTACGACCTGAAAATACCCATTATCTGCGATGAGACGTTTTTCCCCCTGATTGACAGTTCTATTGAAAACGGGGAGAAGCACTGTACGGAAATCACCTACACGTACGACAAAACCGATTACTATTTTTTCATCAAATTTGTGCCACTGGTCCTCGAAGGCGGGGAACACGGCCTGGTAGTAATTATTAAGGATTTTACCGAAGAAAAAAGGATTAAGGACTCCCTTACCGAAAACGAAGAAAAATTCAAAAACCTGTTTCATAATGCAAATGATTCGATATTTCTCTATGAGATTGCCGACGATCAGCGTATCGGCACATTACTTGAAGTGAATGATACGGCCTGCAGGAAACTCAATTATACTCGTGATGAATTTTTCCGGATGCAGTTCCAGGACATATTTCATGTGGAATCCAACGGTTCAAACGGCACAATCGAACCGGACCTTGCAGAGAATTACCATGCGATTTATGAAGGGCTGCTGGTAAAAAAGGACGGCACATCCTTTCCGGTGGAAGCCAGTGCACATGTATTCACGTTAAAGGACAGGCTGGTCGCCCTCTATGTCAACCGGGATATTTCTGAACGGAAAAAAGCCGAGAAATGTTTAAAGATCAGCGTGAACCGCTACCGGGATATTGTCGAGGGACAGCAGGAGCTGATCTGCCGGCTGTCCCCGGATTATTTTGTAAATTATGTCAACGAAGCATTCTGCAACCATTTCAATATCACAAAAGACAACCTGGCAGGCAAAAGACTGGGTTCGCTGGATATCCTCGCGGAGGACAAAGAACTCATTCAGAACTGCATGAATCAGGCTGATGCTGACAAACAATCAAAGAACGTTGAATTCCGCATCCACCACCCGGGCAGTAAACCACAATGGATAGAAGGCAGCATATCCCCGATATTTGATGCTGAGGGCTCTGTGTATGAATTTCAGTTCGTCGGCAGGGACATTACCGGTGCGAAACTGGCAAAGGAGGCCCTAAAACGCAATGAAGAAAATACACGGTTTTTACTGAATTCCATAAATGATAATTCACTTCTCATTGATCTGGAAGGCCGGATCCTCTCACTGAACAAATCGTCCTGCGAATACATCAGGGATTATTGTGCAGATGATTCATTGAGTATACAATTGATTACCGGCAGAAGCATCTATGAATTCATTCCGGAAGACATTGCCCGAACGATCAGGGATGTTGCATCCGAGGTCATTGCCGCAAAAAATTCGGATTCTTTTGTCGATGAAATCAATGACAGGATATATGACATTTCGCTTACTCCCATTGTAAATTCAGGTGGAGAGGTGGAAAAAATTGCCGTCGTGAAAAGAGATGTCACAGAGAGAAGAGAATATGAGTCAAATTTAACCAGCACCATTTCCCGGTTAACCGACATCATCGATTTTCTGCCGGAAGCCACCTTTGTGATCAACACCGATTCACAAGTAATTGCATGGAACAAGGCAATGGAACAACTGACAGGGATGCCAAAGGAGGAGATTATTGGTCAGGGTGATCAAACCTACTCAATTCCTTTTTACGGTACAAAGCGTCCGATGCTCATCGACTACGTCATATCCCGCGAGATGACGCAATACACTCCGCCCGGCAAAATCTGGAGGGAGGGGGACTCGCTCAATGCAGAGATCTGGTCATCCCACCTGAATAATAACCGGGGGGCGCACCTCTGGGTGAAGGCAACAGGCCTGTATGATGAGGAGGGGAAGATCATCGGTGCAATCGAATCAATCCAGGATATGACGCAAAGAAAGCGGGTGGAGAACGAATTAGTGCAAAGTGAGGAAAAATATCGTGATTTAATTGAAAAAACAAGCGCAATAGTCCTGAAAACAGATACTAACGGAAAAATTTTGTTCGTTAATGAATTTGGGGAAAACCTGCTCGGATATGATAAGGGTGAATTAATAAACAAAAGCGTATTTACTACCATTTTTTCCGGAACAGTGGAAAACACCCGCATATTCAGGGATATTATCGAAAAAATTCTTGAAGAACCTGCACAGTTCAGGATTACCGAAAATGAATTCATTGACCGGAAGGGGAACAAAAAATGGATTTCGTGGACAAATAGCCCCATCACCGATTCGGAAGGCCGCCTTGCCGGCATCTCGGCGGTTGGCACCGACATTACGGCCCGAAAGGAGAGCGAAATAAAAGAAATTGCCCATATAAAAAATTTGGAATTTATCTCCCGCTCTGCCATGAACTTTGCAAATCTGCCGCATAATGAGGAAATATATAATTACATTTCGTCCGAACTCATATCGCTTCTTCCCGGCGGGGTGGCAGTGGTCAGCTCATTTGACGATAATACGGGAAAACTTCAGATAAAATCAATAAGGGGGGATATTGAAGGATACGAAAATATGTTGAGTATGATGCTTGACCGGAAGATCCTGGATATGCGATTCAGGATACCGGAAGATTACCTCAAGTTCCTGCATTCCAACAGACTCATCCACATGTCCGGGGGTTTATATGATCTCTTCCTGAAGAACTTTTCAGAAGACATCTGTAAAACGATCAATGATGTCCTGGACCTCTATGAATGCTACATGATAGGCATATCACGGGACGATACCTTATTCGGGAGTATTTCCTTTGCCGTACCGCATCGCATCAGCGAAGATATCACTTCGATTATCGAAATTTTTGTAAATCAGGCCTCAGTAACCCTGCAGAGATGCTGGTATGAAGAAGAACTGGCCAAAAATAAATGTGCCGTTAATGGAATTTTGGGAGACAAACAGGGCAACAGCGGGTCTGAGGAGTCGCAAAAAAATCTCAGGACGGTACTTGAGGACATCAGAAACAATCACATCATTGATCTTCGGCGACAGAATGAAGTATTTTCATCCATCTGCGATAAAAACCCGGAATGCCCGGTATTCTCCGTCGACAGAAAAGGAACCATAACCCGTGCAAATGCATCACTTAGTGAAATTCTTGGGAACGGTACCATAATTGGGAAAGATATCACCGCATTCGTCCCCCCCTCTTTGCAACAGGAGGCAAAAGAGTTTCAGAAACATATCGTAAATAATCCCAACGGTGGACCTGCAGAGATCTCGGTCCCGGTTGTTTCAGAGACCGGTGTTCCGGTCAATGTAACATGGAATCTGGAAAAAATGTATGATCAAACCGGCGAGGTTTCTCATATTCTCTGGATAGGCAGGGACGTTTAACGGTGAAGGATGTAGCGGTAAACCTGTTTTTCCTCCATTTAGGCCAGAAATCAGCCACCCGCCTCTGATCGTCATATGATAATTGCAGTATGCAGATCTTCGAAGGGTTGCTGGTAATGGAAATAAAAAACATGTCCGTATCTTTCAGGAACTCAACAGCACATATCTGCCGTATTTTCTTAAAGTAATGCAATCCAGTAACGTCACCCTGGTCTGACAAACACACCTGATATTAATAGCATAAATCATTAAATACCATACCCGCAGACTATCCCCTAGTCATGAGAGAGAATCATGTGGGACTGACAAAAATCTTGGAAATTTTAAGGCAGAATCCGCGAGGCATGTCAGTTACGCAGATTACCGACGCAATCGGGTTGAACAGGATTACCGTTGGGCATTACCTGGACATATTGAGGACATCCGGTGAGGTTGATATGGAAACCTATGGGCAGTCCAAGGTATACTTCATCTCACGGCGTGTGCCGATATCCACGATGATGAATTGCTCATCGGATTATGTAATCGTCCTGAATAACTCCCAAAACATTATATATGTCAACAGCAATGTCGTTTCCCTTCTTCAGAGGAGAAAAGAAGACATCATCGACAAAAATGTCCGGGATATTCTGTACCCTCTTGATACCGGAATAAACCTGGAGCGAAGAATCAACCAGGCCCTGGGGGGAGAAGAGGTAACAGAGGAGATCCGGATATTAAAGGATTCTGAAGAACTCTTCTTTAAAATGAAAGTAATTCCTACCGTTTGTATGGATGGTTCGCCCGGCATTACGATTATTCTTGAAGATACCACGGAATACCACAGGTCCATACAGGCGCTTCAGGAAAGTGAACAGAAATTCCGTGAACTGGTTAAAAACATCAGCGAACTGTTGGCAAGGTTAGAAGATATTGCCGAACTGAATGACCAGATAAGAAACCCGCTGCAGGTTATTGTCGGCATTACCGACCTTGAAAATATCGAGATGATGGATCAGATAAAAGAACAGGCACATGAGATTGATAAGATCATCCGGCAACTCAATATCGGTACTATCGAGGCGGAAAATCTCAGGGCGTTTTTTAAGAAATATGCCGAAACAAAGGACGATGCTGCAAATGGATCAGATACGAAAGGCAGGAACCGTTCAATCAGCAAGTAATGAATAAATGGTCCAAAAATGGGAGTGTGTTTTTATCCCTTCATATTTTGCCACAGCGTTGCCGGAAACCAGCCGTCGGTTCCTCCTTAGCGGGTGAAAAGGAATGAACTTCACATTCATTGGCCAATCTGCAGATGAGTAGACGATTAAGTGGAAATGCTCGAACTATTTTTTATCCCCCGGGTTGTATTGGTCGGTCCCCCGGAATGGCGCCCGGTTCCTGTGTCCTCCCCGTTCCCCGCTTATGGGCCTGCCTTCCCGGCGCCGGGCGGTAATAAAGCAGAGAACCGGCGATAAGAACGCGGAAGACGTTTGATCGGATCTCTCCACGACTCTCCGTCGTTCACCCCCCGGTTTTCGATGGATCGTGAAAGGACCCTTATATGG
>DSDU01000104.1 GCA_011056835.1 Deltaproteobacteria bacterium
CCTCTCCGAGCCGCTTGAGAAACGCCGTCACTGCCGTGTTTGGTTTGTTTGCCGTAAGGAGCGAGTGAAGGAGCGATCGTGTTTCATGGTAACATTTCAGCACCGGTTTGATGCGATTGATAAGTTCCTGTCCATGCGTCAGTAGTGTCGGTCTTGTTTGCCGTGCGTGGAAATGAAACGCCTCTCCGGTTCGCAGTGAATAGCCAAAGAGATCTTTCAGCACCCGGCCATACAGATGTTCTTCCAGTCGTCTGGCGCCGCCAAGGTAGGTTCCCCACTGCTTCATCGGTTCTTTCAGGGTAAGTGTCTTTTTCAAGAACTGAAGTTCTTTCTTGAAATGCAGTTCAAAAAGGGCGATGATGCCGTCTTGATGGATTGCTTCCGCTTCCCGCATATTTTGAAAAAGCCGGACAGCAACGGAGCCTTCACACCTTTCCAGGGCAGGAAAAGCTGTCAGGCCGGCTGGACCGCCGAACCGGTTCAGTTCAATGTGATCGGGGAGATCGTCGAAATTCCACTCTGTCAGTCCCGTTTTTTCCCACGCGGCCCGGGCTTTTTGAAAGGCGGGAGATGTCTTCCGGGAAAGATGGTGCGGCAGTTCCGAGATATCGCGGCCGGAAAAGAGTTCTTTGCCGTTGTCATCGATAACGGCGAGACGCATCTTCAGATAGTCAGGCAGAATTTCCGAAGGCCATGCAGCGGCGGGGATATCGATACCGAATCGCTCAAAGATGAATCGGCCGAGGGTTGAGAGCAGTGACTTTCCCCCCGGTTGCATTTCCCGGACGATAATATCGACGGTCCCGGCGACCGGGACGAGTTCTTTCCGGTAGTTTTTGGGAAGTCCTTTGATAAGCGTGGCAATCTTTTCACGGAGCAGGCCGGGGACGATCCAGTCCATTGATTCCAGCGGCACGGAAGAGGCATTGGCAACGGGAACGGTAATGGTCACGCCGTCTTTCGATGTGCCGAGATCGAACCGGTAGGTACAGGGGAGGCAGGTGTTTCCCAGGGATATTTCGTCGGGATAGTGGACAAGTTCTTCCGCCGGATCGTACCGGAGGAGTTCCTCTTCAGTCATCTGCAGAAAAGAGTCTCCTCCCTGATCCCTGATCTTCTTTTGCAATGTTCTGATGTCATACACATCGGGGAGACGGCTCCGGTAAAATTCCACGAGATTCTCTTCATCGACGAGAATGTTCCGCCGCCTGATTTTATCTTCCATCGAACCTATCGTCTCTATCAGGTGACGGTTGTGCGAGACAAAGGGAAGCGTCGTGCCGATTTCACCTTCCACAAGAGCCCTTCTGACGAAGATTTCGGAGGCTTCGTGGCTGTTGATGGAACCGTAAGAAACTCGCCGTTGTGATATGATGACAAGACCGAAGAGAGAAACCTGTTCATACGCCATGACGGCGCCCCGCTTTGCATCCCAGTGAGGTTCTGAGTAACTGTATCGACAGAGACTTTTTCCCACTTCTTCCACCCATGCAGGTTCAATATTCGCCACCGTGCGGGCAAAACGCCTGGTTGTTTCCACAATCTCGGCAGCTACGATCCAGCCCGCGCCGTTGTTAAAGACGCCGGAGCCGGGAAATATCATGACATCACCGCCTTTTGCTTTTTTGTAGCTATTTTTTTCGTTCCTGACGGCAATGTTTGACAGGCAGCCGCTCAAAATCGATCGATGGATTCCCTTGAAGCGGTCTTCACCGGGAAGGTCTTTGCTGTTTTTTGTTTCGATTTTTTCTTCTGTGAGGATCATTGAGATCTGATCGTGAATATCCTTCCATTCCCTCATTCTTCTGTATGATAGAAAATGATCCTTGCAGAATTTTCTCATCCTGCTCTGGGTTTTCAGTGTGTCCCATGTGTCGTGGTAACGTTCCCAGATGGTGAGCAGTGTTGTGAAGTCCGACGAGGGATTCACAAATGGTTTATGAATTCGATCGGCCTCGGCTTCTCTGTCCACGGGACGCTCCCGTGGGTCCTGGATAGTGAGGGCGGATGCTATGACAAGCACGTCTCCCCCGCAGCCTTCTTTCCGTGATTCGAGGATCATTCGGGATATTCTCGGGTCAATGGGCAGACGGGCCATGGTTTTGCCGGTGGGTGTGAGCCGGTATGAAGTACGGCGGTTCTTCCCCTCATTTTCTTTTCGCACGGCATCGAGTTCTTCGAGAAGATCGAACCCGTCGCGGATGTGCTTCGGATGGGGCGGGTCGATGAACGGGAAGGACTGAATGTCCTCGATTCGTAATGCCGTCATCCTGAGAATGACCTCAGCCAGGTTCGATCGAAGAATTTCAGGCGGGGTGAATCGGGGACGGCTTTCGTAGTCATCTTCAGTGAAAAGGCGAATGCATATCCCGTTGCGGACACGGCCGCACCGGCCTTTTCGCTGATCGGCGCTGCTTTTCGATATCGCCTGAACGGGAAGGCCGCTGGTGCGCGTTGCCGGTTTATACTCGGAAATCCGGGCAAGGCCGGTGTCGATGACATAGGTAATCCCGGGGATCGTGATGGATGTCTCGGCAATATTCGTGGCGACAATGATTTTTCGTTTCCCTGTGGATGAAAAAATGCGGCGTTGTTCTCCTGCGGACAGTCTTGCAAAGAGTGGAAGGATGAGGACATTTTTATACTTCCTTCCCGACAGCGTGTCGCATGTCTCACGGATATCCTGTTCGGTGGGCATGAAGATGAGAATATCACCTCCTTCATGCCGTTCCTTCATCAGCATGTCGACAGCATGCACCGCCGCATCCACATATGACGGTTCGTCTTTGTCTTCGGGCGTTTCATCCACAGGCCGGTATCGTACCTCGACGGGATACATCCGTCCCGATACCTCGATGAGGGGGGCTCCGTCGAAGGCACGGGAAAATTTCTCCGCGTCGATGGTCGCCGATGTGATAACGATTTTTAGGTCTCGCCGCCTGACAAGAAGCCGTTTCAGGATTCCCAGGATAAAATCGATATTAATGGTCCGTTCATGTGCTTCGTCGACAATGATCGTGTCATATCTGTTGAGGCGCGGGTCCGCCTGTGCTTCCATGAGAAGAATGCCGTCGGTCATGATTCGTATGTGGTTGTCCCGGCTGCTCCGGTCGTCGAAGCGGATCTTGTACCCCACCGATTTTCCGACTGCCTGTCCCAGTTCCTCCGCAATCCGCTGCGACACCGTCATCGCCGCAATGCGTCGCGGCTGGGTACAGCCGATGATGCCGTCGATTCCCCGACCTGCCTCGATACACATCTTCGGTATCTGTGTGGTTTTTCCCGATCCTGTTTCGCCGGTGATGATGACGACGGGGTTTTCGCGGATAGCCCGGATTATTTCCTCTCTTTTGGCGAGAATCGGCAATGTTTCAGGATAAATCATACGAGGGACCGACGCCCGTCGCCGCATCTTCGTCTCAATTGACCGATCAAGGAATGTGTCAAGCATTTGTAATTTTTCTATGGCGGATTCCTTTTGTCCGGTTTTCCTGTAAATATCCATTATGCGGCCGAGTTTGTCGGAAAGAATACATTGATCGGATTTCAGGGCTTTCCGTCGACGTGACCGGATTGACCGGAACTTCCTCTCAATTTCATCGGGCTGTGTGTTCTTCATGCCATCCATAGTGGTCTTCTTCATTCGTATGCCCGGAAGGTGCATGTTCGATCGGGTCGATGCGGGAAGAGGGTCGTCCGGTTCTTACCCGCACACCGGGGCATGGGCGCGGTGCATTTCTCTTGCTCAAAGTTGTGAGAATATAGGGGAGAATTGACCGTCTGTCAAGGAAGCCGGTGCGAATATGATGCCGTTGAGGTACGGGAATGTGATATTAAGACGAATGATAATGCGTCGGTAATTTTGCAAGATGGGTGATAACCTGATCGGGCGAATCGAGCCGGTTCCTCCGACGGCTTCCTTAAGTTTACCGATTCGTTGTGACACGGCTCCCGCAGTGTTGTTTGCGGGAATACTGAAATAGACTTGATTTTCTGATATGGTATGTTATAAATTTTCATCATGTTTTTTATGCGTGCATGAGAAAGAATCAGGGAGGTTTGATAGAATGAGTGACGAAAAGACCATCGAGCACGGAGTGGATGAAGTGACGGGCGAGACCGCTGATGAAAAAGTGACCGGGCAGACGGGAAAACCCAGCGGTCCTGCTTTAGATAAGCCGCTGGAGAAATATACGGTTAAGGAACTCAAGGAGATTGCTCTCGCCCTCGGAACGATTCAGGGAGTCAGCGCGATGAAGAAACAGGAACTGATCGATGTTATAAAGACCGAATACGGCATTCCCTTAAAGAAAGAACGAAGCACCGACGTCGTCACTATTATCGATATCAAGAACAAGCTCAGATCGTTAAAGAAAGAGATGGCATCCATGCACGAAGCGGGTCAGCGTGTCCCGGCGATGCGGTTGCGGAAAAAAATCAGCAGGCTTAAGAAGAAAACACGGCGTATGGCACGGCAGCTTGCGTAATCTTTTTATTATCATCGTATTGAGAGGGTGTTATGTTTGTCGGACGCAGAATGACCAGAAATTTGATTACGGTTACTCCAGATACCAGCATTTTGAAAGCTAAGAATCTCTTGAAGCAATACAACATCGAGCAGGTTCCAGTTGTGGAAGGAAGAACGCTGGTTGGTATTATCACGGACAGAGACATTCGTGAGAATTCGGCATCCCCTGCCAGTACCCTCTCGATTCATGAACTGAATTATCTGCTCTCTGAGATGAAGGTCGGGGAAATCATGACCAAACGGCTGTATACCGTTTCACCGGGCACGACGATCGAAGATGCCGTTGTGCTGATTAATGAGAAACGGGTCAATGCCCTGCCGGTCGTCGTCGGCACGGAACTGGTCGGCATCATAACCACCTGTGATATGTTGAACGTGCTGCTTGAAGTCATGGGTGTGGGCACCCCGAGTGCCCGGGTGGAGTTGACATTGTCGAGTTCCATGGGAGAGATCGGGAAGATAGCCTCGATTGTTAATGGTATGGGGCTGACAATCATTTCCATCGTCTCTTCAATCAGCCGCGACAAAGAAAACAGGAGAACAACCGTGATCAGGGTTAATTCCGATGACAGCGCCGAACTGTGCAGAAAGTTCGAAGAGGCGGGGTATGCGGTAACGACGGAGTATAGGGTGGAGAAGTAAGCGGAGCACATATCATCGAAGAGGGGGATGGGCGAACATGAAGTCGTCCATCCCTTTTGTTATCAATATGCCGTTCCAACAACAGAGAAGTATGGTGACAATATGAGCCTGCTTGACTCCATATCAGGTCTCATACGAGATCGAATACGAATGATCCTGATAAGTCACCGTCGTTTGATAGATCGTTTATTGTGAAAAAAATATCCGGAACATACCGATAGCTTCAGGTTGTTGAAAACTGCCGTGGCGGGTGCAAAAATTGCCCGGCGATCTGATTTCCCGAACAAACCCCGGCTATGCGGGGAGGCCTGCTATACAGGTAATTAAAAGCCCTTTCAGTTTTTAGACTGAAAGGGCTTTTTTCAGAAAAGAAACCCTTGACGTTATTATCTAACCCTTTTTGCCCTTCGGAGCTTTATAGACCAGTGCAATAAAAAATCCGACAGTGAGCAGACCGGCCGCGATCATCAATGCCTGTGGTTTGAACATTTCAAACGCGAAGGGTCCGATGATGCCGGCGGTGCTCCACGCAGTCAGCATGAAACCGTATACTTTGCCGATATAGGCAGGACCAAATGCGTCGGCGGCAAAAGCGGGCATGGTGGCGAAACCGCCGCCGTAACAGGCAAGCAGGTAGCAGGACACGATGACGAAAGGCCAGTAAGTGGCAATAATTCCTTTGGCAACCAGCACATACAAAACCGCCTGGGTGGCGAACATTATCAAGAATACCATTTTACGACCGATGTTATCGGAGATTTTTGCCCAGAAAAGTCTTCCCAGGCCATTGAATATTGCCGCATATGCCACGACAGCACCGCCGGCGGCCGCTACAATGGCGATTTGTTCGGGAGTGAGATCGCCGGTTAACCCCATGGTGTTTTTGTAAATATCCTGTGCCAGCGGTGAATGTTGCGAGATAAGACCAAGACCGGCGGATACGTTGATGCAGAGCATGGACCAGAGCATCCACCACTGCGGTGTTTTAACCGCTTCACCGAAAGTGAAGGAATCAGCCGCGGACACAGAGGTCGCGGCCGGTTTGAAACCGGCGGGCAACCATCCCTGGGGAGGATTTTTGAATAGCTGTGCGGAACCGGTCACGAGAATGAGGAATATTACACCCCAGATATACCATGTCATGGCGACACCGGAGGAAATTACTGTTCCTGCGGCGTCGACCTGCTTGAAAGCTTCAATCATGGCAGGGGCGATTTTCCCCATGAAAAAAGCACCGGCTCCGAATCCCATAACGGCAAGACCTGTCACAAGACCACGCTTGTCGGGGAACCAGCGAATCAGAGTGGCTATGGGTGTGACGTATCCGAAACCGTTGCCGAGTGCTGCAATGATGCCGAAACCGAGGTACAGCAGTGCAATGCTTCCGACCTGATCGGCGTAACCCGCTACTAATGTGCCGATACCGAAAAGGATGCCGCCGATAGTAGCGACAAAACGGGGGCCTTTTTTATCAACCAGTGCGCCGCCGAAAGCAGCGGCCAGTCCTATGATCAACATCAGCAGCATGAAGGTGTATTGAACCGTTGGGCCCTCCCATCCATGCATTTTCATTAGAGGAATTTTAAAAACAGACCACGCGTACACAGTGCCGAGACACAGCTGAATAACAACAGCCCCAATGGCAATCAACCACCGTTTACTTTCTAAGTTATCATTCGTCATAAATTCTTTACCTCTCATATTTAGATTCATTATTCTTCTGTCTGATTGATCTGCTTCTGAAACCATCACAGATCAGCGTCACAACGCCGACAGCAGTATAATCAATTCAAGCCGTCCTCACGATTGAAGCACGATGCCGATTCGGCACACCTTTTCGTGAATTCTCATGATATATCCCCGGCATGGCCGCCCCGGGTCCTTCCGCAACGTTTATTTATCAGGCAGCTTCCACCTTTACCGCACAGACTTTATATTCGGGAATCTTTCCGATGGGGTCGAGTGCCGGATTCGTCAGCGTGTTAACCGCCACTTCATTAAAGTGGAAATTCATGAATATTGTTCCCTGTGGCGGGCGGTCCGTTACTTCAGCCTTTGCCGTTACCGTGCCGCGCCGGGATGTAACGGTCACCGAAACTCCTTCTTCAATGCCCAGTTTTTGAGCATCTTCGGGGTTGATCTCGATCAGGCTTTCGGGGAATCGCTCCACAAGACCTTTTGTCCTCCGGCTCATCGTGCCGGTATGATAATGATAGAGGACACGACCGGTCGAGAGTATGAATGGATATTCTTCATCAGGAAGCTCGGCAGGCGGTATATATTCGATGGCGTGGAACAACCCCCGTCCCCGGGTGAACTGATCTTTATGGAGGTATCGTGTTCCCGGATGGTCCGTGTTCGGGCAGGGCCATGATATTCCTTCAGCCTGTATGCGTTCGTAGGTAATTCCGGCATAGCTGGGTGTCAGTTCATTGATTTCTTTCATGACTGCATCGGCAGAATCATAGTTCATGGGATATCCCATCTTTGTAGCCAGTTCGGAGATGATCAGCCAATCCGGCCTGGCTGCGCCGGGAGCTTCAACGGCCTTTCGAATCATCTGGACCCGACGTTCCGTATTCGTAAATGTTCCATCCTTTTCAGCAAAACACGCCGACGGGAGGATGACGTCTGCCAATTCACCGGTTTCATTGAGGAAAATGTCCTGACAAACGAGTAAATCAAGTTTTTCCAGTGCCTTCTTCAGGTGAGTGGTATGAGGATCACTCATCATCGGATTTTCTCCCATGATGTAAAGAGCCTTGATTTTACCTTCCAGCACGGCATCGGGCACTTCGGTGACTGTCAGCCCGGGTGTTCCCGATAATGAGACATTCCATGCCTTTTCGAATTTTCCTCTTGCGTCTGCGTTGGCCACCTGTTGATACGCCGGCAGTACGTTGGGCAGTGCCCCCATGTCACAGGCGCCCTGAACGTTATTCTGTCCTCTCAGGGGATTGACGCCCCCCGATTCGATTCCCACATTACCGCAGAGCATGGCAAGGTTGGCGATTGACTTTACATTGTCGGTTCCTGTTATATGCTGCGTTATCCCCATGGCGTAGAGAATGGATGCCTTATCGGCTTCCGCATACATTCGGGCCGCCTTTTTCAGATCGTCGGCAGGGACGCCGGATATTTCTTCGACATAGTCGGGGGTGTATTTTTCTAGAACGTTCTTCAGCGCTTCAAAGCCTTCAGTACGATGTGCCACATAGTCCCGTGCATATAGGTTTTCTTTGATAATGACGTTCATCAACCCGTTAAGAACGGCCACATCCGTGCCCGGCTTCTGACGGAGCCATATATCCGCGTATTTAACAAGACCGATTTCCCTCGGATCGATGACGATCAGTTTTGCCTCGTGCTGACGGATCGCCCGCTTTACCCGGGCACCGATCATCGGGTGGTTCTCCGTCGTGTTGGTTCCTGTTGCAAGGATAACATCGGCGAATTCAATTTCCTCGATTGAATTCGTCATGGCGCCACTTCCGAATGCGGCGGCCAGACCGGCCACCGTAACGGAGTGTCAGAGACGGGCGCAGTGATCGACGTTGTTGGTCCCGATCACCGCCCGCATGAATTTCTGGAAGACATAATTTTCTTCATTGGTACAGCGTGCCGATGAGAATCCTGCAATGCTGTCTGAACCGTATTTTCCTTTTATTGCGGAAAGCCTGTCGGCGATAAACCCGAGGGCTTCATCCCAGCTTGCCTCCTGAAGGTTACCGTTCCGGCGGATCAAAGGCGTCGTAAGGCGATCAGGGTCGTTGATAAAATCCATCCCAAAGCGACCCTTGACACACAGGCTGCCGAGATTGGGATTTCCGTAATCCCGATTACCGGTTACCTTGACGATTTTCCCTTTGTGGACATTGAGATCGATCTGACAGCCGACGCCGCAGTACGGACAGGTCGTCCGGACCTTTTCCAATTCCCACGGCC
>DSDU01000135.1 GCA_011056835.1 Deltaproteobacteria bacterium
CTTCTTGCTTATATTCTTTGTCGAACCTTCTTCGTTCTCCCTTGTTTTTCACTACACACCTCCAAGTATCTTTTCTTTATCTCTATCTTTTCGGTGTGTCCATCATTTCGGGGGAACATTACTTATCAACTAAACAGCGAGAGGTTTGCATAACTAATTTTTTTGTCATTCCCAACTTGATTGGGAATCTATAGCTTGTTGTAATGATTAGATTCCCGCTTACGCGGGAATGACACTTCAGGCATTGACGGACATTATGCAAACTTCTCACAGCTCAACAGCTCAAGAACTCAAGAGCTAAAAAAATCCTATGAATGAACAAGCAATCAAAATAGTCACCGTCATCGGCGCCCGCCCCCAATTCATCAAGGCCGCCCCCGTGAGCCGTGCCATTGCAGAACATAATCGCCTCACGCCTCACGCCTCACCCCTCACGGAAATAATCGTCCACACCGGCCAGCACTTTGACGCTGAGATGTCGGATATCTTCTTCAAAGAAATGAATATCCCTCAACCTGCCTACAACCTCGGTATCAACAGCACGTCACACGGCGCCATGACAGGCCGGATGCTTGAAAAGATCGAAGAAATTTTGATGAAAGAAAAACCGGACCGTGTTCTTGTATATGGCGACACGAATTCCACCCTTGCCGGTGCCCTTGCCGCGGTAAAACTTCACATTCCGGTAGCGCATGTCGAAGCAGGGCTTAGGTCTTTCAACAGAAAAATGCCCGAAGAAATCAACCGTGTCCTTACCGATCACAGTGCCGATATACTTTTCTGCCCCACCCAACAGGCTGTGAATAATCTCAAAGCCGAAGGCATAGTCAATGTAGACAATAGTGCCCCTCACTCCTCACTCCTCACCCCTCACGTTTACCTGGTCGGCGACACAATGTACGATGCCGTCCTGCAGTTTTCCGAAATCGCCCGACAGAAGTCAACAATATTAGAAAACCTGGGTGTGAAACCAAAAGAATACCTTCTGGCAACAGTCCACCGTCCATATAACACGGACATCCCAGAGAACCTTGAAAGCATTCTTTCAGCTTTTCTCGAAATCAACGAACCAATCATATTTCCCGTTCACCCCCGGACAAAACAAATACTGCAATCGACTTACCCTTCACTCTTTACTCCTCACTCCTCACTGAAAATGATCCCTCCTGTCGGCTACCTCGACATACTCATGCTCGAACAAAACGCAAAAGCAATTCTCACCGACTCCGGCGGTATGCAGAAAGAAGCGTATTTCTTTGGAGTGCCATGCGTTACGTTGCGGTCCGAGACGGAATGGGTTGAGACGGTGGAATCGGGATGGAATGTAGTAGTCGGTGCAGATAGAGAGAAGATCATTGATGCGGTCAGCGATATAAAGTCGGACAACCTTCACTCCAAGCTTTACGGAGACGGACATGCGGCGGAGAAGATCATTCAATGTTTAACAGCGTGAAAGGAAACGGAGGACATTGTCTCAAAATGCCCTGAACGTTGCATGTCTATCTGCTGTTATTCTCTTTGTATACAATAACATCGGAGTGACAAAAAAATCGATTACTCAACAGCTTACGAGCTGACGAACTACTATGCTAATCAGCTTACCGGCGAATATGAAGATTATCGGTTTCTTTTGCGGCGTATGGCGATCTGATTCGCTACTAAATTTCTTAGATGGATGTGTTCTATGATTTATGTTCTTTTGCCGGCCTACAACGAAGAAAAATCATTTAGCCAGTTAATTCCCAAAATTTCCAAGCATCTTATTGATGAAGGTTTTGATTTCTTAATTATTACCTGTAACGATGGGAGTACCGATGGTAGTTCTGAAATCCTTGAGAAATTAAAGCAATCATACCCCCTTGAGATTTTGACTCATAAAATAAACAGGGGACTCGGAGAAACATCACGAGATCTGTTTGAAAGGGCTGCAGAACTTGCCCACCCCGACGATGTAATAATCAGGCTCGATTGTGATAATACACATGAACCGGAATATATAACCAGGATGATACGGAAGTTGGATGAGGGATTCGATGTCGTGACTGCATCAAGATTTCAAGAAGGAGGTGGACAATCCGGTGTTACCTTGTATCGTTCAATAATCAGTTACTGTGCCCAGATTTTCATGAAAGTAATTTTTGGCTTGTGGGGTCAGAAGGAATTTTCCTGTGGTTACCGGGCGTACAGAGCACGAATAATACAGAAAGCCATCAGCATATACGGGAACCAGTTTATCCAGCTTAAAGGCTTGGGCTTTACCTGCACACTCGAGAAGATGATTAAACTCAAGATGCTTGGAGCTCGGTTTGCCGAGGTTGGCTTCCATCTGAGATATGATAAAAAAACGAGTCACAGTAAAATGATTACGAGTATAACAACATTGGGTTACCTTGCCATGGCTGTTCTTTATCACTGGCCCTTCGGTGGGTGGAAATACCAGTGGCCAAAGCAAATTAAGAAGTATGAATCGAGCGGTTATTGAGCATTAATTCTCAATCTGGCAGTCATTAAATTTAACATATCACCATTAACAAAACGGAGGGTGAAGACTTCTGTAATGTGCGGAATCTGTGGAATCAATTACTTAGATCCTGATAGACAAGTAGAAAAAGAACATCTCATACAAATGGCGCGGACCATGAAGCATCGCGGTCCGGATGACGAAGGCTTCTATGTTGACGGCAACCTTGGCCTGGGCCATCAGCGCTTGAGTATTATCGACTTATCGCCGCTTGGTCGCCAGCCGATGTGTAATGAGGATGAAACGGTATGGGTTGTATGCAACGGCGAGATTTATAATTATCTCGAACTGCGGGAGGAACTTGCGAAAAAGGGTCATATCTTTCGATCACAATCGGATACGGAGGTAATACTGCACTTATATGAAGATGAAGGTTATGATTGTGTTTTACGGCTGAACGGCATGTTTGCCTTTGCAATCTGGGACTCTCGAAGAAAAGTGCTGTTTGCAGCCCGGGACCACTTTGGAATTAAACCATTCTATTACATCCATAAAAATGATTGTTTCGTTTTTGCTTCTGAAGTAAAAGCTCTGTTGAAGGCTGATATAATGCAGCCACTGGCAAACTCCGATGGTATTTTCGACTATTTGACCTTCCAATTTTGTCTCGGTGAAAAGACACTATTTACGGATGTTTTCAAACTGCCACCGGGGCACATCCTTATTCTGACGCCCAACGGAAGTTTAAAGATAAAGAAATACTGGGACCTTGATTTTACAATTGATACCGACCATACTGAGCAATATTTTGAGGAGTGCCTTAGTGAGTTACTTGAAAACGCTGTCCGTATCCAACTTCGTGCGGATGTTCCCATCGGGGCTCACCTGAGTGGTGGTTTGGATTCCTCTACGACGACCTGTTTAGCGGCTTCAATTCTCGGGAATCAAATAAAGACATTTTGTGGAGGATTTGAGGATGGCCGGCAATACGATGAAACACCACACGCCCGAACGGTAGCTGGATACATCAAATCTGATCACTATGAGGTATTTCCAAATGCGGACGACTTCATTGGAGCGATGCCCCGTCTCATCTACCATATGGATGAGCCTGTTGCGGGGCCCGGTCTTTTCCCCCAATATTTCGTCTCTGAGCTGGCGAGCCGTCATGTGAAGGTCGTGCTCGGTGGCCAAGGGGGAGATGAAATATTCGGCGGCTATACCCGATATCTGATTGCCTACCTGGAGGAATGTATAAAGGGGGGTATCAGCGGCACGCAGGAAGCTCAGAAATATGTGGTTTCTTTTGAATCGATTCTGCCCAATCTGCTGCAATTGCAGGGCTATCAACCCTTGCTGCGTCATTTCTGGAAAGATGGATTATTTGAAGATCAGGCACGGCGTTACTTTCGTCTAATTGATCGAAGAGACAGCGCACGTGGTGGCTTGATTAGCGAAGATTTTGTCGTTAACAACAGAGGATATGATTCATTCGAAGCCTACTGTGATTTGTTTCGTTCTACCGATTGTCGTTCACTCATCAATAAGATGACCCGGTTTGATATGAAAACATTGCTGCCGGCGCTCCTGCATGTGGAGGACAGAACAAGCATGGCCGTATCGCTGGAGTCGAGAGTGCCCTTACTGGACAGGCGCATCGTTGATCTTGTGGCGTCTATGCCTCCTATGATCAAGTACAAAGGGGGACGTTCAAAATATATTTTCCGGCAGGTGGTTCGAAATATTGTGCCGCGCGAAATTTATGATCGAACGGACAAGATGGGTTTTCCTGTACCGCTGAAGGAGTGGTTCTCGGGACCTCTGAAAGATTTCATTTATGACGTTCTTCTGAGTAAGAAAACGTGTGAAAGAGGAATCTTCAGTAAAGAGGTGCTTTCAGAATTGCTCATATCGCACCAACCGTATGGAAGGGCACTTTGGGGTGCTTTAAATCTGGAGCTGTGGTTTAGAACTTTTATCGATAAATAAGAAAGTTTAAGGGTGACATCATTGAATATCCTTATGAAATATAGCCTCATTGCATTCGTTGCCACCATTGGTGTCAGCGGCCAGATTCTGTTGAAGCGGGGCTTGAATGCTTACAGCAATCTGAAATTTGAAAATTTTATTACAAAAATTTTTTCCATTCTCCTTGACCCGAATATTTTACTGGCAATGAGTTTCTATGTCATAGGGATTATCGGCTATCTTTTTCTTCTTTCCAAAGTTGAATTAACAAATGTGTATCCCATCTGTACATCACTGACTTTTGGGGGCATTACGTTTTTTGGATGGTTGTTTTTACATGAATCTGTAAGTTTTCCAAAAATTTTAGGAATTATCCTCATCGCTGCAGGAATAATGCTGATAGAGCATTACAGTTAGATATCGTAACAACCTGATTGTTGAAGAAGCGTTCAGAAGTACGTACATTCGAAGCGATCCTTAATTTTAACCGAAATTCCGGAGATTACCGACTTACCAGCCTGAAACCTGATCCCGCGTGAAAATAAAAAAACAGACATTAGAAGATCAGATCATTAGCAGGATTCCTTATATCCTCAGTCACCTGGACAGAGACCAGTATTCATCAACTGCCGGTTCATTCGACAGGCTCTACTGGGGGTGGAAGCTAAAAGATTACTCTGATGCGACTCTACAGAGACTGGCTTATCCACTAACAAATTATTATCAAAAAGTTGATAACGATTTATATGACGAGGAAAAATTCTTGTCTTGGATTATTAAATCATTCAACTTTATTAAATCAATTCAACACACCGATGGTTCTTTTGACCAGGCTTTCCCTCATGAGCACAGTCACGGGGCCACTGCATTCCTCCTCTACGATAGCGCATGTTCTTTTGACCTTATCCAAGACAAACTTGATACTGCTAAGAGGGACGAAATTCTGCGTACCATAAAGAAGATGGCCGACTATCTGGTCGTTTTTGATGAAGAGCATGGGTTCATATCAAACCATCTCGCAGGTGCAGCAGCAGGTCTAGAGAAGTTATTTTCGATAACACGAGAAGAAAAATACAGGATTCGAGCCCGTTACTACATCGACAGGATATTGTCGAGACAGTCGTCAGAAGGATGGTATTGGGAATACGGTGGAGCCGATCCCGGCTATCATACATTAGCGATTTATTACCTGGCACATTATTATGAGGGAACCAGGGAACCCGAAGTGTTGGATTCTTTGAAGACGGCGTGTGAGTTTGCCTCCTATTTCGTCCATCCTGACGGCAGTTTTGGAGGTGAATACGGCAGCCGCAATACTGAGGTATTCTATCCGGGAGGGTTTGCAATCCTTCACAAAGAGGTCCCTCTTGCAGCGGCTATTTTGAATGTCATGATTGGCAGTATCGAGAGTGGCACCACTGTCAATCTCGACAGTATTGATCTTGGGAATCTCGCTCCACTGATGAATAATTATTTGGACCTGGCAGCATATATCCCAATTAAATCCAATAAGATGATAGAAAGTATACCTTTTCAGCGAAGTGAATTTGTAAAGGAATTTCGAGATGCCGGACTTGTTATACACAATGGTAAAAAACATTATGCTGTCGTCGGATTGTCAAAGGGTGGTGTTGTAAAGGAATACGATAAAGAAAAGAAAACACAGGTTTTGGATGACTGCGGATACATCGGCAAGTTACAAAATGGCAAAATGATATCGACCCAGAATCATAATAACCATAAAATCCATTACACACCTGAATTTGCAGAAGTACAGGTACCGTTTTATGAGATCAGTCAAAACGTTCCCGATCCTTTCAAGTTTCTGGCATTGCGAATCTTTAATGTAACAGTCGGACGTATACGACCGGTGAGGGAGATGGTTAAAAAACTCTTAGTAAAAGTATTACTATCAAATGCCGGAAAGTCTCGCTTCACCTTGATCAGAAGAATTGTTTTTTCAGATCCTGTGAAGATCGTGGACAGTATCGAACCACAACCTGATGGTGGCTCATTTGCGTTTTTGGATCACGGGATCAAGTTTTCCACCATCCATATGGCATCTTCGAAGTATTATTACCACAAATGAAAATTTGCTCCATCACCGTTGACGTTGACTGTCTCAATTCCAATTTCAAAGGTTTCGGATTGCGAAAGCCTTATTATTCATACCGGGAATTCGGGTTGGGAATAGAAAACATATTACAGTTCTTTGATCAGTATAATGTTAAGGCAACGTTTTTTTTCGTAGCGAAAGATATGGAAATTGCTGAAAATGCATTTCTGTTAAATGAAGTTGCTGCAGCAGGTCATGAAATAGCAAGCCACTCGTATTCTCATCCGCAAGGGTTCAGATTGTTGCCCCTCGAAGATAAGACATATGAACTTCGAAAATCGAAGGAAATACTTGAAGATCTAACCGGAGATGAGGTTATCGGTTTCAGAGCACCAGGTTGGAATATCTCGGATGACGCACTGCCGGTTTTACGAAGTCTCGGTTTCAAATATGATTCTTCGGTCTTTCCCACGTCAATTTCCATCTTATTAAAAGCACTTCACTACTATGCTATGAGAAGAAGAGATGCATTAACGAGATCCACCCTCGGTAAACTGTATTACCTGGGTTCTCCTTCCACACCTTACCGCACTGAAAAACAAAAACTGGGGAAAAAGGGCAGTTCAGATTTTGTTGAATTTCCTGTACAGGTTACGGGATTATTCAGACTGCCTTTCTTTGCAACCTTTCACCTGTCCTATCCTTCATGTGTTGAAAGTGGATACAAAACAATCAAAAATAGAAACATCATTAATTATCAGATGCATCTGAGTGATTTTGTTGATTACACAGTCGAAGAATTTTCTCAAGAAATCCCTCAACAGGCAGGATCGTATCTACCTCTTTCATTGAAACTGACGCTTGATGAAAAAAAGAGAATCTGGAACAGGGTATTTAGGATCATTGCAGAAGACTATGATTATCTTCCTTTGAAGGAAACGTTAGCATACGTATGATTCCCCGATTGAAACCGACAATCGGAGCAAGAGAATTGATCGCCTCTTTACGACCACCGCGTCGCGATGATGTGGAGAGATTCGAACAGTCATTTGCCGAACTGATGGGGCAGGAATACGCCCTCGCTTTTCCCTACGGTCGCACCGGGCTTATACTTCTTCTCGAAGCTTTGGGATTGAAAGATAAAGAAATCATATGTCCTGCTTATACCTGTGTGGTTGTTCCTCATGCCATTACGTACAGTGGAAACAAGCCTGTCTTTATTGACTGTGAAACAGATGGATTCAATATGGATCTCAACAGCGCAGAGCAGACAATCAACGAAAAAACGGGAGCAATCATTGCCACATCGCTTTTCGGATATCCCGTCAACCTGGATCAGCTTGATGAAATACAAAAGAGGCATCCACATATTTTTATTATTCAGGACTGCGCTCACAGTTTTGCTACTGAATGGAACGGGAGACCTGTCCAGAAAGAAGGAATTGCCGCTCTGTTTGGACTGAATATCAGCAAAACCCTGACCTCTGTTTTCGGTGGTATGATCACTACTGACAATGAGGACGTTTACAAAAAATTGAAAATAATTCGTCAGCAAAGATTGAAAAGGCCCGGTTGGGGAAAAGGCTTTCGCCGCCTGCTTTACTTTTTGGCAGTCTATCCCGCTTTTTGGGAACCAGTATATGGCTTAATCAATCGTTTGGAACGTTTGGGCGTGCTCAATTATTTTGTGAAATATTATGATGATACCATAATTGATATGCCATCAGATTATCTGGAAGGTATGTGCGGACTGGAAGCTCGTGTGGGAACAGCAAACATCGGCAGATATGAAGCAATTATTACTACGAGACGTGCTGCTGCTCAATACTATTTTAAGTGTTTGATTGATAAACCGGACTTCAAAATGGCTCCAAAAGTTGATGGGGCGACTTATTCTCATTTTGTGGTTCGTGTCGACGATAGAGAAAGATGGTTGCAACTAGCAATTCGCAAAGGCATCCAACTGGGCTGGCTCATTGAGTATAATCTTCCTGAAATGGAGGCATATGGTGATCATAAGCCAGATGAATTTCCCATGACGGCTGATTACGCAAGGAGAACTATTAATTTGCCAGTATGGGGTGGGAAGACTTTGGCACAAAGGATAATGCGAAGAATATAGAATAGTCGTTTATTCATTTTGAAAAAATGAGCAATTTGATCAGTATAAACTTAAAATTACTATCTGGAATAATTATGGATGAAAAAACACTTTTTACGAAACACAGCACAAATTCAAAAGATGTGATTGAATTTTACGATACATATGCTGAGGCTTGGGATAAAAGATTTAGGTCTACCAAGAGTACTAAAATGTTCCATCAACTGAGATTGGAAACTTTTCTGAGTTTAGCAAAGTTAAAAAAAGAGGAGGTCGCTGTTGAGTTAGGGGTCGGTACGGGGCAGTATTTAGAAAAAATTGCTCCTTTAGTGAAACAGATTATATGTATTGATGGAAGCCAAAAAATGTTAGAGATTCTTTTAAAAAAAAATAAACACTTGTCTAATATATCTATACAAAAAATAAA
>DSDU01000098.1 GCA_011056835.1 Deltaproteobacteria bacterium
GCCACAACCCGGCACTCTAACCAACTGAGCTACACCCACCACACACTGTTTCATGTTCATCGAAACGAGAAATCATTCATATCACTTTTTACATAAAAGGCAAGAAAAAATGAATCGGCTCATGCCGCGGTAACGCGCATTTTGAACCCTGCCTGATTGACCGTATTGTCGTTCCGATTTTTTCTGACGGATAATATTCTGATCGATGTAACGTAATTGCGGAGAAGGCTCTGCTGATGAGGAAACCGGTTCTTTCCGGCCTCCTGTTGAGATGATTTTCATGAATTGATGGTTATTTCGACCGATACTACAAAATATGTTGATTCATTTTTCAAAAACAGTCTTTCCGGCAATGCACTGAAAAATTTTTTTGCTGAAAATCGAACGGGTCTTCAATATGTATTGTTTTACAAAGGCAGATCTGCAACTTCAGGGGGGGGTGGTCCCGGTATATGGCACGTTGGGAGGAGATCAAATCTTTCGGTACAGTCACCACATTTCCGTCACAAAGGCATACTCAATGTCACTCAAAAAGCTCATCCGGAAAAAATTTCATCAGCATCGGGGGAATAGGTACATCCAAAGCATTATCCATAATGTGAACAACTCGATAAATCGTAAATCATCCGACGACGAACAAATAATCAGTCGTGACCATATGCCGGGATTGTTCTTTCTGCGATTTTGGGTATAATCACTTAATATGTATCATTATTTTTGAATTTTTTTGCCTCCAGCGTCGTTCTTGGTATCTGTTTTCCCTTTCCGATCTTCATATACAACTTCGCCATTCGAATAAATGGCCCGCACCCCGACGAGATTATCATCCTTCAGAATAACACATTCCATTATCCAGCCTCCTCTCTGCGCTTACTCTCATCGTTATATCTTGTATTTTTTATGAAGTAACTTGCAAATACTCTGCCACACTTTTTGTTTTATTGAAAAAATATTATTCAAAGAACAGAATAATGAACGGCAGCCGTTTCGGTAAGGCTTAACGAACGGCATCTTACCAAAACACACTATCGTTCTTTTGGAACGGAAACATGAGAAGAAATATGACATTGAGGTCAACTCATTTGATGCGTCAGAATTTTTCATCAAAGTTGCATCCGTTACGATTACAAGACACAAGGCATGCCCATGGTCAGTGAAGACATCCGCACCGGCAGGCCCGAAGGTTTCAAAATCTGTGCGGCACGCCGCGGGCCGCCGTATCCCCGCCCTTCCCTGCGCCTCAGGTTCACCCGTTCGGAGACAATGAGAGGAGCAAACAAGTTTCTTATTGACAGATCGTCTTGTATTTTTCATAGTTATGCAGGTTAAATTCTGTCAAATGCGGTTTGCGTCATTCAAGTTTTTATCAAGGATCATGGTCTCGTTGAACAATAGGTAACGAAAGGAGCAAAAATGTCATCTCCTCGCCGTAACGGTCTTCAAGGAAACCTTTGTCGTTTCATACGATGCCTTCTTTGCACTGCCGCCCTGTTTATCCTCATGCTGTTCATCACTGCAAACGGCAACGCTTACCCTGAGTTTCAGCTGATGGAAGCCGCCTATCACGGCGATCTTCAAGCCGTCAAGCAGCTCATCGCCTCCGGTACCGATGTCAATGCCCTGCCGGCGATGGGCAGCACGCCCATGATGGCTGCTGCTCACGGAGGGCATGTACACATAGCTGAGGAATTGCTGAGAAGCGGCGCCGACATCAATTTTGTGGGCAGGAATGGCGAAACGGCAATTTATGATGCGGCGGCAAATAACCATCCGGCCGTTCTAAGGTTTTTGATTCAAAGTGGCGCACATATTAATGTTCAAACGACACGGGGCGAAACACCTCTGTATGTTGCCGCGGAACAGGGATACGAGGAAATCGTTACTATTTTATTGGATGCCGGAGCAGATCCGAAAATCAAAAAAGGCAACGGCACATCCCCATTAATGTGGGCTTCCGCGAACGGGCATACGAATATTGTCCGCGCCCTTCTGAGCAAAGGGGCCGAGGTCGATGAACAGCCCTACATGTATGAAGACCCCATTAAACCTGAGGCCAGGCCGCATACCATATTCCAGATGGGGATCATGAAAGCTCGTTATAAAGATTCAACCGCTTTAATGGCGGCATCCTTGAACGGCTATTATGAGATCGTTCGACTGCTCCTTGATCACGGGGCTCACGTCGGACTGAAAAGGTCAGATGGCTCAACGGCGCTGCATCTTGCCGCCATGAGGGGGGATCAGAGTGTCGCAGAATTACTGCTTTCTAAAAATGCGGACGTGAATGATAAAGCCGAAAGCGGCAAGACCCCCCTGTATGTATCCATATCTCACGGGAACGTTTCCATGGCCAGGTTCTTAATTGAACATGGTGCTGATGTAACTGCTCCTGATGAAAGCGGTTTTTCACCTCTTCACCTGGCATCGTACGGGGGTGCAAAAGACCTCGTGGCGCTCCTTATAAAAAGGGGCGCGGATGTCAATGCTCGCGTAGTGAAGGGGGATTACACGGGATGGACCCCTTTAAGAGTGGCCACAAAGAAAGGCAACAAAGCTGTTGTGAAGTATTTGAAAAAACACGGTGCAGTCGAATGATCACGCGGCCGGCACAGGGAACGGACAGGAACAGATCGTCTTTGGCGGTCATTAAAAATGGTTTCAAATTCAAAAATAAAAATGATCCGTGTTCCGGCCTTTTGTTGACGGAAGGCGTTTGTCTTCTTTTATCGGCACGGGCTGCAGCTTTTTTTAAATATCATTGACAGACCTGTCAGTTTCTGCGAAAATCCTTTTGTTAGTAAAGATGCCCGCATGGAAGCCGATAGGTTGATCGGGACTGACAGTATCAGCGTCGATTGCTTCAATGACTCATATATCTTCACCGGAAGTTTCTTAAAGTTCTCTCTGATGCACAAAAAGGTATTTCGACTCGAGTTCGAACGGCCCACTCTCTGAGATCTCGTGCGGAATAAAACTCCTTTTGAGGATGGACGATTATGGCTGATAAACGTTTATTCATCATACGGTCGAAAAAGGATGCCCGTCTTTTGGCCGACAAGATCAGGTCCGAGTATGGAAGTTTTTCGTACTATGTTCCTCTGATGGGTGTCAGCGGCGGACTGATGACGATCGAATGTCCTCGAACGGGAAACCTGTGCACCATCTGTTCAACCGGTTCGGGATGGCAGAGCAACGAGGGCGAGCCGATTGAAGACATTGAAAAATTCATATGGAAGGAACGAAAAAGAATAAACGAGGAGCTGTGCAATCCGAAATCGAAGTGGTACATGAAAATAAGTTCTTCCTGATACCGGAGAGTCATCAAATGTTTTTTCGCTTTTCAACCCTGATGAGGTTCGTACAAAGTCGATTATTCCCTCCCCCGTAAGAGAATACTGAGGGAGGGGTAGATACCTGCTCTTATTCCTTTTCTACGAATATCCTCCCGAAATATAATTGCTCAACTGTTCAATGAGGAATTCCTTATGAGAAATAATCGATTTAACCACATCACCAATGGAAATCAACCCCACAAACTTCCCCTGATCAAAAACCGGAAGATGTCGTATATGTTTGCCCGTCATGAGTATCATACATTCTTCCACAGTATTGTCCGGTTTGACGTTGAACAAATGAGATGACATTACTTCCTTGACCAGCGTATCATGCGAAGTCTTTCCCTGAAGAATAATCTTTCGTGCATAATCCCTCTCAGAAATAATGCCCACCACTTTTTCACCTTCCATAACAACGAGAGCGCCAATTTCTTTCTCGCTCATGAGCTTGAGGGCATCGAACACCGTAGCGTCAGGACTAATTGAATGAATCTCATTCGTTTTTGCATTCAGCACTTCCCTAACGTGAGTCGTTGAGATTTCAAATCATAGTAATATGTTTGATAGTAAAAATAAAGGGTAAACTGTATACGCTCACTATTATTTTCCGGGGGATTGACCTGTTTTCTCGACATAAAATGACAATGTGCGATTTTTATGTTAATGTCGATGTAATGAAATGCTCGGCGGCAACGTACGGCGAATCATACGATGTCATTGTGCGGCTTGAACGGACAATCATGAGATTCCCCCTTTTACGGGAATGAGCCGAGACATGGTCTGCACGGGCGGAATTTTAATTATCATAGAAAGTATGGATGAGGAACCTATGGACATAAAAAGACGACAATTCATAGCCGGAATGGCAGCGGTGGCAGGAACCTCCGTTGTTGACGGTTTCGGGATTTTGGGTGCAACGGCGGAGGCCCGGTCCGTTGCGAAGGTGGCAGTCGGCAAACCAAGCAGAGACGTAGATGACTACCCGCATATTACCGATGTCATTCGATCCAGGGACATGCGGCGTTATTTCCCATTGATCGTCGACGCCTGCACCGACTCCAAAATGGATTACCTGTCGAAAGTGCCCTTCCTCATCGAACTGGAAGTCGCAAAAATCTGGAGTGAATCACGGTTCCAGTGGGATGCCGTCTCTTCCGCCGGCGCGGTCGGGTTGCAGCAACTGATGGAACCCACCGCGCGTCAGTATGGCCTGACCGTCATCGAGAGCGCCGATATCATAAACCTGAACTCATCCATATCCGAATACAGGAATCTGAGATCAAGCACGGCGGCTAAACAGCAGGAACTGTACAGACTGGCTGAATCGGGAACGGGCAATATCACAGAGGATCATGTCGATAAAATCAACACTGCGCGTGCCGAACTGGTTGAGTTAGATGAAAAAAGGACGACGGCATACCAGAATCTGAAGGAGGCGCGAAAGGCATATGTAGAAAAAATCAACGACATGAGCGTGGATCAGCGAAAGAAAACGGATGCCCGGTTTGTTCCGGAAGTACACATTCCGGCAGGTGTGGATCACCTCGTCAAGGCCATAGTTGAATGCAGGGACTTCTTCGGCGGTCCCGTGGAAATGAATGTATGGAGGGGTATTGCCGCGTATAATTCAGGACTTTCACGAGTAAAGACATGGAAGGGACTGCCGTTTATCGAGGAGACAGTCCACTTCACCAGGAATATCGTCTCCGATCTTACACGAGCCCTGGAAATGAAATACGCCTATTCCACCAAGAATCCGGCGCTCATTGCAGAAACAAGAAAGCGAATCAGGTTGAAAGATCCCTACTTTGTCTATGTGGTCAAGATAGGCGATAATTTCTTCAGGATCGTTCGTGAGCAGCTCATGGAACGATACGAACTCTCATATACCGAAGCACTGAAGTATATAAGGGATTCGAATGGCAACAAAATAGATCCAAAAAAAATGTCGGTAATTCTTCCCGATCAGCAATTCAGAATATACATTCCGGGATAGAATAGTGGGCCGCCCCGGCCGAAAATCAATCCTATCACTGCAGCATGACGGCATAATATCTACATTTATGTCATATTCGATATTATACGCTACCTATGCGTAGGAATAATATCAGCGTTAGATCCTGCATAAAATACATATATTGTCATTATATCAAATGGTTAAAAATTACCTCCCTTTATTGGCATCACCTTTGCTTACTACCGATATGTAGGTTTTATATCATTGGTGTGGAGGTGATATTATGAGTTCCGGTGATACGTCGTGGGTATTGGCGTGCACTGCCCTGGTTATGATCATGACACCGGGCGTCGCGTTATTTTACGGTGGACTTGCACGGCGGAAGAACATTCTTTCTATTCTCATGCAATGTTTTTTCATCATGTGTCTTGTCGGACTGCAATGGGTGCTGTTCGGATATTCCCTGGCCTTCGGACCGGATACGGGTTATGGAATTATTGGAGGGCTCCAGTGGGTCGGGCTGAATGATGTCGGGATTCATGATTTTCCAGGCCATGTTTGCTGTTATCACTCCCGCACTCATGGTGGGAGCCTTCGCGGAGCGGATCAAATTTTCGGCCTTCGTGATGATGATTCTCCTCTGGTCGACGTTTGTCTATGATCCGATTGCACACTGGGTCTGGGGAAATGGAGGATGGCTTGGCGGTCTCGGCGCCCTCGATTTTGCCGGCGGCATCGTCGTTCATGTCAGTTCCGGCGTCTCCGCTCTGGTGATGGCCATATTAATAGGACGCCGCGTTGGTTATGACAGCCGGGGATTTACGCCGCACAACCTGCCGCTCACCGTTCTTGGAGGAGCGCTTCTCTGGTTCGGGTGGTTCGGATTCAACGCCGGGAGTGCTCTTGAAGCAGGCGGTCTGGCGGCCAATGCCTTCGTGACGACCAATACGGCGACCGCCGCCGCGGGTCTTACCTGGGCGCTGATAGAATGGCGGCGACATGGCGCGCCGACGGTTCTTGGCATTGTGTCCGGCGCACTGGCGGGGCTTGTTGCGATTACACCGGCATGCGGCTTTGTCAGTCCCCTGTCTTCAATCGCAATCGGAATGCTCGCCGGTGTCTTCTGCTATCTTGCCGTGGCCGTACTGAAACCGAAACTCGGCTACGACGATTCGCTGGATGTTTTCGGCGTCCACGGCGTGGGCGGGATGTGGGGAACGATGGCGACGGGAATCTTTGCCAGCCTTGCCGTTCATGAAGGCGGAGCGAACGGCCTGCTGTTCGGCAACGTCAAGCTGTTTATGATCCAGGGACTTTACATGGCGGTCTGTATAGCTTACGCGATTCTTATGACATGGATTATATTCAAATTTGTAGATGCTCTCTTTTGCATGAGAGTGGAGAAACAGGATGAACTCGTCGGCCTCGATCTCTCTCAACATCACGAAGCGGCCTACACTGTCTTGGAATAGGAGAAAAGGAATGAAATACATTGTTGCGATCATTCAACCCCATAAGCTTGAAGAGGTGAAGCAAGCCCTTGAAACGGTAGAAGTTTATCTTATGACCGTATCCAACGTTCTGGGACGGGGGAGACAGAAGGGATTTACCGAAGTATATCGAAGTGTGAAGGAAGTAGGCCTTCTCAAAAAAATAAAGCTCGAGATCGCCGTTAACGAGGACTTCGTCGAACCGACCGTCGCCGCCATAACACAAGGGGCCTTCTCAGGAAATCCGGGCGATGGAAAGATTTTTGTCCTTGATCTCAATGAAGTTGTCAGAATCGGCACGGGTGAACGAGGAAACAAAGCAATCTGTTGATTGCACAAATTCCATGAATTTCTCTCTGTCTTCAATCGCTGATAACAGACGAAGCCCATAATCGCCGGCTCTATGCGTGATTATGGGCTTTTGATACCGTGGGGGACGGAACGGTGATTGTTCAGGTCACGGCCGCCGTCGACCCGTCTTCGCTTTGGAATACAGGTGATTTCACCGTAATCGGTTTCCCCTTTAGTATTTCTCTCACATTCGCAGTGCGCAGATGAATCGGAATATAATCTCTTTCCCCGTAGCCGCGGTAAACCTGGCGTGGACGATGAAGTTTTGCCCCGATATATTCGCGGCTTTCCTTCCACTGGCTGATCCATCCGGGAAGCCGCCCGATGGCGAACATGACGGTGAACATGTCAAGCGGTATTCCCAGGTTTCGCAGCATGATTCCACTGTAAAAATCCACATTGGGGTAAAGACGGTTGTCGGTAAAATATGAATCGCTCAACGCTATTTCTTCCAGCTTCTTTGCAATATCGAGAAGCGGATCGTTTCGATTCCGTCGGGCAAGGAGCTTGTGACACATATCCTTCATGATCCGTCCCCGGGGATCATAATTCTTATAAATGCTGTGGCCGAATCCCATCAGTCGGAACGGATCATTTCTGTCCTTGGCCCGCGCAATAAACGGGGCGGTATCGCCCCCGCTGTCATGGATTGCCTGAAGCATCTCAATCACCGCCTGATTGGCGCCGCCGTGAAGGGGTCCCCAGAGTGCGCTGATGCCGGCCGATATGGCAGCGTAGAGATTCACCCGGGCGCTCCCGACGAGTCTCACCGCCGATGTGGAGCAGTTCTGCTCATGATCTGCATGAAGAATCCAGAAAAGGTTCAGTGCATTGACCATATCATCATCGATGACATAAGGTCGCACAGTGGAATCGAACATCATGTTCAAAAAGTTGGCACAGTAACTCAGAAAGTACGATGGATAGACGACGGGAAGCCCCATGGATATCCGGTATGACATGGCAGCGAGGGTGCGAAGCTTTGAGAGAAGCCGCGCAAAAGTTTTGTTGATTTCATCTTCTTCGGATCTTTCAGGGATTTCCGGGTAGAACGCTCGCAGCGTGTTTACCATTGATGCAAGCATCCCCATGGGATGAGCGCCCCGGGGAAACCGCTCGAAGAAGTGCCGCATATCTTCATGCACAAGGGAGTGGTCATTCAACAGAACGGAAAAACGGTTCAGCTCATCACTCGTGGGCAACTCGCCGTTGATCAGCAGGTACGCCGTTTCGATAAAACTGGACCGTTCGGCAAGTTGCTCTATCGGAATACCCCGATAACGAAGGATTCCATCTTCACCGTCCATGTATGATATGGCGCTCATGCAACCACCCGTGTTCCTGAACCCGGGGTCATAGGTAATAAAGCCCGTTTCCCTGCGAAGTCCGGAAATATTGATAGCGTCATTTCCATCCGTGGCTTCAATGATAGGCAGTTCGTATGATTTTCCGTTTACGATGAGTGTTGCCGTTGTTTTCATTCCACACCACCTTTTCATCCACCCCATGTCACTCTCGTCGCGACCGGGTCATTACGCCGCCTCTATTGTTCCACTGTAGCTTTACCGGTTGCCGGCAGGCCGGATCACGGTTGGGAATACCACCCCGGTGGATACCGCAGACAGGACGATAATTAGGGCTTGCTGAAAAAGTCATAATCCACACATTCATCATCAGGCAAGGCATGATACCGTTTATATTACACACCAAGCGCCATACTCCTGATCAGGCATAAATGCTGCCTGATGATGA
>DSDU01000190.1 GCA_011056835.1 Deltaproteobacteria bacterium
GAGCTATGGGCCCCAAAAATAAAAAGAAATATCAAGAAGTGAGGAAGATATACTTAATTCCTTTTTTTTGTCAAGATTTTATTTAACGGTACTTTTAATTTCCCTTCTTCGGGACGGGCCGCGCAGTTTCTTCAAAACCGCCTTTTCGATCTCTCTCGCTCGTACAATTGTTTCAGTATCGAAATCACCCACTTCCTCCTCTATATTAAAGTCAGCCCGTTCTCCTATACCGAAACGCATCCTTAATACCTTCTCTTCCCGGGGAGTTAATGTCGATAATATTTTTCTTGTCTGTTTGGCAAGATCCATACTCACCGCCGCCTCCGATGGAGACATAATTTTTTTGTCTTCGATAAAATCACCAAGCGAGCTGTCCTCTTCCTCCCCGATGGGAGTTTCCAGTGAAATGGGCTCCTTTGCTATCTTTAATACTTTTCTTACCTTTTCCAGGGGGAATTCCATCTTGTTGGCGATCTCTTCGGGATTTGGTTCCCGCCCCAATTCCTGAACCAAGTATCGAGAAGTCCGTATAAGTTTGTTTATTGTCTCAATCATATGGACGGGTATTCTGATCGTCCGGGCCTGATCGGCGATGGCACGTGTGATCGCCTGTCGAATCCACCATGTAGCATAGGTGGAAAACTTATATCCGCGCTGATATTCAAATTTGTCAACGGCTTTCATCAATCCGATGTTTCCCTCTTGAACGAGATCGAGAAATTGTAAACCACGGTTCGTGTATTTTTTTGCAATACTTACGACCAACCTCAGATTCGCTTCCATCAGCTTCTTTTTTGCCTGATCTGCCTTGGTCTCTCCACTTTCAATTGCCGCAACAACAGTCTTCAATTTATCAGATTGAATGCCCATTTCCGTGGTAATTCGTTTGCGATCTTTACGAGCCCTCTTAATGATTCTTTCGTATTCCTTTAATTTATCAGCAGAAAGGCCGCTTTCTTTTACCGCCTTTTTCTCCTGATCTTTCCCCTGTTTCATCCGGGAAAACATTGATTCAAAGGTCTTAAGATTGATTCCTGTCTGTTCTTTGCATTTCATGAGATCCCGCTCTGCTTTCACTATTTCCGTACGAGCGACCTTGAGCTTGAGAACCAGTCTGTTGATATACTTTTTACTGAATCTTACCTCTTTACAGATTTTGACGATATTTTTCGCATTTTTTTCAAGTAACTCCTTTATTTTCTCTATCTCTGCTTCGTCACAATCCGATTCCCTCAATCGCTGCTGCATGACTTCATTCTTGCGATCAAGTTTGCTCACTTTATCAATAAGACGTTGCACTCTTTCCCGGTGCATATCTTCTTCGACAAAACCTTCCTCATCCTCGATATTATCAACGACATTTTTTACCTTGATTTCTCCATCTTTGAGCTTACTCCCGGTAGAAACAACATCTTTAATCACAACTTCATGTCTGAAGAGAGCGTTCATTACCTCTCGCTCACCTTCCTCAATCTTTTTTGCTATTTCCACTTCCCCATCGCGACTTAACAACGACACAAGCCCCATCTCTCGAAGATACATTTTTACCGGATCACCCGTTTTCCCTAGCACAGGTAGGAGAGTCGGTAAGGTGTCCCCCGGGTCTTTCATATCATCGGAATCATCGACATCCTTTTTCCCCATTTGCTTATCGCCTTTTTCGGCATCAATGATATCGATGTTCTTTTCTCCAAACATAATAATTATATTGTCCAAGTCATCGGATGATATTATATCGGTGGGAAGCATATCATTTACATCGTCATAGGTAAGAAAACCCTTTTCCTCACCAAGCGATATTAATTTTTTCACTTCATCCGAATGCAGTATTTTCTTCATTACCAATTCTCCTTGGAGTTATATTGATGTTTTCAGCTTATGTACAACCATTCGGTCTTCGTTGCAGATTGATTCGTTCACAGCCGCAGGTTTTTTTCCTCTTCGAGCAATTCACCCTTCTCCATGATCAATTTGTTTAATAAGTCTGTATCACCCGCCTGTTGCGCCCGAAGCAGTTCTCGCTGCAGGATTTCCCGTCTGTTTTGGTACCATCTGCGCCTTATTTTTTTTATGGCATCCCTGAAAACCTGGTCTACGACAGATTGGTCTTCCGGTCTTTCAAGCATGGCCATTTTTAAAAACCGTTCCCTGATTTCGACATCAGGAAATTCAGTTATAATGTCATAAAGCTGCTTCCCTGCTCCTCGGTTGAATGACTCTATGAGAAATTCGCCGACATTTCTCAATTCCTTGCTCAAAAAATAATCCAATACATTTTCATCCAAGACGACTTGAATCTTATCGGGATCATCCATAATCATGCCGATAAGTCCTGCCTCAACCATATCCAACGCCGTGCCACTGTTTTTTTTCGCTAACGTCTCTTTCTGACTATTACGTGTCTGTGCTGTCATCTTAACCACTTCCGACTTGAGGATTCCCTGATCTATGCCGAGCTTCTCCGAAATTGTTTTGACGAAGAGATTCCGCTGAATCGGATCCCTGATCCTACCGATAAATTCTACCGCGGCCTTTACCGATTCAAGTTTCTCTGCCAGTGGTGTATTTCCTCCCTTTATAATGTGCTCAACGTAATAAGTTACCATTGACGGCGCCGCTTGAATGGCATCGTCAATGGCACCCCTGCCGTGCTCTCTCACGTAAATATCAGGATCCTCCCCTTCCGGCAGCACGACAATCCGCGCATTCATTTCCTCCTCAAGCGATAACGCTATACCGCGTTCAACAGCACTTCTTCCGGCTTCATCGGGATCGAAGACGATTGCCATATTTTTTGTCAGCCGCCGTATCAATCCGACATGTTCCTTGGTGAGAGCCGTTCCAAGTGTTGCGACAACGTTAGTGATTCCCGCCGCCCACAGTGACAGAAAATCAAAATAGCCCTCAACGATGATTGCTTCATTCTTCTTCTGGATATCACTCCTGGAGTGATAGAGACCGTAGAGCGTTTTCCGTTTCACATAAACGGGCGATTCCGGGGAATTCATATATTTCGGCTCCCCCTTACCGATAATCCGACCACCGAATCCTACCACATTGCCGCTCATATCTTCTATGGGAAAGATAATCCGGCCGCGGAACCGGTCATACAACTGCCCTTTCTTATTCGATATAATAAGACCGGCTTTCTCGGCAGAATTGAGAGGAATCTTTTTACCTGTCAAGTAATTCTTGAGAAAACTCCATCCATCATAAGAATATCCGATTCCAAACTTCCTGACAACCGTGTGGTCTATCCCTCTATCATTCAGATACTGCAACGCATCTTTTCCATCCATTGATGAAAGATTTCGAGAGAAATAGCGTGCCGCCAAAGTGTTGATACGGTATAATATATTCTGTTCTCCTGCGATCATTCTCTGTTGCACGCCTGTCTTCTTAACCGGTATGGCAATTCCAAATCTGTCGGCAAGATGTCTGATCGACTCGGGGAAGGACATGTTTCCGATCTTCATTATAAAAGAAATGACATTGCCCCCCTCCCCGCACCCAAAACAATAAAATATTTGTTTTTCAGGGTTTACGGTAAAGGATGGGGTTTTTTCACTGTGAAAAGGGCACAGACCGACATAGTTTTTCCCGGCATTCTTGAGACTGACATACTCCGATACTATATCGACGATATGCGCCCGTATCTTTATCTCTTCAATTATATCTTCAGGAATATGCCCCTTCAATTACCATTCCTCTTCATGGGCAGATACGCAGGAGTCGGCACAATGAATGTATCAGCAGGAAGACAGCTGAGCTCAAGGTCAAGCATAATAAAATTGCACGTTATGAGAATACAGGGGGAATAAGGCGACCGTAATATGCATTAAACCAATTTCGACTTTACTCGTTCGCTCACAACCTTGCCATCAGCTTTTCCGGTCACCTTCGGCATGAGAGCTTTCATAACCTTACCCATATCGCGAGGGCTCGTGGCGCCAACATCTTCTATAGCCTGTGAGATGATTGCATCCAACTCTTTCTCAGAAAGCTGCTGCGGCATAAATGATTGAATTACCTCCAGCTCTTTCTCTTCCTTTTCAACGAGATCCTGCCTTCCACCATTGGCAAACTGTTCTATCGAGTCCTTTCTCTGCTTTGTCATCGACGAAAGGACTTGAAGAGACTCATGGTCATTCAATTCTTTCCCCAGATCTATTTTTTTGTTGTGGAGAGCCGACTTGATTAATCGAAGAGCAGCCAATCTCACTTTGTCCCTGGCTTTTGCAGCCTGTGCCATTTCTTTTTCAATTGTCTTTATCATTGCACACACCATCCGATCTGTCTTAACTCCTGGAAGAAATAAACTTTTCTTCCGATCACTGAAGTTCATTGATTGATGCTCATTAACATGTATCAATGTAACAACGTTTCAATCATTGTCAATTCTATTGAAGAACTTTCGAGCACGGATCATCCAAGGTCATCCCTTAATTTGGTACCACCGAGGAGATGCAGATGAAGATGAAAGATAACCTGCCCTCCTTCTTCATTGCAGTTGATTACGGTTCTGAATCCTTTTTGATCAACTCCTTTTATCCTGGACACCTCCCTGACAGCGGAAATAATATCGCCCATTATATCAATATTTTCGGGAGTCATATCCAGCAGGGTGGGTATGTGTTGTTTTGGTATAATGATGACGTGCACAGGGGCCATTGGATTAATATCATCGAAAGCAAGAACCCGATCATTTTCGTAAACCCTCCTGCTCGGTATCTCACCACTGATTATTTTACAAAATATACAGTTTTCCGCCATCGCCAGTACCTCCTTCCGATAAAGCTGATGGATTTCAGTCTTCACCATTCACCAGGCTGAAACATTCTTTGGTATTAACGGGTTATACGCTTCTCCTTCGAGCAGCTCAGAGAGTGCCCCTTCAATTGTCGCCATCCCCACTCCTGTTTCAATTTTCGAATTTTGACTCCCCTGTTCCGTGGGTGGCGATCCCATATGAGCATTGAACATCCATCAAACACCTCCGATGATGGCGTCATACCGAGGCAAATGCGGAATTTTCAAAAGGGCATCAGGCACAATTTCCAGACCTCCCGGCAACGCGTATCGCATCTTCCAGCTTTAGAGCACCGGTATAAAGAGCCCTTCCAGTAATCACTCCCATAATGCCGTAACTTTCGACTTTCAGAAGCTCTTCGATGTCCCTGAGAGCTGCCACTCCCCCTGATGCAATGACAGGGATATTCAATGATTCTGCCATGATTCTCGTTGCTTTAATGTTTACACCTGTTTGCATGCCATCCCGTTTTATATCGGTATAAACGATCGCGTGTACTCCTAATCCCTCATACATTTTGGCGATGTCGATTGCAGACTGTCCCGTTCCCTCGGTCCAGCCCTCAACCATGATCTCGCCATCTTTGGCATCAATGCCCAGTATGATAGATCCTCCGTGTGTATTGCAGGCATCAGCAACAAAGGCGCCATCCTTGAGAGCAGCAGTTCCCAAAATGACCCATTCAGCCCCCATGTCGAGATATGCATCAACCGTCTCCATGCTTCGTATGCCACCACCGACCTGAACAGGTATATCGAGCGCGCTGACCATATCCTTGATGACATTTCTATTGCGAGGTGATCCAAAGCGGGAACCATCAAGATCGACAACATGTAAACGTTCGGCCCCTCTTTCCTGCCACATTCTTGCCGTCTGAACGGGATCATCGGAATAGACAGTTGCTCTGGAAAAATCTCCCTGCAGAAGACGGACACATTTTCCATCGTTCAAATCAATTGCAGGGATTACAATCACGATAATACTCCTTTTGAAAACAATCGACTTTCAATTCAAACGAAACGAAGTATATGCGGAACTATACCGCCACTCGTAACACCCGTCAGCCGCTTGTTTGACCACTGGCTGGTTGTACCGATGGAACGATATCCCACGGTTATTTCATGCCACCGGGAAATGTTTGAAGTATCCGGTCAATGCCTGCTTCCGCGAGCTGCTCCGCCGTTAACCACGTCCCATGGCCTCTTATGAACGTCTTAACATCAAGAATATTTTCCATGAGGGAAGTCTGGGTTTTGTCGAACACCCCTTTCCACACCATATCCCCGTTCTTGACACGAATCAAATAAACACCAAAGGCAACCGATGCCGGTTCTTCGACGGCATATTGATAGCCCCGTCTTTCCCGATAGCGATAAACATAACCTGTCAGCACACCATCAACCCCAGCCTGTTCACCTACTTTTCGGGCAACTTCAATCGGTCCTTCCTTGAACGAATCGGCACAGGTCCTCATATATGCCCCGGTGACCTGGTCAGATGCCACGATGGTAATGTCACTGAGTATTGCTAATTTCTTCACGAGCACCTTTTCGATAATTTGCTCCGGAGCTCCTGCATATGCCGCCGATGATGAAAAATAGGTGCCGCTGACGGGGCATCTCACATACGTTACCAAGGGATCTTCAGGAATTACATTCTGAAAGGGAACGACCGCTATGGTTCTAATGCCGATGGTTTCATCAGACAGAGCTGCCGACGACGGGGACTGTACTGAAGAACATCCCATCATAAAGACAATGGGAACACACCAGCAGAAAACAATCAAAAATTTCAAAGCCGGATAATTTTTTCTTCTGCTCAACACAACACCCCTCTTTAAACACATCAATGTATGGTATTTTGCATCTTGGCAACCGGCAGAAAAAACACTTTCTTTTAGAATATTGACGTCGCTTTCCGACCAGACGGAATCTCTCTTCAATTGCGAATTAAATTTATAGTCTGTCAGTCGACCACTTAGAGAGTCCCCTTTGTAGACATGACTCCTGAGATCCTGTCGTCAACAGCGCTTGCCCTCCGCAGGGATTTCGCAAACGCTTTAAAAACCGCCTCAATCATATGATGTGGATTTTTACCATACATAACATTGATGTGCAATGTTATACCACCATGGTCACATAATGCCTTGAAAAATTCCTCAAATAAGAAAGGATCAAAGTCCTTTATCGTTCTCTTGTCAAAATCGGCATTGAAAACCAAGTAGGATCTTCCGGAAAGATCCATACTCACGAGGCACAAGCTCTCGTCCATCGGCACGATGGCGGATCCATAACGCGCAATGCCGTCTTTACCGGCCAAGGCCTTTTTAATCACCTCTCCGAAGCAGATTCCCATATCTTCCACCAAATGATGATAATCTACATCGGTATCACCCTGTCCCCGAACTGTCACATCAAATAATCCGTGCTTAGCAAAAAGTGTAAGCATATGATCAAAAAATGGAATTGTTGTTGAAATATCAGACCGCCCTTCTCCATCCAGTCCAATCTCGACAGATATATCTGTTTCCATCGTTTTTCTCTCGACCATGGCCGTTCTTTTCACGAGTCACGTTCCTTTCAGATTACTTTGTTGAGTGCGTACTCAATAATTCCCTCCGCGCCGGCTTCTTGAAGGAGTGGTATGAGATCTCTCACAATACTTCTATCCACGATTGTTTCAACAGCGTACCACTCTTCATTGAACAAGCCCGAAACGGTAGGAGCTTTCAGTGAAGGAAGTAACAGCATAATCCTTCCCAGATCATCCTTCGCCACGTTCAATTTGAGACCGACTTTACCGACTGCCAAAAGGGAACCATTCAAAAGAGTTCTAATCTGCTCTATCTTCCGTCTCTTCCAAGGATTTTCCCATGCCGATTTGTTTGCGATCAACTGCGTGTTTGTTTTCAAAAGCTCATGAATGATCTTTAACTTGTTCGCCCGCAAAGTCGAGCCGGTTTCCGTCACCTCGACAATAGCATCAACGAGACCTTCAACGACCTTTGCCTCGGTAGCCCCCCACGAGAATTCCACATGGACATTGATTCCTTTTCCCTTAAAATACCGCTTGGTAAAATTGACCAACTCCGTGGAGATCTTCTTGCCTTCCAAATCTTCAATCTTCTCAATCGGCGAATCCTCGCGAACAACCAATACCCACCGTGCCTGCCTCGTCGTTGCTTTCGAATAGACAAGATCCTGAATAACAACGACTTCGGAATCGTTTTCCAGAATCCAATCTTTCCCTGTCAGACCCAGGTCAAGCGTCCCCTCATCAATATAAATTGACATTTCCTGCGCTCTTACAAGAGAGCAGGAAATTTCTTCATCATCAATATCGGGAAAGTAACTTCGACTGTTGTATGAAATACGCCATCCCGCGCGTTTAAAAAGTTCTACCGTATTCTCTTCCAGACTTCCCTTTGGTATTCCCAACCTCAGCTTATTCATTTTTTATACACATCCTCAGGAACAAATACTTTTTCCCCGATAGTTTCGAGTTCTCCTCCCGACAAGCGCCGATGGAAACATGATTTATGACCGGTGTGGCACGCAGCCCCTCCGATCTGATCAACGAGCAGCAGAATTGTATCGGAATCACAATCGATTCTTATTTCCCTGACGTTTTGGACGTGTCCCGAGGATTCTCCTTTTACCCATAGAACATTTCTTGATCTGCTCCAGAACGTCGCCTTCCCTGTTTCCAGGGTTTTTAACCACGAGGTGCGGTTCATGTAAGCAAGCATCAAAACTTCTTTTGTCTCATACTCCTGGACTATCGCCGGCAACAGTCCATTACCCTTATCGAAATCTATCTCTATCATGCACATTCCTCTTTCCAAACGAACCCGATTGCCGTTGCTGTGATCTTCAACCGGTATCGAATCAACCACATAATATCTTTTTTGTGTAATCATGTAAACTAATCAGCAATTTCCGGTTAGGAAATTGCATACAGTTTATGTAAATATATGAGAAAAAAAGAACCAGTAACTGCATATTTTTCTTGACTTTTTGTCAATAAGGAGCGGCGCGACCTGATATTGA
>DSDU01000128.1 GCA_011056835.1 Deltaproteobacteria bacterium
CCCACATGGGGTTTGCAAAGCCCGGAGCAGGATATCCGGCACAAAAACCTGCAGCTCTTCCCGTCATCGGTCCCATTCCCCGAGGACCTGTTCTATCTCCTCCTGGCATACTATATACCTCCTCTATTATAGGTATGCATCATTGGGCTCAGAGATAAATACTCTCTGCAGTCATAGCCTTACGACCCGTGATTACCGATTCCGACCCTGACCGCCCATGCCGCGGCTGCGACCCATTCCACGGTTGCCGCCACGTACGTTTCGGTTGAACCCGAAACGTCTCCGTAATCTATCGAAGAAGCTCAACACCATGCCGGACTCATTTGGTGCATTATCCATTGTTCCGCAGGGCCCAAAGCCTCTCCCTGTCATTCTTCCAAGACCTCGTGGTCCTGTTCCATCTCCTTGTGGCATTTTTATTACCTCCTCGTTGAATCAAAGCGTCGATAACGCTTTACGTGTCTTTTATTATATGAAGCATCAAGAAGTGTGCCAACTTATGTATAATTGCTTGGACATAATTAGATTAGTAAAATCAATACTTTGTTAATATTTCACGATTTGTGCTAACCGTATGCGTTGTCAATATGCAACCTTGTTCGTAAATAATAGTAGCATTTATGCAATCATATAGCCGCATAATTGCGTCGCTACACCCAGTGACTTTCCACGGTTGCTTGCGTCACTTCCTCCAGATTGCCGTCCTTCCATTCCATGAAGGCTTTACCAACAGTTTTGATGTTTTTATCGACAATATACATTTTAACAGAGGCCGCCGTTAATGCCCTGAATGCCTTCGGACCCACATTGCCCGTGACGACCGCGTCAACCCCCAGATCCGCCACATTCCGCGCCGCCTGAATGCCGGCACCCTGGGCGGCATTCACGTTTTGTTCATTGGAATAAGCTTCAGATGTGCCTGTTTCGACATCGATGACGACGAACCACTTGGCGCGGCCGAAACTCCTGTCAACTTCACTTGTAAGATCTTTACCGTATGATGTAACGGCGATTTTCATGATCATCTTCCTTTCTCTACAATTACCAGTTGCCGTGTCGTCCCCTCATTCTTGATCTCATTCCGCGGCGGCGCCATCCGGCTCGTCGGCATCCGGGCAGAGAAAAATGTGGGTTCGGAAGGTTGCCGGTTAGATACGCGTTAATGATATCGCGGATTGTTCCTTTCAAAAACGGCACGACAGTGACCCCCGATGCCGTGATCATCCTTTCGAGGGGCATGGAAATCGCACCGCACAGGAGAACATCGGCGCCGATCTGTCGGAGCATGTTGACCCGCTCAACACCTGAGGTCCCGCAGATATCAAAACAGCATTCGTCAATGATCCGCCCTGAGCGGATACGAAAAATCATTACGCGGTCGCTGTAATCAAAGACCGTCGATATGTTCTGTTTCCACACCGGTATTGCAATGTTCATATTCACCATCACCAGCATTATGCTCTTCAAATAGCATGCCAGGTATGGCCGGCATCGCGAGATGAAGTTATATTGCAATGAAATCAATATCATAACAGGCATAAGACGGATGAAGACAACATATCGGGATTGTATAAAAGCAATGTTTTGCCGGGGATAGGATAGCAATCATGCGACCTCCATTTCTGACGGTTCAACTCTTGAAGCGGCATGTCGGATTTTTCTCCATGCCTATTTTTGCAGGATAAAAGGCGAAAACCAACGGGTTGTCGTCCGAATTCATTTTCCGGCCTTCCGTTCATATTGTTTGACAGAACCGTCCTATTCTGATGGAAACGCCGCTCTTTGTGCATTCAGGCAATGAGAACGCGGCGTTTCTGCGGGAGACGCATTGTTTGCATAATTGCGTGACAATTGCCGGTTGAAAACAGGAACATCAGATGAAAGCTTTCAACAACCCCCTGATTTTGATATAACGAACAGCGTTGAGACATTATAATGAACATGCGTTACAACATCGTCCGTCGTTCCGTGGTGATACCATGGGATGACTTGATAAATGGAACATTCCACATAATGAGGGACTTTTTGAACGGACCTATTAAAAACAAGGGCGAGTATTTCATGACGGCGATGATCGGCGAGGGACTATGAAATTCGAACAATATGCTATTTCGGAAGAAATAAAAAGGAATCTGGCGCAGCTCGGGTTTAGAAGACCCACGGATATACAATTTAAAGCGATTCCGTCGATCATGAAGGGTGAGGATGTTCTTGCCATCGCTCAAACGGGGACGGGCAAGACCGCCGCCTTTGCCATTCCGATCATCGACAGAATCCACGGTGAAAAGAACAGCAAACGTTCTGCAGGTATCAGATGTATCGTCATGGTTCCGACCCGTGAACTGGCGCAGCAGATCGGCGGCGTTTTTAAAGATCTCGCACAACATACCAGGGTGAAAATTTTCTCGCTCCACGGTGGTGTTGAACAGGACCCGCAGGTTAAGAAGCTTCAGGCCGGAATCGACGTCATAGTTACGACACCGGGGCGCATGTTTGATCTGATCAATCAGGGGTATATTAATCTCGGGAGTGTTCAAATTCTGGTCATTGATGAAGCCGATCGGATGCTGGACCTGGGGTTTATCGAGGATATCAAGTATGTCAAGAAAATGCTGACCCGAAAGCACCAGACGCTCTTCTTCTCCGCAACCATCGACAAGGAAATCAAAAAAATGGCATTTTCACAGGTTAAAAGCTCAGCCATACGTATTCAACTCTCTCCTGAAGATCCCGTTTCGAAAAATGTGTCTCACTTCGTCATGTTCATCGAAATGGATGACAAGCGGTTTTTTCTGGAAAAATTCGTCAAAGATAATCGGGACAGCAGGATCATCGTCTTTGTCAGGACCAGGGTTCGGGCTGAACGGGTGGCGAAGGCAATGGAACGGGTTCGGATACGCACCATGACGATTCATGGCGACAAGGAACAGTGCATAAGGACCGATGTCATGCAGAAGTTCAAGAACGGCGATTGTAATATCCTGATTGCCACGGATGTCAGTGCCAGGGGAATTGACATCCCCGATGTTGATTATGTCGTCAATTATGATTTACCCGAAAAGCCGGAAAACTATGTCCACAGAGTGGGAAGGACCGGGCGGGGTGTCAGGAAGGGAATTGCCGTTTCTTTTTGCAGCGGGGATGAAAAAGAGCGCCTTGACGAGATCCAACAGTTATTAAGGAAAGAAATTCAGGTCATAAGGATCAGCAAGAATGATTATGCCGAGACGATCGTTCCACTCGCCGATGACAGTGCCCAGGCGTTGATTGCTGAATATGAAAACCGGCGGAAGAAAAGAAAGGGAAAGACCCGGTGATGATGTGGGAATGAAACAATGGCACGTCTATATGGTCAGATGTGATGACCGGAATTTATACACCGGCATCAGTACGGATGTTCAGCGGCGTATAGCCGAACATTGTACCGGCAATGGAAAGGCTGCAAAATACACCAGGCCGTTCTCTTCAATAGATCTTGTATACTCAATTCCCGTCAGCGACAGGGGCATGGCGGCAAAGATTGAATGCCGGATTAAGAAGCTTCCCAAACGGGACAAGGAGCTTATCGTGTCGAGTCGGTTTGACAGGGATAACCTTATGGGGTTCATCGGACTTTCCTCAGTAAAAGCTTTACGACGGTGATCTTCACGACGACATTGTAATAAAATCGGAAAGGATCGACTTTCACGGTGGATTGTCATGATTCAGACGGTTCTACCGTTGCTGGTAAAAAAGGTGCCCGTCGGAGCGTTCCGGTGAAGATGCGGAAATTCGGTAACCGACGTGCGCGATACGAAATGCGCTGCGAATGCACATTTTTTGATAGCTTTCCGGGCGGATTGCAGGGATCTCGGCTACAGCAGTTTCGCCATTCGTTCGATCACCCGATCGATTTCAGCTTCCGTGGTCATTTTCCCCATGGAAAGGCGAAGGGTTCCGGCGGCATAGTCGAAGGGTACCTTCATGGCGGCGAGTACATGAGAGATGGTTGTTTCGCCGGCGTGGCAGGCGGAACCCGCCGAAGCGGAAATATCGGCGATGATCAGTTCATTGAGCAACGTCGCGGCTTCCCTGTTGCGAAATCCGATGCTCAACGTATTGGGGAGTCGTTTCTTTGGGTGGCCGTTCAGGCGGATATCCTTTCCAAGACTTTCGAGTCCATCGTGAAGCCGATCCCGCAGGTTCTTCATGCGGTCCATGTTGACCGCAAGGTCCCGCCGTGCGATTTCGCATGCCTTTCCAAGCCCGACAATCTCCAGAACGTTTTCCGTACCTGCCCGCATATTCCGTTCATGGCCGGCTCCGTGCATGAATTTTTCGAGTCGCGTTCCTCGGCTGACGAAAAGGGCGCCCACGCCTTTCGGTGCGTAGACCTTGTGTCCCGCCACTGAAAGGAGATCCACGCCGAGATGCCGAACATCGGCGGGGATCTTGCCAACCGACTGGGCGGCATCGGTGTGGAAGACGATGCCGCGGTCCCGGGCCAGTTTCGATATCTCCTCGATCGGCTGGATCGTTCCCACCTCGTTGTTTGCGTGCATTACCGTGATGAGTATCGTTTGTGCCGTGACGGCCTGTTCGAGTTCTTCCGGATTGATGCACCCTAATTCGTCCACGGGGATCATCGTCGTGGTGTATCCAAGGGTCTTCAGGTACACGCACACTTCAGTGACTGCAGGATGTTCGATTGCTGAGGTGATAATATGATTGCCTGCATCACGGTTTGCAAAGGCGATACCTTTGATTGCGAAATTGTTGGATTCCGTCCCGCCGCTGGTGAAAACAATTTCATCGGGCTCGCAGTTCAGCAGTTCCGCGACTTGAAGTCGTGCCGTTTCAACGGCCTTCCTCGCCGTTATGCCATGAAGGTGGACGCTGGACGGATTGCCGAAATAGCGGTCCAGATAGGGCCTCATGGCATCGGCCACTTCCGGATCGATCGGTGTGGTCGCGTTGTAATCAAGATAAATCGGTTCCATACTATATATATTTCACGGGGCGATATCAAAAAAGCTAATGTTCAAAGGCAGAATGCTCCCGGCAACTCTTCCCGGACGCTGATCTTTTACTGTGCAAGTTTCTTCGCAATCGTTGCCGCGAAGTTTCCCTGATAGCGGGCGGCGGTAAGTTCGTTTTCCGTAGGCAGCCGGTCTCCCTTGGGGCCGGCAATTGTTGAAGCACCGTAAGGTGATCCGCCTGTTATCTCATCAATTCTCGACTGTCCCTGAAATGAGTAAGGAAGACCGACGATAACCATTCCATGATGAAGAAGGTTCAAGTGGAAGCTCAGGATCGTCGATTCCTGGCCGCCGTGCTGGGTCCCGGTGCTGGTAAAAACACTGCCCACTTTACCGACCAGCGCCCCTTTTGCCCAGAGCCCGCCGGTTGCATCGAGGAACTGTCGCATCTGTCCGCACATATTGCCGAATCGGGTCGGCGTACCGAAAATGACGGCATCTGCCGATGCGAGGTCATTAACCGTCGCAACGGGAATATGGGCGAATGCCTTCCGAGGCTCAATGGCGCCCATTTTTGCTAACACATCATCAGAGAGTGTCTCCGGAACCTGTCGAAGTTCCGCCTCGGCGCCGTCAATTTCCCTGACGCCCTCAGCAACCGCTTCCGCAAGACGGTGAACGTGCCCGTACATTGAATAATAAACAATCAACACTTTCATGATTCTTTACCTCCTCTTTCATACAAACAGGTTATGTGGTCACTACCCCAGGGTTTTCAATGACTCGGCTTTCGTAGAACAAAGAAATTCTGATTCTCCGGAGTCTGATTTCGTAATTTTCCCGCAATTATTTGACAATCTTAATCATCCGGCTGAACGTGTCGCCCCGAGCGACCTTCATGAGTTCAAAGAGAGCCAGCTCCATGCTGGACCGCTTTGCCCCGCTTCCCACCATTCTCTCAATGGCGAGAACTTTGTTTGAAGCGGTTCTGGAGGAGATGCAGTCCGTTATCAAATGGACTTCATACCCTTTTTCAATAAGGTCGAGAGTTGTCTGGTAGACACAGACGTGCGCTTCGATGCCGGTCATAAGAATCTGTCCTCGTCTGATTTTCTTCAGTTCGCTCATAAATCCTTCTTCCCCACAGCAACTGAAATGGGCCTTTGGAATCGGCACAATCCCCGTGATGAGTCGCGCAATTTCAGGGATTGTCGGGCCGATTTTTGAAGGAATCTGCTCCGTGACCAGCATGGGAAGGTCGAAAACCTGCGCACCCCTGATAATTTTTGTAAGATTTTCCAACAGGGATTCTTTTTCGTGCATTGCCTGATAGAGGTTCCCCTGAACGTCGATGACAATGAGCATCGTATTATCCGGTTTCAGCATAAACACTTGTTCCCTTCTTTGTTATCCATGTTGACGTTGACGGGCTGTCGCCCCGTCGAAAATGCTTCCGAGCGGGTCATCATCAAGCTTTTTGCGAATGAAGCACTGCCACACGAGAGATCGGCGCCGCCGACTACCTGAGTCCGAAGGGTGACTTTGAGATTACCCGGAGCAAGCTGCAGGTTTATCGAAAAGCTGAATGAACCCGTGAAAATGAATGTGAGCAGCAACCCGTAGAAACTGAGTAAGGGACATGGTCCCGTTCATATGTAACATGAGACTATTAAAACTAAAGTGTGAGACAATTTCAAATAATTCCCGCATGAACCAACCCCGATGCGATAGCAGTCGACATGAGGAGAAGGGTCGTCCATCCCGACAGTCTATGCATTTTCCGTATGGAAGCCGCCTGATGCCGGAGTCGAAATTGCATGATTCCAAGCGCAGGCGTCAGCAAGGCGATCAGAAATGAGATAAGCCCGATATACGCATGCGGCACGCTCAGGTGTGATCCTTCAAAGAGGGAAACCATGGCGAACGCTCCTGCAAAGCCGATAATTACACAGAACGAACCGGCCAGACCTGTTCTCCGATGAACAGTGAGCCACCATCGCTTTTCCTTGAAAAACCGTACAATCACGGCTCCGGACATCATGAGTATAATGGCAGCCGCCATGAATCCGGCATGGACCCATATCAGCATAATCTTCTCATATCCTTATTGCACGGCGGCAAAGCCGCTCAGTTAATGGGTAAAAGGCTCATGGCTCAAGGCACAAGACGATATATAAACTCCTGTATCCCCGCAATTTTAGAATTCAATGGCCTCTCGGCAGTCAGTAACCTCTTGTGCACCGACGTGAACCGGCTGTAACGACTCCTTACATCACTTGCCTGACGAGTTGTGCTATTTCGAGCCGCCCACAATTAATGTTGCCGTTCTGGACCCGAAACGGCTGCAGCCGACCCGTACCCTCAGTTCGTCTTTCTCCTTTGCCTGTACGACGTATTCATAGGTGAAAGTGGACGTGTCGGGCTGGCTTGTATACTCGAAGGTTTTAATAAGTTCACCGTTCTGTGTGATCTTCACACTCTTGACAAAATGTTTCGTTTGGTCGGATACGGAATGAGTAATCGTTACCGTGAGTGTTTCCGCGTCGGGACTGTACTGCAGAATCACGGTGCCGGGCGGATGTGCCTGCGCCGACAGAGGGAATATCACGGGAAAAAGAAGCATGATGATTGAAAGGATCAGACAAAGTTTCCCCGGTCTGATGAAGAAAGACGTTAAAGATCTGTACGTCATGGTCCGATACCTCCTTTCGCTGAATCCGGTTTCGTGAATGTTTGGGAATCATCCGTGCAGTTGCTTTACCAGCGAGGCTACACGCTTTCCCAGTTTTGCCGCGTTGTCCGCCGTTTTTTTATCGGGAGCACCGGTGCAGGCAACACCGTAATGGCCTGTCGCAGAGATGGGGTCGCCGACAATGATCATGCCGTAGATGAGAAGCGCCTGGATGATTGATATCATCGTTGTTTCTTTGCCGCCGGATGGGTCGGCGGATGTTGCGAAGGCGGCGCCGATCTTGTTTTCCATCTTCTTCCGGATCCCCACATACTTGTCAAACAATTCTTTCAGTTCTCCGGCCATGGTGCCGAAATAGACAGGCGATCCCGCGATAATGCCCTCAGAGTCCACCATGTCGTCTTTCGTTACATTCTCCACTGATCTGAGAACACAGGTTACGCCGTCAACCTGCTCCACGCCTTTGGCGATCTCAGCCGCCAGTTTTTGTGTATTGCCCGTCCTCGAATAATAGAGAACCAAAATCTGCATGGTGCAACCTCCGTTCATAGCGTGTGCCGTTTCACGCTCTATCTTTCATGTTACATGGTGAACAGGCTGTCCCTTTTATCGGGACGCCGGGCTATGGATCCCTGTCGATTCGATTACGTATTATAAAACAAATTGGTGACAGAGGCAAATTGTTCCGGTTTGCCGAGAATGAACAGTATGTCGTTCGCAGCGAATCTGAGAGTTATATCGGGATTTGATATGGTCGTTCCGTCACGTCGCACCGCCAGGACGGTCACGCCGTACTTTTTTCTCATTTCGGTTTCACCAAGGGTTTTACCCACAAGGGTCGATGTATCACTCAAACGGAATGTTGAGATTTCGATATCGGGCAGGCAATGTCGCACGTCTGAAAATGATGCGGGTTCCACCGAGAGACTGCGAAACATATGGTAGCCGTCGGACCGGACATCTCTGATAAATCGCTCAATTTCGTCCTTGGGGATAAGGTATTTGGACAGGACCCTGGCGAAGATTTCCACTGATGTTTCGAATTCTTCGGGGATAACCTCATCAGCGCCGACCTCATAGAGTGGTTCCATCTCCTGGAGAAATCGCGTCCGCGCGATTATATGTATTTTGGGA
>DSDU01000214.1 GCA_011056835.1 Deltaproteobacteria bacterium
AGGGCATGAGGAGCTGAACCGCATCGGGAAGGCAGCTTTCCGTTTCGCACAGCGCATCGAAAAATTCCCCCGCCGGTGTGTTCTTGAGGGCCGTATCGACCATGATGCCGCCGATAACCATGCCGGGGGCGATATGGCCATGGAACGACTTGACCAGATGAATGTATTCGTCAAAGGAATAGGGACCAATATTCATTACTGTAGTACCTCCAGAGAATCATACAGGACTGAAAGATCTGTGCGCCTGCCGGAATCAAAACCATTCAGATCTTCGCTAACCCTTTCCTGCTCAGGGAGACGGCCCTTCAGCATGAACTGGACCATCCATTTTCTGACTATTCGTCCGCTCACCATGGGGAGGACGTCATCGCCCAGATAGAGGGCTTCCGCAATGTCGTGGGTTACATGAATAACGGGAATAGATAATTCCCGCTTAAGCTTTCGTAATTCTTCGCGGAGATTCTGCCGGGTCACCGCGTCAAGGGCTGAGAAGGGTTCGTCGAGCAGAAGCAGGCGGGGACGCCGGGCCATTGCCTGACAGATGGCGCACCGCTGACGTTCACCCCCCGATATTTTGTCGGGCTTTCGATCTTTCAGATGCCCGATATTGAACCGTTGAAGGAGAGACGAAACGTTTCCTTTATCGTCGGCGGCAAATGCTACATTCCCGGCGACCGTCAGATGGGGAAACAACGTATATTCCTGAAAGACGTATCCCACCTGCCGCTTCTGTGGCGGCAGAAATATTTTTTTGTCCGTATCAACCCAGGTTTCACCGTTGTAGATAATCCGCCCTTCATCGGGCCGATCAAGGCCTGCCAGGATCCTGATAATGGTCGTTTTACCTGCTCCCGATGGTCCCACCAAGACGAGCAACCGGCTTTCCCGGCAGGAAAAGGAAACATCCAGGTCGAAGTGAGGCAGTTTTTTCCTTATCGAGATATTAAGATCCATTGATCTGCCTCCGAGTCAGGCGGTTGATGGCGAGGAGAAAAAGATAACTGATCGGTACCAGGATCAGGCACATCATGGCGGCGTCCTGATAGCGAAGTGCCTCTACAGCTTCATAGATTGCGATCGATGCGACCTTTGTCTCACCGGGTATGCTTCCACCGACCATGAGAATTACCCCGAATTCTCCAAGAGTGTGGATGAAAACGAGAATGGCCGATGCCGCCAGTCCGTTGAGAGCATTGGGAATAATGACCTTAAAAAACGCGGCCAGGGGCGAAAGTCCCAGAACATAGGCACTTTCCAAACAGGCGACGGTCGATTTTTTCAAAGGCCGCCTTCATGGGTTGAATGGCGAAGGGCAGGCTGTAAACAAGCGAAGCGACCACAATTCCCGCAAATGTGAAGATCAGGGGAGAACCTGTCACTGCCTTCCAGAAACGGCCGATATTTCCCTGGGGTGTCATGATGAGGAGCAGGTAAAAACCGAGAACCGTCGGCGGCAGGACCATGGGAAGCGTAAGCAGGGCCTCAAAGAATGACTTGCCGGCGAAGCGGATGTATACAAGCAGATAGGTGAGCGGCGCCGCCATGATGACGAGAATCACCGTCGTATAGAATGCAAGTTTCAGTGAGAGATAAAGAGACGTTATATCCATTTATCGATATCCGTATTTCTCCTTGATTTTCTGAGCTTCATGTGAACGTATGAATTCTACATATTTCTCTGCAGCGGAACGGTTTTCAGTTCGCTTGAGAATGCAGGCGGACTGCACAATCGTCGGAGCCTCCGGGACCGTATAAAAGCAGCCCTTTTTCCCTTTATCCGAGAGGGCTGATGAATAGGCGCAGAATCCCACGTCGGCGCTCTTTGTCTCGGCATATTGGAAGGCCTGGGCAATCGTCTGAGGAAAAACATATTTCTCTGACAGAGCGTTCCACAATCCAACTCGTTGGAGTGCAATCATCGATGCCGTGCCGTAGGGTGCACTTTCGGTATTGGCAATGGCAATTTTCAGGACCCGAGGATTCTTCACAACGGACTGCCAGTCGGTAGCGCCGCACAGCGTCTGCTCCGCCGTCCAGACCACCACCTGTCCCGTCGCGTACACGAACGGTTTATCCGAAAGCCCCTGCTTTTCCAGAAGGTCAGGCCTCTTTTCATCAGCGGAAAGAAAGACGTCATATGGTGCACCGTTGACGATCTGACCATATAATTTACCCGTCGATGTGTAGGTTACCTCGGTGACTATTCCTGTCCGGTCCTGAAATATTTTTGTCAGTTCTTCAGATGGCAGAATAAAGTTTGCAGCAACGGCAACGAGCAGTTTTTCACCGGCGAAAGCAGACGCTGAGAATCCTGTAATTATAAATAAGATGATACTAATGGTTGTGATAAATCGACGCATGATGGAACTCCTTGTTGATTGTCAGGGTGATGTGATCACGCCAATGTGCACGAGACATATGTCATATATGACATCACCGGACTTATAGGTGAAAGGAAATGGAAAGTCAAGCAGTATATGTCTATATTAACATAATCAGAAAAAGGGCTTACTGTCTTTTGTCTTGATAGATCTGTTAATAATTATCCAAGGGTTGCATTCCTTTCTTATGCATTGAAGCCGATGTTCATATGATGGATGAATAATATATATCGCTCATTTTACAAATCTGCACACAGGAATGTCGGGGGATATTTTTATTTTCCGGTTGAGACAGTGACGATTAAATATTGACTTCATGTTTTCATTTAGTGTAACAGGTCGAAACAGTATTATGCCAATACTGACATATATGGTTCTCTTAGTATCAAGATTCTCTCGTAGGAATAAATTGTAATCGTTGTTGCGAACAACGAATTTCAATGGCCCGACTCCAGCCTGCAACACGGAATGAACTTCTCATTTCCATTCATTAACGATGTTGTGCTGATTGTTTAGTTACGTTGATCCCACCGAATGGATTGCGATAACGATGAACCGCCTAGAGAGGTGAAGTAATGAGAAAAAGCACAGAAAGATTTTCAAGACTGGAAACACAAATAGAAGAAATGATCGAGAAGTATCCGCATAGTCACAATATTCTCTCAGCCTTCAAAACGATTCTGCGGGAAAGGAAACGTCTCGTAGAGGACGGCTTCTGTAAAAGCGAAGATGTGTTGCAGGTTGACAAGATCCGATTACAAGGCGGTGTGCCGGTCTGCAGACATGCGGCGCTGTTTCATCCCGATGAGCCGTGGAGTGAAATGGCATTGGCGATGATTCCAGCGATTAAGAGAGGTTTTGCCGATCTTGCGGATGATCTGCAGAAGATTGAAGGAGGTATCAGGGATGGAAGTGTGCAACCGAAAGATTACCTTACCTCTTATCCTGAGCTCGACGAAGAGATTGTACGAAACTGGGCGACAAAGCTGAACATATGGCCTTTACCCCTCCATTTATTATTGATCAGTATCCTCAGGCCGGCCCTGGAAGTGAAAGCGAAAGAACTTATTGATCTCCTTGGGGATTTTTCCTGGGATAAAGGGTATTGTCCAATTTGCGGTACATTTCCCGACATTGCTGTTATCAAAGACAAAATTGCACAGCGGTGGCTTCATTGTTCTCGATGCCGACACACATGGCGTTTTAATCGTGTGCTGTGTCCATACTGTGAGCATGAAGGCAAAGAAGAAGGGACGACATATTTTTTTGTCGAGGGAAAGGAAAAGGAAACCGCATTCACCTGCGGGCGATGCAACAGATACTTGATCACATTGAATCGGGTGAGTGAGCTTGGTGAATGGGATTTTGATGTCGTTTCCATGGGACTCACCCATCTCAATGTAATCATGCAGGAAAAGGGCTACAGTCCGTTGGCTTTTACTGAATGGAATGATTTTACGGCACAGCAGTGACCATCCTCTTGTTCAAAAGGTGATTCTTATAAACGTGTACGTTCTGTTCATTAAAGTAGGCGGCGTTTCAGCGAGATACCGCGTTTCCCGTCGTTGTGTGAGGTGACGACGGAAATGAGTTTTCGTGTCTTCCGATATTGTCTTCTTAATCGTCATGATCACTTCTTAAAGAAATGCCAGCATCGGATTTTTTTAGCGAAGTCATCATGAATGATCATCGTGAAGAACCGCCCTCATCCCGTAAAGAAATTCTATGTTATTATTAACATATTGACAAATAAGGGGAATCATGTTTATGCCAATTGTGACATAGCTATGTGCATGGGATAAAGGAGGCTTTTTTATGGATGTAACACGAAGAGGATTTTTAACTATTACCGGTGCGGTAGGATCAGGCATTGCTCTCTCCTCTCTGGGCATCAACCTGAATCCGACAAGGGCTTACGCAAAAGAACTTAATAAAATGAACCGTGTGAGAACAGCGAAGCAGGTTACAACTGTCTGCTGTTACTGCTCGGTTGGGTGCGGTCTCATCTGTAGTGTTGACGGCATAAACGGCAAGATATTCAACATCGAAGGCGACGCCGACCATCCCATCAATGAAGGGTCGCTTTGCGCCAAGGGAGCCGGCTTCTTCGATTTGACCGAGGCCAACAAGCACCGTCTCACCAAGGTGCTTTATCGCAAACCTTACGGGACCGAGTGGGAAGAAAAAGACTGGGACTTTGCGCTTTCCCGGATTGCCCGCTTGGTCAAGGACACACGAGACAAAGAGTTTGTAAAGAGAAATGCCAAGGGAGAACTGGTGAACCGCTGCGAAACCATTGGTCACTACGGCAGTTCCAATGTGGACAACGAAGAATGCTGGATCATGAGTGTCAAGTCCAGAGCGCTGGGGCTTGTTTATATAGACCATCAGGCCAGGGTCTGACACAGCCCGTCTGTGGCGGCTCTGGGAGAGTCGTTTGGTCGCGGTTCGATGACGAATCATTATTGTGATTTAAAGAATGCCGATGTTATTCTGATTATGGGCAGCAACGCTGCCGAGCATCACCCTATTGCTTTCAAGTGGATTTTGAGAGCCAAGGAAAAGGGCGCTGCAATTATTCACGTTGATCCCCGTTATACGAGAACATCCGCCCGCTGCGATTTTCATGTGCCGCTTCGATCCGGCACGGACATCGCTTTTCTGGGCGGGATGATCAACTACATTATGGAAAACAATAAATACTTCAAGGACTATGTGCTCAACTATACAAACGCGTCGTTTATCGTGGACGGCGGATTTTATTTCAAGGACGGTCTGTTCTCCGGGTATGATGCAAAAAATCGTAAATACGACAAGGGCACCTGGACATTTGAAAAAGACAGTGACGGTGTTCCCCGGCGCGATATGACGCTTCAGCATCCGCGTTCGGTGTTCCAACTGCTCAAAAAACATTATTCCCGCTACACGCTGGATAAGGTCTCCAGCATCACCGGTGTGTCGAAAGAAAACCTGCTCAAAGTTTATGAAATCTACAGCGCAACCGGTGTTCCGGACAAGGCGGGAACCGAATGTTACGCGCTGGGCTGGACGCATCATACCGTGGGCAGCCAGAACATCCGCACCATGGCGATCATCCAGCTGCTTCTTGGCAACATGGGTATCGCGGGCGGCGGGATCAACGCGTTGCGTGGTGAGCCGAACGTCCAGGGTTCGACGGACCATTGCATTCTGTATGGCAATCTGCCCGGCTATCTGAAGATGCCGGTCTCGTCTCTGGATAGCCTGGATAAGTATTTGAAGAAATGTACGCCCGTGTCCAACGATCCACAGTCGGCTAACTACTATGCTAATTATCCGAAATTTTTTGTCAGCTTCCTGAAATCCCTCTGGAATGACAAGGCCACGAAGGACAATGAATTCGGTTATGACTGGCTCCCGAAGATGGACGACGGCAAAGCCTATTCCACGATGCACATGTTCGATGCGATGTATGATGGAAAGGTCAAAGGATACTTCTGTGTAGGTGCGGATACGGCCCTCAGCACACCGAATTCCAACAAAGTCCGCAAGGCAATGGAAAACTTGGACTGGCTGGTGGGGGAAAATATTTTCAACAACGAAACCTACGAATTCTGGAGAGGCCCCGGCGTTGATCCCACCAAGATCAAGACGGAATGTTTCCTTCTGCCCGCATCCGCATCCATGGAAAAGGAAGGTTCCCAGAGCAACTCCGGTCGCTGGGTCCAGTGGAAATACAAGGCCGCCGAAGCGTCTGGTGACGCGATTCCCGTCGGCGAGATCGAAATCAAGATCATGGCGGAAGTCAAGAAGCTATATGAAAAAGAAGGCGGTCCTGGAGCCGAAGCCATTGTCAATCTCAAATGGGATTATCTGGACCGCAAGGGGCGGATGGATGTCCTGAAAGTGGCGCAGCAGATCAATGGTCATTTTACACAAGACCTGGTCGTCGATGGCAAAACGATAAAGAAAGGCTCGCTGTGTCCCACATTCGGCATGCTCAAAGATGATGGATCGACAGCTTGCGGCAACTGGATTATGTCCGGCAGTTTCGGCGCCGACGGCGAAAACCGGATGATGCGCAGAGGCAAAGAAGATCCGACCGGCTTGGGTTTGTTCCCCAATTGGTCTTTTGCCTGGCCGGTGAACCGCCGCGTGATTTACAACCGGGCGTCCTGCGATGTGAACGGCAAACCTTACAATCCCCAGCGTAAGTTGCTGGAATGGACCGGCGACAAGTGGGTGGGCGATGTGCCCGATGGTCCCTGGCCTCCCATGGCGGACAAAGAGAAGGGCAAGTACCCTTTTATTATGAAACAGGACGGGGTGGCCTCTCTCTTCGGTCCCGGTATGGCCGAAGGCCCCTTCTCCGAGCATTATGAACCCCTGGAAAGCCCGCTGGAGAAAAATCCGATGTCTTCCCAGCGTACCAACCCCGCCATTGAAATATTCAAGGGCGAAATGGATGTATTTGCCAGTGCCAGCGAAAAGTTCCCGTACGTCTGTACGACCTATTCATGCACCGAGCACTGGTGCACGGGCGCGTTAACCCGCTGGCAGGCGTGGCTCCTGGAAGCCATGCCGGAACTCTATGTGGAGATCGGCGAAAAACTGGCCAAGGAAAAGGGGATTAAGAACGGTGAACGCATCAAGGTCATCTCAGCGCGTGGCGAAGCTCCCTGTGTCGCCATGGTCACAAAACGTTTCAAGCCTTTCCAGGTGGAAGGCAAAACCGTTCATCAGGTCGGCATGCCCTTCAATTACGGCTGGCTCTATCCTGAAAAAGGTAAAGGCGGAGACAGTACGAACAGATTAACCCCAACCGTTGGTTGTCCGAACACCTTCTGCCCCGAGTACAAGGCGTTCATGGTCAACGTTGTAAAGCTGTAGGAGGGAGGCGACGATGAGTAAACCAGAATTAATAAAATTGATTGATACGACACTTTGTACCGCCTGCCGAGGTTGTCAGGTGGCCTGTAAACAGTGGAATGAAATGCCCGGACTGAGAACCAAGCAGTGGGGCAGCTATCAGAATCCTCCCGATTTGCAGTGGAATACCTGGACGTTGATCCGTTTCCAGGAATATGAAGCCTCGAACGGTGATTTTAAGTGGTTGTTCAGAAAAGACGGCTGCATGCACTGCGCCGACGCGGCCTGTGTGAAGGTCTGTCCCAGCGGAGCCCTCTATCATACTGAATTCGGCACGGTCGGATTACATTCCTCGTTATGTATTGGTTGCAAGGCTTGTATTGCCGCCTGTCCCTTTGATACTCCGAGGTACAATCCCCAGACAGACAAGATCCTCAAATGTGATCTTTGCTACGATCGTTTGAAAAACGATGAACTGCCTACCTGTGTAAAGTCATGTCCGACAGGGGCGCTGACCATCGGCAGAAAGGAGGACATGATTACAAAGGCCTACAGCAGGGTCAGGGAATTAGGAGGAGATGCCAACGTTTACGGCGATAAATTCGTCGGCGGAACCCACGTTCTCTACGTACTGGACGAAAAGCCGGAAGTCTATGACAAACTTCCGGAGAAACCGAGGGTTCCCCTTACCATCATTGCCTGGAAAGACTGGCTCAAGCCCCTCAGTCTGCTTGCGGCAGGTGGTGTCATAGTGGGGTCCTTCTTCCACTACATCATTCATGGACCGAAAGACACCAGCGGTGGTGATCAGGCAAATCAGGGAGGAGGTGAATAAGATGATACCCCAAAAAGGAATGATCAAAGTATCGGATGCATTTGAAAGAATCGTCCACTGGTGCCTGGCGATATCCTGCATTATCCTGATGATATCGGGGCTGGGCATGATGTTTCACTCCTTCAATTTCCTGGCGATCCCCGTGGGAGGGCTGAAGAACCTGAAACTTATTCACAACTTTACCGGATTGATCTTTGCCCCGTCGCTTTTATTCGCAATCCTGATCTGGTGGAAAGAAGCGGCCATATTCGATTTTCCCGACGATCTGGAGTGGATCAAATGCGCGGGAGGCTATCTCTGGCACGTGGACCATCCGCCGGAGACGGGGAAATACAATCCCGGACAGAAGGCATTCTTCCTTGCCATCGCCGGATTCGGTATGATCATGGTCATCAGCGGGCTCATCATGTGGTTTCCGCTGAGTTTTTCCGCCGGTACCGTGCGGTTCATGTATTTTCTCCATGCCTTGGGATTTCTGGTGATCTTTCCGTTCTTCTTCATCCACCTCTACCTGGGAACCATCGGAGTTCCCGGTTCGTTCCCTGCCATCGTGACGGGCTACGTGACCCGGTCATGGTGTGAGAAACAGTGTCCCAAGTGGCTCAGAGAAATGGAAGAGGAAGGAAAGCTCGAAGTCTACGGTGAAGAAAAACCCGCGGTAGAGCATCATTA
>DSDU01000129.1 GCA_011056835.1 Deltaproteobacteria bacterium
GAAGAGAATGACAAAGACTACCGCGATAAAGATGGCTATAATCTTATATTCTCTCTTCAGAAACACCATGGCGCCGGCATGGATTCTCTCCATGATTTCCACCATGACTTCGTTTCCCGGGGAAAATGTCATGACGTACTTGTAAATCACGAACGCCAGGACCAACCCGAGAATGCCCCACAACCACGCATAATTAAGTAAAAACTCCATAACCTACGCTCCTACCTCCTTACTTGAGTTTTGTGTAACTCTAACATTAAATTTATTCATGGCTATCTGAGCACCCGATGAAACAACCTCAACCACGGCATCACACGCCCTGGTAATCAACCCCGACATATGTTTCATCTCGTCATCAGAAAAAGGTTCAAGGACAAAACGTTCCGTCATCTCCTTTTGGACGGGCTTACCGATACCAAACCGAATTCTTGTCAGCTCCGGCCCTCCCAAACAATCGATAACGGACCGCAATCCCTTATGTCCTCCGTCACCACCGCCTACTTTAATTCGGATGTCACCGAATCCAAGATCCAAATCATCATGAATCACAATGACATCATCTGTTCCCACTTTAAAAAAACGTGCCAGCCTTTCGACGGCAACACCGCTGAGATTCATGTATGTCTGCGGCTTCGCCACTACAACCGAATATTTTTTTATAATCCCTTTACCAAAGAACGAATCGAACTTTCTTGTTGAAATTTCAATATTCCATTTTCCGGCCAACTCATCCACAACAAGAAATCCCGCGTTGTGCTTGCTATCGGAATATTTTGATCCGGGATTTCCCAGCCCTACAATCAGTTTCACCAGATCCCTCGTCGTACGATGGCATTATAGACCTGGAAACTACTCCTCACCACCGGCCTCTTCGGATCCAGAAACTTCAACTTCTTCCGTCTCTGCTTTTGCCGTTAATGCCGCCGCACCTGCCGCCGCCATCGCCGCCCTCGTTATGCCCACATGGGCAATCACCACATCGTCGCCATCAACAAAGCTGATGCCGTCTTTCAATTTGATATCACCGATCCTCACGGATTCCTGTAAATCAAGATGACTCACATCAATCTCAACTGTTTCCGGCAGATCGGCGGGAAGCCCTGAAACCTTCAGTTCGCGCTTCATGGTGATCAATTCGCCGCCTTTTTCAACGCCCGGCGCCTTCCCGGTAAGCAAAACAGGTACTTCAATCGTCAGCGGCTTGTTCATGCTGATTTCATAAAAGTCCGCATGGTCCACCGTCCTCTTAAGGGCATTGGCCTGAATATCCTTCAATATCGAGAGGCTTTCCGTTTTCTTCCCGCCGTCGTCAATATTCAGCTTGATAAATACCGTTTCCTTTTGGACCTTCTCGAATATCCGCTTTAAATCGGACAACCCGACAGACAACATGACAGGTTCTCGCTGAGCCCCGTAAACCACTGCCGGGGCATAGCCTTGTGCTCTGAGTCGCCGCGCCGGCCCTTTTTTGGATTCTTTCCGAACCTGCGCGTCTATCATAATTGTTTCCATGAATATCTCCTAATTAAATAATGAACTCACTGATTCATTGTAGTAGATTCGTTTTATTGCTTCGCTCAGTAATCCCGATATGGATAAAACCTTTATCTTATCAGACGATTTCGCATTGTCCTGTAATGGAACCGTATCCGTTACGATCACCTCTTTCAGGACCGATGACGTTATTCGATCCATGGCGGGTCCCGATAGTACCGGGTGGGTACAACAGGCTACAACGTCTATGGCACCTCCTTTTTTTATGGCTTCAGCTGCCTGAACCATGGTGCCTGCCGTATCAATCATGTCATCGAGGATTATTGCCAACTTTCCATTGACACTTCCGATCAGATTCATCACCTCAGACCGGTTCGGCCCTTCCCTCCGCTTATCCACAATGGCCAGGGATGCCCCGATCTTATTCGCAAAAGCACGGGCACGAACGACACCACCCGTATCGGGAGACACGACACTGACGTCGCAATCGGAATACATTGCTCTGATATACTCGAGCAACAGCGGGGATGCATAAAGGTTATCCACGGGAATATTGAAAAATCCCTGTATCTGTCCGGCGTGAAGGTCTACCGCCAGTATTCGAGAGGCGCCGGCAGTCGTGAGCAGATCGGCGACCAGCTTTGCTGTAATAGGCGTTCTCGGCTCAGCCTTGCGATCCTGCCGGGCATAACCGTAATAGGGAATGACCGCCGTTATACGATCCGCCGATGCCCGCTTCAGGGCATCGATCATGATGAGAAGCTCCATGAGATTGGTGTTGACGGGCGAACAGGTCGACTGTATTACGAAAACATCCATGCCACGCACGTTTTCCCGTATCTCGACTCTCGTTTCGCCGTCGCTGAATTCGCAGACACCGGCTTTTCCAAGAGAGATCTCAAGTTTCTCACATATCTTTTCAGCGATTGTTCTATTGGAATTACCGGAAAAAAGCCGTAATCTTTCAAGCATGGTCATTCATTTCGCATGTTCAGTAATTGGCTGGGGCGGGAGGATTCGAACCTCCGCATGCAGGAACCAAAATCCTGTGTCTTACCGCTTGACGACGCCCCAGTACCCGTCAAGACATTTGTGTAACCATCCTACAGAGATCTTGCCGCAAATACAAAGCCTACGTTCTCCCTTTTCAGTGTTTCTTCCGCTTCCCGGGCATCCGACTCATCCGCAAAAACTCCGAAGACCGTTGGTCCGCTGCCGGACATCAAAGACCCGAGGGCCCCATATGTCACCAAACTATCTTTGATATCACCAAGAACAGGGTGAAGCCTCACTGTCACATTTTCAAGATCATTGGAGAGCGCATCAACAACCTGGGGCACTTTTCTAAGTCGGGGGATGTTATATTTAATTACCTCTTTTGTCAATCCCATTTTTAAACTTTCATACACCTTTTTCGTTGATACTTCGAAACCGGGATTCACCAAAACAAACCACATGGGCGGTATATCGTCAACAGTCTGAAGACGGTCTCCGATGCCGAATGCCCAACAGGTCGCGGCCGGATTAATGAAAAATGGAACGTCCGCACCTATCTTCGAACCGAGTGCGATTAATTCATCCGTCGTCAAGCCGCACTCGATCAGTTCATTTAATGCAACGAGAATCGTTGCCGCATTTGAACTCCCCCCGCCAAGGCCCGCCGCAATCGGTATTCTTTTCTTGATGGTAATTTCCACGCCCGATCGGTATGATACGCGGGAAAATAGAGCACGGACGGCCTTGTACACAATATTATCCTCATTCTCGGGCAGACCGCTGTCGGGACACCTGACGACGATTCCGTTACCGATCAGAGAAAAAGCCATTTCATCGCAAAGACTTATTTTCTGCATCAGCGACGCAATGTCATGATATCCATCCTCCCTTTTCCGGAGAACATGGAGTATGAGGTTTATCTTTGCCGGGGATAAACAGACCATCATTTTTGTTTCGATTCTTTTACGTAGCGCATCCGTAATTCGAAGAGGACCTCTTCAATTATTTTTTGCTCATATTCATCAAGATTCCCCCTCGTTTTGTCTTGAAGCAAACGGATAAGATCAATCGTCTGCTTGGCGGCGGGAAGGTTTCTCATGGTTTTTTTGGTTGCGGGGTCTTTCAGATCGCCAAAATGGAAGAGTACCGATGTATGGAGTGAAAGAATAAAGCTTGCAAAATTTATCTCCGGAAGGGGCGTCGCATTTTCTGTAACGCGTTCCGCCTGCTGTCTTGCATCCGATTCGGCATTTGATGATGCTTCTTTTGCTTCTTCAGCTTTTTCATTTTCATTCCGGGACGACTCGGAGCGAATTTCCCCATCTTCGGCAAAGGTTCTTCGATCTTTTACGGTAAATCCTTTTTCATCGTTATTGTCCATCATATCACTTACCTCCCAATCGCATTGCTTCATCCCATGCTTGCAATAAAACTTCTGCCGATCTCACAAAATCAAACGTGGATTTACTAGCATACTAGAAAGGAAATGTCCAAACGATATGAGGAGGGTCATTGTCTTCATCCGGGTTTTCACAGCACATGGCGGTATTCTATCGTTTGTCGGGAAATCCGGTTATAAAATCCCATGCCTGTGGATCGCTCCAACAGTGGAAGTTTTTTAAGCTATGGAATGATAAGGCATATCAGTCGGTTAGATGATTGACTGCACAGTGGTGTCTTCTCCCGTCGGTTTGGAGTAAATACACTGCGGATTATCATCATCGCGGATTATCAATTATCTGCCCGTAAATATTTATATTCAGTTCTCTCTGTATCGTACTGTCAGTTGTGAGAATCACCACATCATAGTACCTCCCGACCGTCCGCCTGCGATTGACGACCTCTACCTCATAGCCTTGTCCGTCTGGTTTGAAACGCAGTTTCGCGCCGACATGTTCTCCTTTGCGCAACCTGATTCCCGTTACCGTGAATGGGTAGGACGCTGTGGGAACAATGGTAATAGTTTCCTGTAGGGGTGTTTCTACATGACCGACCAGCCTGACACGCTTCGGCTCAATCAGAACAAACTCTTCAATAGTCCCAGAGATTCTAATTAGTTGCGACGGCTTATTCTGATCATTCGTATGGACGGTGACACTCTTGGCGATGTTTTGTCCACCGTATCCCCTTGTTGTAACCTTCAGGGTTATCGTCCCCTCACCACCGGGAGGGATCCGTCTCGTGAACGAGACGGCTGAACACCCTCAGTCAGAGGAAATACGAAAAATCTCAAGGTCGGCGGTTCCCCTGTTCCTGACAGGATAATCATGCTCGATCACCGTACCTTCCGGAACCGGTGCAAATTCGAATAATGTTACCGGAAAGAAAGCTGAAGGCTTTCCTCCAACGCCACTCTCACTCGCGAAAGCTCCCACACTCAACGCCAGTAGAGACAGAACAGTGAAAATGATCAGCCCGTTGTTTTTTTTCACCCGACTTCTCCTCAAAAATAGAATGCGCCATGTGAGCACATGAGAATCCCCATCATGGTTCACAGTTCATGATAATGGGTACGTTCTTCCTTTAAAATTATCTCATCGCCCGCAACCGTTCTATTCTTTTTTCGATGGGGGGGTGCGTGCTGAACAGATGTGTAAACGACTCATTACTGAGCGGGTTCACCGTAAACATGTGGGCGGTTGCCGGATTTGCATTCATGGGAAGGGCCTGCGAAGCATACGACAGTTTTTCAAGCGCTCCCGCCAGACCATATGGTTTACCGGAAATATGGGCACCTCCGTCATCAGCCATATATTCCCGCGATCGGGAAACCCCCATCTGGATCAACAGTGCCGCAATCGGCGCCAGAATTGCCATAAATACCAATCCGATGATGCCGCCCCCGCCTTCTTCATCATCGCTGCCGACTCCGAAAATTGCTGCCCATTTGGCCATACTTGCCAGCATCATAACCGCCCCCGCGAGCGTGGCCGCAATCGAACCGATCAGCATATCCTTATTTTTAATATGAGTCAGTTCATGGGCAAGAACCCCTTCCAGTTCATCACTGTTCAAGATCCGCAGAATCCCTTCGGTAACCGCCACGACGGCATGATTCTCGTTCCTCCCCGTGGCAAAGGCGTTCGGTGTTTCACCGGGAACAATATATACTCGCGGTATGGGCATTCCCGCCCTGAGCGCCAGATTCTTTACCATTGCGTACAACTCGGGAGCCTCATGCTCCGACATCTCGCGACCCCGGTACATAGATAAAACGATCCTATCGGAAAACCAGTAGCTCCCGAAATTCATGATCATCGCAAAGGCAAACGCAATGACCACACCATGCTTTCCGCCGAACAATCCGCCGATCAGCAGCAGGAGACCGGTGAGCGCACCAAGCAAAAGCGCCGTTCTCATGGAATTCATTCATGTCTCCTTATATGAACAGTTTCACGTTTATTGTTTCTTGTCTCTGGTTAAAGCTTGAAGCTCACAGCTGACTGCTTCATTATATGTGATTATTTTTTCGCGAATATTATTCTACCATCATCTGAAACGTCAACTAAAAGCATGTCCCCCTCGACAAAGGTTCCATCCAGGATCTTTATTGCCAGTTCATCTTCGATATTTTTCTGAATGGCCCGTTTCAGCGGCCGTGCTCCATAGGTCACACTGTATCCGAGTTCGGCGATATGCCGTTTCGCCGCATCGGTCAGCTCAATCGACAGATTCCTGTTCTCCAGTCGTTTTCCAAGGAACCCGATCTGAATTTCGATGATTGAATAAATATCATTCATTGTCAGTGACCGGAAATTGATGATATCATCAATTCGATTCAAAAACTCCGGTTTAAACGTTGTCCTCAAAACATCAAGCGACCGTTGCTGCCGCTCCTCTTCCGTAAGGGAAAAATCCTGAATCCATTGACTTCCCACGTTCGATGTCATGATCGCTATCGTGTTTTTGAAGTCGACGGTTCTGCCGTGTCCGTCGGTAAGCCTTCCATCGTCGAGGATCTGCAGCATGATGTTGAAGACATCCTGGTGGGCCTTTTCAATTTCGTCAAAGAGAATAACCGAATAGGGCCGCCTCCTCACCGATTCCGTCAGGTATCCTCCCTCTTCGTACCCCACATACCCCGGAGGAGCCCCGATCAACCGTGACACCGAATGTTTTTCCATGAATTCGGACATGTCGATCCTCACCATCGCCTGCTCATCGTCAAACATAAACTCCGCCAATGCCTTGGCAAGCTCCGTTTTCCCGACACCCGTCGGCCCCATGAATATAAACGATCCGATCGGTCGATTCGGATCCTGCAGGCCCGACCGCGCCCGCCGCAACGCATTCGAAACGGCATGAATTGCTTCATCCTGGCCGATCACCCGCTGTTCCAACCGCTCCTCCATATGAATGAGTTTTTCCACTTCCGTTTCCATCATTCTGGCCACGGGAATCCCCGTCCAGTTTGCCACAACCTCGGCCACATCTTCCTCATCCACTTCTTCTTTCAACATTTTCCGATCTGCCTGCATTTCGGCAAGACCGGCGCTCTTTTCCTCGAGCTCTTTATTCAATTCGACCAGCTTGCCGTATCGAATCTCTGCCGCCCGCGCCAGGTCTCCTTCTCTCTCGGCATTCTGCTCCGCTGTCTTGAATTCCTCGATTTTCTCTTTTATCGTCTGGATGTTTCTAATGGCATCCTTTTCCCGGGTCCAGTGAATCTTCATTTCGTCACGGGAGGTCTTCAGTTCGGCAAGTTCCTTTTCAAGATCTTCACGCCGTTCACTTGAGGATTTATCTTTTTCTTTTTTCAGAGATTCCCGTTCAATTTCAATCTGTATGATCCTTCGTTCGATCTGATCGATTTCCGCCGGCATGCTGTCCAGTTCAATCCGTAAACGGGATGCCGCCTCATCAATCAAATCAACGGCCTTGTCGGGAAGAAACCGATCCGTTATGTACCGGTGAGACAGGGTAGCCGCTGCGATGATGGCGGGATCGGTTATCCTTACGCCATGGTGCACTTCATACCGTTCTTTCAGCCCTCTGAGAATTGCAATGGTGTCTTCGACGGTCGGTTCCTTCACAAAGATCGGCTGAAACCTCCGCTCAAGGGCGGCATCCTTTTCAACGTATTTTCTGTATTCATTCAGCGTCGTCGCGCCGATGCAGCGGAGCATCCCCCGTGCCAGAGCCGGCTTGAGCATGTTGGAAGCATCAACAGCCCCCTCGGCGGCCCCCGCACCGACAACGGTGTGCAACTCGTCGATAAACAGAATAATTTCGCCTTCCGCAGCCTCTACTTCTTTGAGAACCGCCTTCAGTCGATCCTCGAACTCACCGCGATATTTCGCTCCGGCAATCAACGATCCCATATCCAGACCGACAACGCGCTTGTCCTTGAGACTTTCAGGAACATCACCGTGAACAATTCGTTGAGCAAGGCCCTCGGCAATGGCCGTTTTACCGACGCCCGGTTCACCGATCAGTACAGGGTTATTTTTCGTTCTCCTCGAAAGGACCTGCATGATCCTTCTGATTTCATTATCCCGTCCGATCACCGGATCAAAGGCGTCTTTACGGGCAAGCTCCGTGAAATCACGGGCAAATCGTTTTAATGCCTGGTATTTATCCTCGGGATTCTGATCGGTAATCCGCTGTCCTCCCCTGATATCCACGAGAATTTTAAAAACAGCATCTTTGGTCACGCCGGCACGATGAAGGATCTTTGCCGCTTCGCTGTCCTTTTCCGCTGCAACGGCTATCAAAGCATGTTCCACGCTCACATATTCATCCTTCAGCCGTTCCGCCTCGGCAAAGGCCGCATCCATGACATTCCTCAATCGTGGCGCAACATATCGCTGCGCCGCACCTCCGCCCGATACGGAAGGAAGGCTCCGCAGATACTCTTCCAGATCATTCTCAACTCTCTTCGGCTCCGCTCCGAGCTTCTTCAGGATTTCCGATACGATTCCCTCCGGCTGACGAATGAGCGCCGTCAGCATGTGTTCAACATCAATCGCCTGGTGACCGTACCGGTTCGCCAGGCTTTCCGAATCCTGAAATGCTTCCTGCATTTTCAAAGTAAATTTATCAAATCTCATACTATCTCCTTAAAC
>DSDU01000161.1 GCA_011056835.1 Deltaproteobacteria bacterium
GAGCATACCCTTACATTGAAAGGTTAAAAATCAGAATGTATCACCGGGAAGCAACTGCCGATTCCAACAATCCAAACTGATACCTGACAATCCGGACGCTTGCAGACACTTCATTGTACCATCAGAATAGCTGTTGCTGTTTTTCATCGATTAAGATACAAGAAAACCATAGTACCGGTGCGGGGAACATGGCGTTTTCGATGCACCGTGGAAGAGGGTTCAGCAAAAGATTCAATCGTTGTATCACATGGCCATCTCCATAGTGGTTATGGCTTTCAAACCGGCAGGTTCTCACCACGGACTCCGCATCTTATACGGGGTCCTTGCTCCGCCGGCACGCGCTCAATCTCCTGTTCTATGATTCTTTATACACGGGCATCAGCCCGAAATCGGGATGCGGATAAGCGCCTCAACGGGAATCCCGGAATACAGGTCTTGAAAAATCCCGAATCGTGAAGTGCACGTTTTCGTTCACGTCAAAACGAAGGATACGACCACCTGACGGGCATTTTCCAATAGCCTTGATTACTCTGACCTTTACCATATCTCGGTTCTCAGACACATGGAGAGAAACCAACAAACCTTTATTCAGAAAGCACGACGAATTGTTCCATATCCGCTGTTATGGGACATGAGCAAGTTTATTGCATTGATCGGCTTCCTGACCTGGCTTTTGGCCCGCGGCACGGAACGTCTTGGCTACAACTGGCAGTGGTACCGGGTTCCGCGGTATCTTTTCTTTTATGAAAACGGGAACCTCATGCTGGGACCGCTCATGAGCGGATTGGTATTGACTCTGAAGATAACCGCGGTCAGCCTGATTCTGGCATTTTTTTTCGGTCTGCTCACGGCCATCTTCAGGTTGTCCCGATCTTTTATCGCCCGCATACTCGCCAGAGGATATCTTGACTTCATCCGTAACACCCCCCTCCTCGTACAGATTTTTTTCATCTACTTCGTTCTGGCCCCGGTACTCGATATCGAAAGATTTACGTCGGCGGTTCTTGCCCTGAGTCTTTTCGAAGGCGCATACGCGTCGGAAATATTGAGAGCCGGTATTGTTTCCATTCATAGAGAGCAATGGGAAGCGGCATACAGCAGCGGGCTGAGTACCTCGCAAACCTATCGATTTGTTGTTCTTCCCCAGGCGGTACGGTGGATGCTTCCGCCGCTCACCGGCCAGGCGGTATCACTCGTGAAAGACTCGGCACTGGTGAGTACCATAGCTGTTTACGATTTAACCATGCAGGGGCAGGCGATTATCGCAGAAACATTTTTAACGTTTGAAATCTGGCTTACCGTTGCCGCCCTCTATTTTTTTATGACGGCAACCCTTTCATTTGTTGCCAACCGTCTGGAGCAGCGTTTTCGAATCCCCACATGACCACAATATAAGAATTACGGAAGGAGAAAGCGAATGAACAGTAAATCGACAGTGGTATGCATCGCAGTTATAGCCGCATTCATTGCAACCGCGAACTTCACATCATGCAACAGCAGACCAAAGCAGGAAGCAATTATGGAGAGTACCGTGGAAAAGGCATTACAGCGCGGCGTTCTTAAAGTTGGAATGTCCACGTTCGTTCCCTGGGCCATGAAAGATAAAACGGGGAAGCTGATCGGCTTTGAAATTGATGTTGCCACACGACTCGCCCAGGACATGGGAATTAACGTTGAGTTCGTCCCCACCAAATGGGCAGGGATTATACCGGCCCTTCAGACGGGCAAATTCGATGTAATCATCGGCGGCATGGGAATCCGTCCGGAGCGAAATATCAAGGTCAACTTCAGCATTCCTTACGATACCACCGGCATGGCGATTGTCGCTCACCGAGAACTCGCCGCTGGATTCACCAATCTGGAAGATTTCAATAAACCGGAAGTTATTATCGCCCTGCGCCTCGGATCAACCGCCGTCACCGCTGCGAAAAAATACATGCCGAAGGCCCAGCTCCGTATGTTTGACGATGAATCTCAGGCGTACCAAGAACTGATCAACGGGAACGCACACGCCGTTGTGGGCAGCGCCCCCCGACCTTCCTATGAAGCATTGAAATACTCAGAGCGACTCTTTCTGCCGCTCAACGAAACATTTACCAGTGAACCCATCGGATTCGCCGTCAGAAAGGGAGATTACGATACGCTGAATTTTTTCGACAACTGGATTCGCGTCGTCGAAGCTGAAGGATGGTTCCGAGAACGGAAACACTACTGGTTTGAAACACGAGAATGGGAACATATGATTCAATAGGAAACCAACCGGCAACGAATGGAAACAGGTGCGCTGTTTGAAAACGGAAAAAGCAAAAATAACACTTCTCGATATTATCGTGGTGATGCTTCTGATTATCATCGCCTCGTATATCGTGTACCGAATAAATATCGGCCTTCATTACAAGTGGAACTGGTCCGCCATTCCCCAGTATCTCTTTCGATACGATCCCGAAACGATGAGACTGATTCCCAATCTGCTGATGCAGGGCCTTTTCATGACCATCCGCCTGAGTATCTGGGGAACTGTCATTGCAACGGGTATCGGCCTCATTATGGGGCTGTTCCGGGTGAGCGGGAGTCTGTTCAAACGGCTTGTCGGTCGGTCTTATGTCGAGCTTATCAGAAACATTCCCCCACTGGTTCTCATTTTTATCTTCTATTACTTCATCAGTAATCAGATATTTTCTCTTTTCGATATAGACGCATTCATGAATGGCCGGCCGCAATGGTGCAGAGATCTGTTCGGATTTTTCTGTGCTCCCGTGTCTCAGTGTGCGGCATTCATGTCGGCCCTCATAACACTTGCAATTTTCGAAGGTGCTTATATAACGGAAATCATCAGGGCGGGCATCCAGTCAATTGCAAAGGGACAATACGAAGCGGCCTATGCGCTGGGACTGTCAAAATGGCAGGCCATGCATCATATCATTCTGCCCCAGGCAACAAAAATAATCCTTCCCCCGCTGGCGGGACAGTTTATTTCGACGATCAAAGATTCGGCAATTGTATCGGTCATATCGATTCAGGAACTGACATTTCAGGGCATGGAGTTGATGGCTGCCACCTACCTCACCTTCGAATGCTGGATAACGATCACTCTCTTATACCTTATGCTGACCTTCACGCTCTCCCTGGGAGTGAACCGCATCGAAACATACATGAAGCGAAATGAAACATAAGCGCGGTCGTCATCACAATAAACGATTATTCGATGGATATAAACAGAGGAAAATGTGCAGGGGTCTTGTCTCGTTGATAATTTTACCGTATCTTAGGTCATTAAACAGAAAGAACGCCGGAGCCCGAGGAGCTCCGATGTCCGTCCAATTCCTCCACGACTCCGCATTGAAATATAAATCCGGACATGAACGATCCGCCGTAAACAGTAAAGTTAAAACTTCATACCTGCTTGTGCAGGAGAAAGGGAACACATGATGGATAACAACCTTGACACAAAACTCCCTCTTTTACAGGATGCCGATGTGGATAATAAAATTGTTCTGCTCCGTGTTGATCATAACGTGGTCAAGAAAGGGGTCATTCAGGACCCATTCCGCGTCGACCAGACGATCGGCACGATATTTAATATTGTTGAGCGGGGTGGAAGACCGATCATAATGACTCATGTGGGGAGACCGAAAGACAAAACTGGAAAAATTACCATCGATCAATCCTCTTCGATTGAACCCATTGCCGAGTACCTGGAACGAAAGCTTCATACCAGGATCTTCTGTCCCACTTTCAGACATGAAGGGAACGCCGGGATAAAAAGCATCGACACATCGATCAATCTTGCCATTAAAGACCTGAAGGAAAAAAAATCGGCGCCATATATCTTCCCAATACCCGCTGGTTTTCAGGTGAAGAATCCGAATCGGACGACCGAGAGGCTTTTGCGATGCAACTGGCCGGACTGGCTGACGTGTTTGTAAATGATGCATTCGGGTCCTGGCAACCCCATGTGTCCACCTTTGACATTACAAAGTACCTGCCGTCGTTCGCCGGATATCTTCTACAGAAAGAGATACAGAATCTGACAAGGGTTCTTCAACCGGAACGACCGTTTATCTCTGTCGTCGCCGGAGCAAAATACAATACGAAGATCGGTCCCCTCAACGAGATTTATAAGAAAGTCGACAAATTGATACTGGGCGGCATCATCTATAATACCTATCTCTGCGCCAAATACGGCGTATCGATAAGCGGCATCGATTCAGAAGATGTTGAAGCGGCACAAAATCTGGTGAAAATGGACAAAAAACTCCATAAGATCATTGAGTTGCCTTATTTCTACGAATCGGACACCATGGAAGGAAAGATCGAAGGAAAATACCGAATCAGATCACTGGACGAACTAAAAAAAGGAGTAATGTTCAAATACATATTGGATATCGCCGGTAAATCGTTTGAAGATCCGGAAATATCGACGACACTGAACTCGGCAAAAACAATCTTTGTCAACGCAGTGATGGGATATACTCCCCACTTCACAGAAGGCTCTGCTGCTCTTGACAGTAAAATCGATCACAACGCCGAAGCGACCAAACTCTATGGTGGTGGAGATACACTCCAGGAATTCAAGAATCTGTGCCCCGGGCTTTACCTTTCCACTCTGGATAATTCGAAATACTACTTCTTCACCGGCGGTGGAACCGTTCTCAAGGCAATCGAGGAAGGGACTCCGTATGGTCTTGATCCGGTGAAAGCTCTTATTGACAACGGGGGGAAAGTCCCATAACGATTTTTGTCACGGCGCGACATATCATACGCAGGGTCGTATTTCGATCGAGATGAAAGACGAAGACGGCATTGTTTGTGCGTCCATTGAAAAAATTATCATCATACGACACCAAAAAGGAATGCAGGAACCAATCGCCCCCTGCCATGGCGTCATCATCGGTCGATGCTTTCATCAATCATTCACCGAAAGAAAACAGCATCACCAATGCGGCTGGTTGCCGATTCTGCGCCCCATTACTTCAAGGGTTTCAGTAACGACGACAAATGCAGTGGGGTCAATCCGGCTTATTATCTTTTTCAGAACAGCTAATTCACGAAACGTGATAACCGTATAGAGAACATCACCGGGGGTTCCCGTATATCCACCACGGGCAGGAATAACAGTGACGCCGCGATTCATATCTTCCATGATCGCCTTAGATATGTCTCTCCATGACTGAGAAATAATCATGACCGCCTTACGCTGGCTCAGGCCCGTTACGACAACATTCACGATATGCGACGACACATAGAGATACATGAGCGTGTACAGCGCATTTTCCAGAGAAAAAAGTGCGGCTGTCAACAACAAGATGGCGCCATTGAAAGCCAGAATGGTACTGCCCAGGCGAATTGAATATTTCTTGATCAATATGACAGACAGAATATCCGTTCCCCCTGCAGAGCCGGCAGATCGAAGAATAATTCCTGACCCGAACCCTATCAAAATTCCTGCGAGCAGGGCAGCCAGCAATTTATCCTGAACCGGCATGGGAATATGAACCCATTCGATCGCCGCTGAATACACAATCATTCCTATGAAACTGTAGGCAAGAAATCGTCGCCCCACATATTTCCATCCCAGAATAAAAAGGGGTACATTCAAGATAAAGTAAAGAGCGCTCACCGGGATGAGGGGCGTGAGATAATATATAACGAGCGCCAGGCCGGTGACTCCTCCGCTCACAAATTCCCGGGGAATAAGAATGCCATTGACCCCGACGGCACATATGACGCTTCCAATGATGAGCAGCACCGTATTGCGAAAAATCTCACGTACAAGATTCAATGATATACGAGGGAAAATCTGTTTTATCATGCCGATCACCTCATTAATATTGTGATTTCTTTGGCTTTAGAAACGACATTCATGGTATAGTTACGATATTAATAAGAACTCTCAGACATTCTTTGATGAGGTGCTTACCGTTAAGCGTACGTATAGACCCATTGTCGGCGAAGCCATCATATATGATTGTGAAAGGATCAGGCCACTGTGAGACAACACACCGTATATACTATCACCATTCTCGGTATCTTTTCTCTTTTTTTTATCTCGTGCGCCACTGTCCCGGTAACAGGGAGGCAACAGTTGCGATTGATTCCCATGGAGTCCATGCTCACCACAAGTTTTCAGCAGTATGATCAATTTCTGGAAACCAATATGCTCAGTAAAGACGAACATAATACTAGAATGGTCAAGACCGTGGGAGAACGGATTCAGCGTGCCGTGGAACGGTACTATCGTGAAAATAATATGTCACATAAACTGAAGGGCTATGCCTGGGAATTTAATCTGGTGGAAAGTGACGATGTCAACGCATGGTGCATGCCGGGGGGAAAAGTGGTGATCTATACGGGGATACTGCCGTATACGAAAGATGAGTCGGGCCTCGCTGTGGTTATCGGGCATGAAGTCGCCCATGCAATTGCCGAGCACGGAAATGAAAGGATGAGCCAGATGCTGTTTTATCAAATGGGAGGGATGGCTCTGGGTGTTGCCATGGCAGAAAAACCGGCAGAGACTCAAAAACTCTGGATGACTGCCTTCGGAGTAGGAGCTCAGTTCGGTGTCATCCTGCCCTACAGCCGGTTACACGAACGCGAAGCAGACCATCTCGGTCTTGTTTTCATGGCCATGGCCGGATATGATCCCAACACTGCCGTTGAGTTCTGGAAACGGATGGCCCGGGACAAAGAATCGTCACCACCGGAATTTCTGAGCACCCATCCATCCGATGAAACGAGAATCAATGCCATAAAAAAGCTCATTCCTGAAGTGATGCCCTATTATACAAAAGAAAAATGATTCATGTGCTTGAAAAAAGGAACTAGCAATGAGTTTCAAACATACCGATCATGTGCCGAATTATTATGCCACTCAGGGCTTCATCACCGATCCGAAGGAATTCTCCCGATTATTCAACAGCCTTCCAACTGATGTTCCCGCCCTGTGTGAAATCATCCAGGCAATCACCATTCACTATGAAGTCGGTGAACTCTCCGGAGTTGAAATGACAGGTCAACGGATGACGGAACGGGAACTTCGTGACGTACCGAAAATGCTCAGCCGCATTTTTGAACTCGACCGCCGTCGGCTGACAGATCCACGGCCGCCGGAAAAGCGCCTTATGATCAACTGTCGGGATTCATCCACGCTCTTCTGCTCCATGCTTCGGCATCAGGGCATCCCTGCACGCTGTCGCCGGGGATTCGTCAACTATTTCAAGGGTCCGACATCAAATCCCGACTACTGGGGAGATCACTGGATATGTGAATACTGGAACGAAAATGAGCAGCGCTGGGTAATGGTCGACCCTGAGATCGATGAAACGGAACGGAGAATCTACGACATAACTATCGATTCTCTCGATGTTTCTCCCCGTGATTTCACATCCGCCGGAAAAGCCTGGCAGGAATGTAGAAACGGAGAGGCAGATGTCGACTTCTTCGGGAGTCCCGATGAGCATGGTCTGTGGTTCATCAGGTGCAGCCTTGTCTCCGATCTTGCAGCGTTCAATAAAATGGAAATGTTGTGTTGGGACGGGTGGGGACTGGCGGACAGAATCCCGGACCTTGAGCTTTCCAAAGAAGAGTTGTCATTGCTGGATACGGTTGCAGAACTCCTCGAAAAAGGTGATTCCGCTTTCAATGAGATCCGCGATCTTTATGAAAACACTGTGAACCTGAGAGTACCCGAGACGATAAAGAGTTATCGGGCGTCGGGGGTGGTAATGATTGACCTATAACGGGAACAGCTATTAACGCGCATTTTGCAGATGAAGCTCGGCTTGTTAAGGTCTCAAGATGCTCCATTGATATTCTAATGATGGAAATTTACTAATTATTCTATAATAGTAACTCTGACGTTCTGTCATCGCCTTCAAGAACGGAGAGTGTACGACGTTTTCGATGATTTACGATCACAGCGATAGTTTCACCGAATTTTCCACGGCCAATAGACAAGTGTTTATGTCAACTGCGACGGGCATAGATCATAATGTAAAGTTTTTCAAAAAGAGACCGATAGGATTACTGTAAGCACCACATCCGTTGACGGAAGAGGATATTCGACGGCAATAAAGCAGGCCGGAAATGAGGGAGAACGATGACACAGAAAAAGAAACGGCGGGCAATGATAGAAAAGACCGAAAAAAAACAGGCATCACATCACCCATCAGGAAGCATTGCACCGGACGCGGGGCATGGTCATACTGTAAGCCCAGATCATGACGTGGAGGAAATTCATGTGAAATCATTCTTTTCTGTCAGTGACAGAAAAATACGCTATTTCATGTAGGATGGTCGTCTGAAAGAGAGAAAAAAAGCCGTATCGACAGACCATTCAACTGAAAAGGAACGCTTGGCAGACTTTATCAAAAGGACCGAAATACCGTACAATCGAAAAACCACTGCCGGAGATTTCTCGGTGGGACTGAAGTCCTAGAAGTCTTCTTTGAGGGAAGTCCCGCAACCCCTCCCCTTAAATGATTTTGAAATAATACCTCCGTAC
>DSDU01000182.1 GCA_011056835.1 Deltaproteobacteria bacterium
ACCCGTATCCATCCCGAACACGGCAGTTAAGCTCTCCAGCGCCGATGGTACTGCATGGCAGACTGTGTGGGAGAGCAGGACGCTGCCGAATTTAATTTCAACCCCTTCATGAAAATGGAGGGGTTTTTTTATGAAATATTTTCCAGAACAACACGTCAAATGGACGGTGACGAATGAAAGCGAGGATAAAGAGGATGTAATCTCCCCACCTCATATTCTATTATACGCCGTCCCGTGGACCGGTAATTCACTTTACAAGATATATTTTGCTATGCTATATACCATAAAGCCTTGAAATCACTTTATAGGGAGTTTTGTTTACATGTCCGGGCATTCGAAATGGAGCACAATAAAACACAAAAAAGGTGCAGCAGACGCAAAACGAGGAAAAATATTTACAAAAATCATAAAAGAAATAACCATTGCTGCTCGAATGGGAGGCGGCGATCCCGAAGGGAATGCGCGATTGAGACAAGCCATATTGGTGGCAAAAGCGGAAAACATGCCGAAAGATAATATTGAGAGGGCCATCAAGAAAGGGACGGGAGAACTGGCAGGTGCCGCTTCATACGAGGAAGTCACCTATGAAGGGTATGGGCCGGGTGGGGTAGCAGTACTCGTTGAGGTGATGACGGATAATAAAAACAGGACTGTTGCAGAGGTGAGACACATATTCTCGAAGCATGGTGGAAATCTCGGCGAAAATGGATGTGTCGCATGGATGTTCGATAAAAAGGGAAGCATTGTATTCGATAAAAGTGAAGTGGATGAAGATGAACTGATGGAACTCGTACTAGAATCAGGAGGCGAGGATGTAAAAGAGGACGAAAGTCAATTCGAAGTAATCACCGATCCGGATTCATTCGAAAATGTCAAAGATGCAATCGAGCATGCCGGTTTTTCATATATACTTGCTGAAATCAGCATGGTGCCACAGACAACGGTAAAACTGGACGAACACAGAGCCGTTCAAATGCTCAAACTTATGGAGAAAATGGAGGACAATGATGATGTCCAGCATGTATATGCCAATTTCGATATACCCGACGAAGTGATGGAAAAACTGAGTCAGCAGCTGTGAAAAAGATAGAAGGTAAAAAGAACAGTATTTGAGGGCTCGTTGTTATTGGCAATGCTCGATGTTGAAAATAAAAAAGAAGAGAAAACTGAAATGTTCAGGACGTGATGCCATATCAGAGAAACAATGATCGGGGAAGGGAGTTCCAGTAACCCAATCGGTGATGCAATGTCGTGTAGTAACAGCGAATCAGTAATCGTAGGTATAGATCCCGGTTCCCGTATAACAGGGTATGGCATTGTTAAAAAGCGACGGGGAGACGTTTTCCACATTGCTCACGGTGAAATAAAAACGGGAAGAGTCGAGCCTTTTTCGTCATGTCTGCAAAAGATATTTGATGCGTTATATGAAATTATACAGTTGTACACACCCGATGCCGTTTCTCTCGAGAACATTTTTTATGGTAAAAATGTAAAGAGTCTCGTGAAGTTAGGGCATGTTCGCGGAGTAGCAATTCTGGCGGCATCGAAGCATGGCATCCCGATTTTTGAGTATACTCCCCTTGAGGTTAAAAAAGCCGTTGTAGGATATGGAAGGGCAGAAAAAAGTCAGATACAGATGATGGTGAAGGCTATTCTCAAGCTTCATGAACAGCCCCCGGTTGATGCTTCGGATGCTCTTGCCAATGCCATATGTCATGCAAATTTTATAAAGGTCGATCCTGTCTGAATGATTGCCCGTATCAGTGGAACATTGTTACATAAATCAGTCGACTACGTGATCGTCGATGCGCAAGGAATCGGCTATCGTGTCTTTGTCCCCCTGACTACATACTATGAACTTCCTGAAGCAGGTGACACTGTTGCACTCAATATACACACAAGTGTCAAACAGGATGGGATTCATTTGTTCGGCTTTCATACGGGAGGAGAGAAGAACATATTTCAGTTGATGTTGTCGGTGAACGGAATAGGCCCTCGATTGGCCATGAACATTCTATCCGGAATATCTGCTGATGAACTTATACATGCCGTATCACAGGGCGATATAAGGCGGCTGGTTCATATCCCCGGTGTCGGCAAAAAAATGGCAGAGCGGATGATTGTCGAACTCAGGGATAAGGTTGGAAAAATTGAATGCGAAGAAATTGGCAGTGGTGCCGGTAGGAACACCGATGAGTGTGAACAAATTATGGAAGATGCTCTTTCAGCCTTGGTAAATCTGGGTTATAGGCGAAGTGCGGCACAGAATGTTCTTGATTCAATCATCGAAAAACGACCAGACACAATAACGCTCGATGTTTTATTAAAGAAGTCATTGAAAATTCTGGCAGGGTGATAATGCAATGACGAGTAGCAAAATCCAAATGTCAAATATCCACATTCTACAATGCTGCTTAATCGGATTTGTTATTTTATATGTTATTTGTTCTTTACTTTTGTTATTGGAAGGCTGTTTTATCAGTTATGACAAATATGAATACGCGTGATACACTAACATCATCGGCACACTTGGAGGAAGATGCGGGATTCGAGTATTCGCTCCGTCCACAGACGCTTGATGAATATATCGGTCAGGAAAAGATAAAGAAGAACCTTTCAATCTTTATTGAGGCAGCGAAGGGAAGACGGGAGGCGCTTGACCATGTTCTGCTCTATGGTCCACCCGGTCTCGGAAAGACCACACTGGCTTACATTATGGCTGGTGAAATGGGCGTTGATGTCAAGGTAACCTCGGGACCGGTCATCGAGAGACCGGGTGATCTTGCAGCCCTATTAACCAATCTCCATGAACATGACATCCTGTTCATCGATGAGATTCATCGACTGTCCCATGTGGTGGAAGAAATTCTTTACCCTGCTATGGAGGATTTTCATATCGACATTCTTATCGGCCAGGGACCGTCGGCCCGTTCCATGAAACTTGAGATCCCGAGATTCACCCTTGTCGGTGCAACAACCAGGGCAGGGCTCTTGACATCACCCCTTCGGGATCGTTTCGGCATGAGTTTCAGATTTGATTATTATATGCCTGAGGAACTATCGATCATTCTGAAAAGGTCTGCTCATATCCTTTCGATCATCCTTGATAATGATGGTGCCGGGGAGATCGCCCGAAGGTCACGGGGGACACCGCGTATTGCAAATCGACTGCTGAAGCGGGTTCGCGATTATGCGCAAGTGAAAGCGGACGGAGTTATTACCAGATCTATTGCCGTTCGAGCACTTGAATCTCTCGAAGTAGATCATAAGGGATTCGATCATATGGACCGGACCATCTTGATAACATTAATTGATAAGTTCAACGGTGGCCCTGTCGGAATTGACAGTCTGTCCGCTGCGATCGGAGAAGAAAAAACGACCATTGAGGATGTTTATGAACCCTTTCTTATAAAGGAGGGTTACATTCAACGAACCAATCGGGGACGAATTGCCACACGGTATGCCTATGAGCATTTCGAAAGGATGTGGGAAAAGGATAAGCAGAAGGAATTCTTTTAAGTTTTTCGATGTCAATTTGCAATTTAGATATCAAATAACGGGATTCGCAAAAAGTAAGTCGTCCACCGGTAGCCACTTTGTCAATGGACATTTATGGTTTTGGATGGAGTTGTCATGAAAACATTACTCCATATCTGCTGTGCTCCCTGCACCATTTATCCCCTTCAAATATTGCGGGAAGCCGGTGATGATGTAACGGGATTATTTTATAATCCCAACATCCATCCGTATAGCGAATATGTGAAGCGTTTCCATACACTGCAAAAATATGCCACCGATAAAGAATTGCGCCTTATTGTCGGTCGGGACTACCCGATGGAGGAATTTCTGAGGAATATTGTCTTCAGGGAGGAACATCGATGCAGGCGCTGCTATTATGATCGCTTGCGATATGCCGCTCACATTGCGAAAAAAGGTAAGTGTCACAGATTTACAACGACGTTGCTCTACAGCAAATTCCAGAAACATGACCTGATTCGAGATATCGGCGATAGTGTCGGCAGGGAAGTTGGAATTCCTTTTTATTATGAAGACTTCAGAATCGGATGGAAGGAAGGGGTCGAAATTTCAAGATCGCTGGAGATGTACCGGCAACAATATTGCGGATGCATTTATAGCGAGAAAGACCGATTTTATAAGGATCACCCATTGCCAAAATCTTTAATATCCCGCCGTGTAGCGCGTTATTAATGTCCATTGCGTGTCTTTTGCGCAACACATAACAGAATATACATGCTGACGATTGTCAGTAGCTACTATGTCCCATCATGGGTTGAGCGCAATATGTAAACAGTATTCAATATGTTACGAATATGCAGTGAATAGCATTACATAATGCATGCTGTGGTACGATAATTGCTGTTAATTACGATACAATTGAACAATACGGAGTGCTTGTATGTACTTACAGAAAACAATCAGGACAAAAGTAAACTGTGACGGTATAGGATTGCACACGGGGAGAAAAGTCAGAATGACTATCAAGCCCGCGGCCGCTGATCAGGGAGTTGTTTTTGTCAGAAAAGATATTAGGGGCAATAATATAATCAAGGCTGAACTTACCAATGTTTCAGATACAACACTAGCCACAACCCTCGGCACGAACGGAGCGACCGTATCCACGGTCGAGCACCTTTTGTCCGCCTTTTCAGGTATGGGAATCAGTAATGCAACCGTGGAAATAAATTCGTTTGAAATCCCGATAATGGACGGGAGTGCTCTTCCTTTCGTGGATATTCTGAAAAATATCGGCGTTACTGTTCAGGAGAAGCCAAGAAATTTTATGGTGATAGAAAAGCCCGTATCGGTGAGCGATGGCGAAGGTCAGGCCATGTTGATTCCATCACCGGAATTCAAACTTACATATGATATCGATTTTAATCATCCTGTTGTGGAAAAGCAGTCATTTCATATGGCTTTCAGTCAGGATATCTATGAGCGTGAAATATGTGCTGCCCGAACATTCGGATTTCTCAGGGATGTTGAATATCTTCAGGCGCGAGGTCTTGCCCTCGGAGGATCGTTGAAGAATGCCGTCGTTCTTGATGATGAAAAGGTTATTAATAAAGAAGGTCTGCGATGTCCTGACGAGTTCGTCAAACACAAGGTCCTCGATGCAATCGGTGATCTCTATCTTCTCGGAATGCCGATTATCGGTCATTTTATCGCCTATAAATCGGGGCATAAACTGAACAATCTCCTGCTTCGGGAACTCCTTGTCAGGAGCGACTGCTGGAGAATCATTCAATACTGCAATGGAGAGGAGCACGAAGAATCAGTGGATGATCTGCATTCATTCTGGGCAAGCGTGGCCTCCGTCCGGTGATGATGAGTCCGGTAAATTTGATAGCAGCATTATGTCATGAAATGTCAATAACATAATGCTTCCATATGCATGAAATAAGTCTTGCTTTTTACCCCTCCCTTTTTTAAAATAACAAGTTCTGAAATCACATTCTCTGAAGGAGATCATCGAGAAGGGATTCCCATGTCCAGAATAAGTCTTCGACTGTTATGCATGCTGTTTATGTATCTGTTATGCTGTCAACCTTCACTATCTTGTGCGGAAGATGCTAAAATTACAAATTTTATCATTACAAACACGCCTGAGCATCTTATTATTTACTGCGGGGTAACTAATTGTTTTACCAAAAAGATGGAAGACGCCATAATGGCAGGAATACCGACAACCTTTACGTTCTATGTCGAGTTGCGCCGTGAACGACACTATTGGTTTGATAAGAAAATAACCTCTCTGAAAATAAAACACACCATAAAGTACGATACCATCAAAAAGATTTTTTATGTCATACATAATGGGAATACCAAAGAACCGGAACAGTTTGGAGATTTTAACGGAGCCAAGCGTGCAATGTCGGATCTGAACGGGTTTATCGTTTCCTCCATGAAGGAACTGGAGAAAGGAAAAAATTATTACGTCAGGGTAAAAGCGGAGCTGGACAAGGTTCGCCTTCCACTCCATATGGAGTATGTGTTTTTTTTCGTTTCTCTGTGGGATTTTGAAACGGATTGGTATCGAGAAGACTTTATCTATTAATGCAATGGTGACGCAGGAACAACTCAGAAATCAGGAAAAGGAATGGAATCGGCGGCGGCGAGAAAGAATCATCATTCTCATAACCGTCATCGTTGTTATTCTGCTTACCTATGTGGAAAGCCATCTCTCACGGCTTGAAGAGTTTATCTCCATATCAAATGACGTTCTCATATTCGGTCTGATCAATATCAATATCATTCTTATTATCCTTCTCATTTTTCTCATTGTCCGAAATGCCGTCAAGCTCATTTTTGAGAGAAGGCGCGGAATTATCGGTTCGAATCTTCGGACTAAACTCGTTGTCGCATTTGTCAGTTTGTCCCTTATTCCCACTGTTGTTCTTTTTTTGGTAGCGACAAAGTTTCTATCCAACAGCATTGAAAACTGGTTTAATGTGAAAACGGGTGTTGCCCTCAGTCGTTCACTCGAGGTAGCTCAGACCTATTATCAGCAAACGGCGAACAACGCCATGAATTATGCACGTCAAATAAGTGCTGAGATATCGGATAACATACTGTATGAAAAAGAAAGGGAGGACTATCTTGAAACGCTTCTTGAGAAGCGTCAAAAAAGCTACAATCTGGGATCGGCTGAAGTTTATTTCGACAACAGAAAAGAACGATTATTCAGTCGGAATGAAAATAATCCTGATATACCGCCGTTGCAATTGACACCGAAAATTCTGGAAGATGTTTTTATGGGCAAGGCTATCTCGACGGTACAATCGATCGGGTCAGGAGATCTCATCAGCGGACTTGCCCCCGTTTTTTCAAATTTTCAACCGAGAGAAGTCATAGGTGTTGTTATTGTGAGTTATCACATGCAGAAAACCCTCGTCGATAAGATGGCGATCATCGCCAAGACGAATGAGGAATACAAACAGCTGACATTACTCAAAAATCCAATAAAATTCAGTTATATCATTACACTGTCTATCGTTACTCTTCTGATTATATTTTCCGCCACCTGGTTTGGTTTTTATTTGGCACGGGGCATTACCGGACCGATTCATGATCTTGCTGATGCGACGGAGGCGATTGCTCAAGGGGATCTCGATCAGCATATTGATGTTTTAGCGGATGATGAGGTTGGTGTTCTGGTTAACTCGTTTAATAAGATGACGAAAGACCTGAAGTTCAGCAGTGAGCGGCTGAAACAGGCAAACATTGACTTGGAACAGCGGAAAAATTATATGGAGACGGTCCTTAGAAATGTCTCAGCCGGCGTTATTTCCGTAGACCGTCACGGCGTCATTACGACAATCAACCGGGCCGCAGAGAGAATGCTCGGCATAAAGACCGAAGCGGTGCTCAATAAACGGTACAACGAAGTTCTTATTCCTGAGTATATGACATTGGTCCGTGAATTGTTAACTGAGCTGAAGGAAAGCGGTGAAGGTTCGATTGAAAAACAGATTCAACTGATGCCGAGAGACAGGATCATGACGTTTCTGGTATCAGTAACCATTTCCCGCGACAACGGCAATTATATGGGGCTTGTCGTCGTCTTTGAGGATTTAACGCAGCTTCAAAAAGTGGAACGAGTGGCGGCATGGCGCGAGGTTGCCCGGAGAATAGCTCACGAAATCAAGAACCCCTTGACACCGGTTAAATTATCTGCCGAAAGATTACAACGAAAATACGGAGATAAAATCGAAGGGGAAGATCGAGCCGTATTTCAGGAGTGTACTAGAACCATTAGCAATCAGGTTGAAGTACTGAAGAATTTAGTCGATGAATTTTCACGGTTTGCACGAATGCCCGTTACGAAACCTGCTCCGAACAACCTGAACGCAGTGATTCATGACTCTATCATACTTTTTCAGGATGCTCATAAGGAGATTACCTTTGATTTCAGAAAGGATAATACTCTGCCGGAGATAAAAATCGATGCCGAACAGATAAAACGTGTCATGGTTAATTTGCTTGATAATGCCGTCGAAGCGGTTTCAGCTCGGAACGGCAATGGTAAAATAGAAATCAAAACATCATGTGATAAAAGCTTTAAAAAGGCGAAGGTGGAGGTTATTGATAACGGCGTGGGCATATCGCCCAAGAATAAGGTGAAGGTGTTTGAGCCTTACTTTTCCACAAAGAAATCGGGTACGGGACTCGGCCTGGCAATTGTCGACTCAATAATTTCCGACCACAATGGGTCAATAAGCGTGGGAAATAATGATCCCACGGGGACAATTATCGCTTTTGAATTACCGATAACTAGAGTTTAGAGTTTCCTTAGCGCCTGTTGTTCTTTAAAAAAAGCATACCTCACCGTCGGTGCCTTTTTAAGCGGCAAATAACGCATTGATTGTACAGATGTAACGCTGTTATTCAGGC
>DSDU01000232.1 GCA_011056835.1 Deltaproteobacteria bacterium
GGCCCATTGATAAATGGGCCGCGCGAATGCGCGGCAAAGTCAAGTATTTTTTATAAATTTTAACCATTTTTTACGTGGAGACTCTAAACTCTAGTTATTAAAGCAAAGAACCTGAAATAAATATTAGTTAGCATAAACGTAATGCTGTAATATTACATGGCTGAACGCATCGAGATCGAGATGTGATGTAACGTACGGGGAAACGTATCAATGACAATTTCCGAACGGCTGGATGAAAGGGAGGCGGAAGGAATTGATGTTTCACATATCGTGGTGCCTGATGAGCTGACAAGAGAAGAAGACCCGGAAGAAACAATTTATTTCAAGCAGATCCGCCCGTGCAGTGTTCTCTGCACCGGCCGGCACCCGTTTGCTGCCGTCGAAAGATTCTATCATTGGTATTATTGCCGGGGGCGGAAAAAAGAAGCAGGTACGCACACGACACAACCACTTTGGGGATGTACGCACGTTTATATCCTGAAAGACAGTCTGAAGAGACTCTGCGGTACTCCTATCCCGCATCGTGTCAAAAAGCTCTCCACCAGTGGTGTTCCATGGCCGGAGAAAGCGGCATCCCGGCGCTTGTCGGTTTCGCAAAAATGCTGACACGACATACCTGCGGCATTATCAACCATTGCAGGCATGCCGTTCATCCCCGTCGGCTGGAGGGAATCAATAATAAAATCAAAGTTATCAAGCGAAAAGCTTTTGGCTTTCATGACGAGGTATATTTCTCTCTTATAATTAAAAATGCCTTTGCTTCGAGCAACTAAATTGGAGAAGAACCGTATAATTTTAATAGTTCCACGTCTTCATTTGGTTTATAGTATGCTTCAATCAAGCAACTGCAGCAAGCAGACAGCGATTTTGACGGTATTATATGCACGGAGTCACGGGAGATTCTTATCGGCGATTATATTTTTTCAACATTTTCACCAATGAGTCGAAAGAGGGGAGCTGAAATGAAAAAAATTCTCTTTATAATGATGGCCGGTATGCTGCTGGTTGGATGTGTTGCAAAAAAAGGAAAGATTGATATCGTTTCGGATCCGCCGGGCGCTACCGTCTATATGGATAGTATCAAGGTTGGTGTGACGCCGATGACCTATAATTATAATTTTGAGGTATCGAAGACCATGAGGCTGGAGATAAACGGATACCATCCCTAGGAGGAAATCCTGAACTGGGGATGGGTACACTGGGAAACTGCCAAAGGCAATGTGACAAAGGATGTAGAAATTTATGAGGGTGACAAAAAAGATAAAATATGGACCGTAACCATCCACAGGAAATTGTATGAGAAGCCCATTTCAAATGAAGTGGAAAGAACAGGGTACGGCACTGACTGAATCTTATCGATGATAAAGAAAGAAAATCAACGATTCCCATAGCGGACGGATCTGTCACCCGGATCGACATTATTGTTATTTTCGGCAGGAACTGAGCATGAAGGAAGCATATTTAAAAAACATGGCCCACATGACGTACGGAATTTATGTCCTTACCGCACGGTTCGAAAACGCCATCAATGGAATGATCGCCTCGTGGGTGAGCCAGGCTTCGTACGATCCGCCACTGTTCATGGTGGCTGTACACCCTGATCGCTACACTCACGACTTGTTGACGAAGAGCGGATATTTTGCCCTGCACATCCTCGCCAGGGATCAAAAAGATCTTTTACACCGTTTCAAAGGACCGGATACGAGAAAAAAGTTTGCTTCGATTGCCTGGGAGGACGGCGTGACCGGATGTCCCGTCCTGACGGACTGCATCGGTTGCATGGAATGCCGCATTATCCAAAGCATGGCTCCGGGTAACCATACGCTGTTCATCGGGGAGGCGGTCAGCGCCGTTTTCAATGATGAACAAACACCTCTCTGTACGTTGGATTACGAAGGCTGCTACCTGGGCAAGACGTAATGGCATGAAGAAGCGTACCTGAAGGGAAAATGCGGTTTACAAAACCGGACTGAACTTTTTGCCTTGGGAGTAAGCAAAGGGTTTAGGGTGTCAAGATGCTGTTGACGAAACGCCCATCTGCTGCGTTCCCCTCATTCCTCGTCACTGCGACGTACCCATAGGTGCTACTCGTTCCTCATAATGACGGGTGCCTTGCATCCGGATATTTTCGGACAGCCTCACCGTGGGATTTTTTCAACGGTCTGTCGACGGCCTGTTGCCCAATCCCCGATCATCAGACGGGGTCCCTGCCGCCGGAACCCGGGATAATCCTCCGTAAAAAAACTTGCGTTAGGATAATCAAGGGGGTTCATGCAGGGTCGTCCTGGTTGCCTTGTCCATAGCGACGTAGAAGAGCCTTCTCGGCTTCTACGGCAAGGAACACGGCGAAACCGATTCCGAATGGGATCAGCCAGAGTCGTGTCGACATGGGGGCGGTGCCGAACCACGAGTTCATGAACGGCGCGTAGACAAACACGGCTTGCAGGAACGCCAGGGCTCCCAGGGCGATCCACGCCATTCTATTTGCGATAAGACGATCCAAATGCAGACTCGATACGTGAAGGTATCGGCTGTTGAACAGGTAGAAGACCTGGCCGAGTACGAGTGTGTTGACCGCAAGGGTGCGGGAGAGTTCGATGGCCATCCCGTTCTGCCGCTCGATGATAAAGACTGCGATCGTTGCCCCGCCGATCAGTATCGAGACAAATATGATCCTCCAGAGGAAATGACCGCCGAGAATGGGTGTGCCCGGCTTGCGCGGCGGCCGCTTCATGAGGTCCGGCTCAGCCGGTTCGAAGGCGAGCGCCAGAGCCAGGGTCACCGCCGTGACCATGTTTACCCACAGAATCTGCACCGGCGTCAGGGGCAGCACGAGACCGAAGACGACCGCCGTGAGAATGATCAGGGACTCCGCTCCATTGGTGGGAAGGATGAACAGGATGGCCTTGCGCAGGTTGTTGTAGATCGTCCGGCCCTCCTCCACGGCGTGTTCAATGGATGTGAAATTATCGTCGGTCAGCACAATGTCCGCCACGCTCTTGGTCGCCTCAGTGCCCTTGATGCCCATGGCCACTCCGATGTCGGCACGCTTGAGCGCCGGGGCGTCGTTTACACCGTCTCCCGTCATGGCGACCACCTCGCCGCCGGCCTGCAGCGCCTGGACCAGTCGGAGCTTGTGCTCGGGCGAGGTGCGGGCGAAAATATCGCTCTCCTGGGCAATCCGGATCAATTCTTCATCCGATGCAGCTTCGAGCGTGGCTCCGGTGACCGCATCTACACCATTGCCGATTCCCATCATGCGTCCGATGGCAGCAGCGGTGCCGGCATGGTCTCCCGTAATCATCTTGACACGGATGCCTGCCTGCAGGCAGGTTTCGATGGCGGTTATGGCCTCGGGTCTCGGCGGATCGGTAATCCCGACGATTCCAACGAATACAAGACCGCCCTCGAGGTCATCCATGATCAATTCCGTCTTGTCTTCTCCACCTTCGTGCTGAGCGGCGGCGAGGACACGTAGCCCCTGGTCACCCAGTTTCGTGATGTGCTCCTCCCAGAAATCGCGATCTAACGGTTCCTTCTCACCGTTTTCTCCCTGCTGGGCATCACAACGATCAAGCAGCCTATCCGGCGCACCCTTTACGAAAATACGGATGCCGTTATCGGGAACTCGGTTGAGGGTGGCCATGAACTTGTTCTCAGACTCAAAGGGAACAACTGCCAGACGTTCGTAATCGGCTCCATCAAACCCGGCCTTGCGTGCCAGTGTGCGGAGTGCCCCCTCCGTCGGCTCCCCCGTTACCTTCCACTGGCCGTCTTCTTCGCTGATGTCTGAGTCATTGCACACGTCCATAACCTGAACGAGGGTTCGAAGGTCATGATGATCCTCGATGGATGCATCCCGGTTTTCTCGCACGATGCTGCCCCGGGGCTCATATCCGGTACCCTCGACATCATATCGGCCGGAGCTGGTAATCACGCGGCAAACGGTCATCTCATTGCGCGTCAGCGTTCCGGTCTTGTCAGAGCAGATCACCGTCACGGAACCCAGCGTTTCCACTGCGTTCAGCTTGCGGGTGATGGCGTTGCGGCCAGCCATTCTCTGAACTCCCAAAGCCAGGGTGATGGTGAGGATCGCAGGCAGACCCTCAGGGATTGCGGCTACAGCGAAGCCGATGGCCGCAAAGAACAGTTCGTCAAGGGTAAACTCGTGCAGGAGATAACCCAGCAGGAACATCAGGGCTGCAAGACCGAGAATAGCGATGGACAAAAGCCGTCCGAAGCGGTTCATCTGTCGCGTCAAGGGCGTGGCGAGGGTTTCCACCTCCGTGATCATCTTGTTGATGCGCCCCAGTTCCGTATCCATGCCCGTCGCTGTGACCACACCGGTCCCCCTGCCTGCAGCAACTATGGTGCCGGAGTAAGCCATGCCCGACCGGTCGCCTACACCGGCATCGATCGCCGAGGGTTGCCCGTTTTTTTCCGTTGGAACGGATTCCCCGGTCAATGCGGATTCTTCGATGCTCAGATTCTGCGTTTCGATGAGACGGAGATCTGCAGGCACGCGATTGCCCGAGCGCAACCGTACGATATCCCCGGGAACAAGGTATTCGGCATCAATCTCGATCCACTTCCCGTCGCGCCGGACATGGGCGTGCAGCGAGAGCATCTTGCGGATACCTTCGAGAGCCTGCTCTGCCTTTCCTTCCTGAATGAAGCCGATGATTGCATTGATGAAAACGACGGCCAGAATTACACCCGTATCCACCCAGTGGCCGAGAAGCGAGGTGATGGCCGCGGCGACGATAAGGATGTAGATAAGCGTATCGTTGAAGTGCTTTAAGAACCTCTTCAGCGGCCCGTCTTTCGGTGGAGACGGCAGCCGGTTTGGTCCGATATCCTCGATCCGCTTTTCGGCTTCTTTTGCTTCAAGCCCGTTACGACCGGTCTGAAGCTCATGCAATAACTCATCTGATTCACGCACGTGTGCATCTGAAACATTAAAAGGATTTGTTTTCATATTTGAACAACCTCATAGTGGGACTTTTTCAACGGCCTGTTCAGGGACTGTGAGAGAATCCATCCTTCTTCCCCGGTCAGGCAGTGCCGTTATGATATCCGTTGCAGTATAATCATGTTGTTGCGGGCAGGGTTATGCCGTACCGACACCGTCTTTTTGAGCCTTCTTAATTCTGTACATGGAATTATCCGCCAGCAGCAGAAGATCTTTTTTTGATTGGGCATCGTCGGGGTACATAGCGATGCCGAAACTTGCTGTTATTTTAACGGGATCAGGCTGTGCTTTGAGGTACTGTGCCTCTCGTATGCATTGGAGAATGGTGTTTACAAGTTCAATGGCCTCCTCTTTGGTTTTGTCGGGAAGAATGATCACATATTCATCGCCGCCGTATTTCACCAGGATGTCTTTTTCCGTGAGAGAGAGTGATATGGTGTGGGCGACTTCCTTGAGAACCTGACTGCCCAGGAGATGACCGTATTCATCAACCACCTTCTTGAAATTATCGATATCCCCGAATACGACGGCCAGTTTGGTTTTATCCCTGTCAGCTTTCTCGATGAGCTCATCCAATATCTGGTGGAGATACCGTACATTATAAAAGCCCGTATACTCATCGGTAACGCTCATGCGTCGAATGCGGGCGAAGTTCCGTGAATTCTCAATGGCGATTGCCGCGTAATCCGCCAGAATGTTCAGAAAGGGGAGATCGTTTGCTTTGAATTTTTCCATGTCGGTGATATTGACTATTTCGATGACACCAACTACGCTCCCATGTATGGTCAGTGGCAGGCATGCTATTGACGTGGTTCTGAAACCCGTTTGTTCATCGATATCCTTATTAAACCTCGGATCGTCGCTGACATCGGACTGGTAAATAGGAATTCCCGTTTCAGCGACACACCCTGCAATCCCCTCTCCCCGTGCGAGACGAACGCCCCTGATCACATTATTGTCTATGCCGACGGCAATCTCGAAAGTCAGCTCTCCCGATTCCTGATCCTTGAGCAGAAGTGACCAGTTTTCCGCATCGATTAACTGGCTCACCTTGCCCATGATATGTTCGAGGATTCCTCTGAGATTGAGTGTCGAGGTGAGAAGTTTCCCCGTTTCGAGACACGCCATAAGTCTCCGTGTTTCAGAGGAATCATGTTTTTCGATTGTTGTTTTCATCCTTATCGAATCTATCTCCACTTCAGTGCGTTGTTATCTAATAGGAGCCGATTCCTGCCGTGAACCGGCCCATCCACGAAGATACAAAGAACCTCCATTCTCGTTGTAAGGTACGGGGTGTCTCGGTCAATCCATGATTTACTCCCGGGATGGTGTCCTGTTTTGTCTTGAGGTAGCTTAACAATATGAACTCACTGGGAAATTACACCTCTTGAAGGATTTGTCAAGAAAAAATTAACCTGTTGCGGCACCAGACTTTTCGGAGGGATGATGATTTGTCCATCCCATTGCTTTGTTTAATCTCTTCAGTTTGATTTCGCGGAGCTTGCTTCGAGATCGTTCGTTAAAATCCGCCGGAATGGCAGGTCTTTGATTGACAGACTGCCTGGCGTATATATCGGGGCGAGCTGACCAGGGGCGACATCTGCCGATCATTAATTATACGCTTTTCCCACTGATGCAAGATAGATGGCAAATTCTTCCTTTCCGTCAATGCGCAGGAGTTCATCGAGAGCCTCCTGGTCGTAAGCAGCGACGGCGCACATGCCTGCACGGATCGATTCGCAGGCGAGATACAGATTCTGACAGACATGGCCGGCATCGATGGCAATCACCTTGTGGGCGGCTAAATCATACCGCCATTCCATTCGATACGGTATGGCCGTCCAAAGGAAGGTAACCGCCGATGTCCCCGGGTAGGGCTGACCGAAAACAGCCGATACGGTCTTCTCTCCGATGCGGTCATCGAGAAATTCCAAAAGGAGTTCGTGCTCGAGAGGAAGATAGCGGTATATCCCCCGTTCCAGCCCTTCAACATTTACAACGCAAATGTAGGTTTCCAAAGCATGGCGGCATCCCGCCGATGGAACATTTCTATAGGCATGCCCCGAATCGATCCGTCGGCGAATTCCCTGGGTAGCCCAGAGAAGGAATGAAAGTTCCTCAAGGGACAGCGGTTCACTCCGATAGTTTCTTCGACTTTTGCGGTTTTGTATGGCCGTTGCGAGGCTGACATCTTCTATAGTGTGCCACTTCCCGGGGGTGATAAGTCCGATCCGTTTTGCCTTATCCGGAAAAGGTTTTTCAAGCGGCGGCGGCGGTATGCCCCTGCTCTGGGCGGTTTGGGAAAAGTCAATGGACTTTCGGATGGTGTCTTTTAAAAAATAACGATAGTCGTCAAGTAGAGATTTTTTCATGATTCAGTCCTCGACGGGTTGTCGGTCAGTTTCATTGTCATGTGGTCCGTTCCGCTTCAGCGAGTTACAAACCCGGAACGATCTACTGCCTGACGAGGTGTCGGGAGCAGTCGGCAAGATTCGAAAATGGGTTCACAAAGAATTCCAGGCTCGGGCTGTCCTGCATGTTTGATCTCTTTTACAGGAGCATGATGGTAAGAATCGGCGCAAAAAAGAAAAGGAGAATGAAATAGAAGATCCACCAGACGGATACCCACCAGATAGTGGTGGCGGCGCTCCGGCGTGTCTCGCCGTTCATGTCGTCGACACGATGACTATGGCTATTGTGCCTTTGAGGAGGGAGTACATCCATCGGATTAACTGCCACGTCTGCACCGCATGAGGAACAGCGGTATAGAAACTCACCGGTATAAGAATCATACCCCCTATATTCTAATCTTTGCACTGTTGCAGGGGTTGCGGCCGTACTTACTATGCCGCGATACTCGTCAGCTGCCTGTTCTATCTTCTGTTCAGACATTCTGGTTTCCCCTGGCGGCATGGTTCTGCCAAAGGTTTGGGGCACACCGGCTACATCTCCGTACCGGATTATAACGATACAGAAACCATTAAAAAAGATTACCTACTTCACAAAGATCATTCCAACAGGCGTAATTGGGGATCCGCATATTCTCGCTCAGCTCGCTCAAAAGCAGCACGTGTCCGCATATCATTTTGAGAGATGTATTTCCACGCATGTCCGACGAGAAAGAAGTCCTTTTGAGAGAATTGATTGTAATAGAGTGTTCCTCTCTTGATCTTCTTCGGTTTAATATAGCCCGCCCGCACAAAGTATGTCAGCTTGTCCCGTGTAAGCCCATCAACTTTTTCAATAATATCACCTGCTGTCATTACGAATCCCCAACGGCTCTGTCATCCGTAACACGATACATAGTACTATAC